>CAYRLE010000087.1:0-10559 GCA_964425105.1 uncultured Gammaproteobacteria bacterium | reverse complement strand
GAATACACCCTGCTGGAACTGCTGCGCCGTCCCGGGGTGCGCTATCAGGACCTGGTGAGCCTGCCGGGCATGGGCCCGGGGGTGAATGACACCCGGGTGGCGGAGCAGGTGGAAGTGCAGGCCAAGTATGCCGGTTATATCGAGCGCCAGCAGGACGAGATCGAGCGCCAACGCCGCCACGAGGAACTGCGCCTGCCATCGGATCTGGACTACGGCCAAGTGCATGGCCTGTCCACGGAAGTGCGCCAGAAGCTGGCCGAGACCCGCCCCGCCACCCTGGGCCAGGCGGCGCGCATCGCCGGCGTGACCCCGGCGGCCATTTCCCTGGTGTTGGTGCACCTCAAGCGCCACGGTGGGGTCTCGCGCCGCAGCGCATGAGCAAAGGAGGCACCCATCCCCATCATGAGGGCCCGCTGGCAACTCATCGTGACCGCAGCATTGCTGCTGGGCGCCTGCGCCGGACCGCCGCGGGACCCTGCCGATGTCTGCGCCATCTTCCGGGAAAAACCCGGCTGGTATCGGGATACTGTGGCCTCTTTCGAGAAATGGGGGGTGCCGGTGCATGTGCAGATGGCCATCATGCGCCAGGAATCCAGTTTCCGCTCCCTGGCGCGGCCGCCGCGGAAAAAGCTGTGGGGCTTCATTCCCACCACCTGGCTCAGTTCCGCCTATGGCTATGCCCAGGTGAAGGACGAGACCTGGGACTGGTACCGACGCCAGAGCGGCAACAGCGGGGCCGACCGTGACGACTTCGGCGATGCGGTGGATTTCATCGGCTGGTATGGCCGCCTCAGCCAGGAGCGGCTGGGGATCTCCAAGTGGGATGCCTACCATCAGTACTTGGCCTATCACGAGGGTCATGGCGGTTACCAGCGCCAGAGCTACCGGGAAAAGGCCTGGCTGCAGCAGGCGGCGCAGCGCGTGGCGGACACTGCCCGGCGCTACCGCGCCCAGCTGGCCGCCTGCCGCGGGGAACTGGAGCGCTCGCCTTGGTATTGGCCGTTTAATCTTAGGGGTGATGAGTGATGCGTGATGAGTGATGGGTGGTGGGGCGGTGCTGATGGGACATCCATACGCATTACCCATTACGCATTACTCATCACCCCTCGAGAGAGACAACACTGAACCTATGAAGCCCCTGTATAAATTGGTCGCCAAAATCGCCGAGGTGATAGAGGCCCTGAGCGAATGGAGCGGGCGGGCCGTTGCCTGGCTGATGCTGCTGATGGTGCTGGTGATCAGCTATGACGTGGCCATGCGCTATCTGTTCCAGAGCGGTTCCGTGGCCTTGCAGGAACTGGAATGGCATCTGTTTGCCCTGATCTTTCTCCTCGGCGCCGCCTATACCCTGAAGCACGACGCCCATGTGCGGGTGGACGTGTTCTATCAGAGTTGCCGCCTGGGGGCGCGCGGCCGGGCCTGGATCGACCTGCTGGGCTGCCTGTTGTTTCTCATCCCCTTCTGCCTGCTGGTGATCCATGCCAGCCTGCCCTTCGTGGAGAATGCCTACCGCATGGGGGAAGGCTCCCCCGATCCCGGCGGCCTGTCTCACCGCTATCTGTTGAAGGCGGCCATCCCCGTGGGCTTTACACTGTTGCTGCTGCAGGGCATCGCCATGATGATCCGCAGCGTGCAGCGCATCTGCTGTCCCAATGAGGCGCCGCCTGCCCAAGAGAGCGATCAGGGTCCCGAGCTGTAATGGAGATCGAGGCCTGGGCGCTGGTGATGTTTGGCGTGGCGGTGGCGTGTCTGCTGCTGGGCTTCCCCGTGGCCTTCACCCTGGGGGCGGTGGCCATGCTGTTCGGCGGCACCTTCCTGGGGTTGGACTTCTTCGACCTGCTGCCCCTGCGCATCTGGGGCATCATGACCAACTTCACCCTGCTGGCGGTGCCGCTGTTCGTGTTCATGGGGGTGATCCTGGAGAAATCGGGCCTCGCCGAGGACCTCTTGGAGACCATGGGCCTGCTGTTCGGCCGCGTGCGCGGCGGCCTGGCAGTTTCCATCGTGGTGGTGGGGGCCCTGCTGGCGGCCACCACCGGCGTGGTGGGGGCCACGGTGGTGACCATGGGCATCATCGCCCTGCCCGCCCTGCTCAAGCACCGTTATCATCCGGCGCTCGCCACCGGCACCATCGCCGCCTCCGGCACCCTGGGCCAGATCATCCCTCCGAGCATCATTCTCATTCTGCTGGGGGACGTCATCGGGGTGCCGGTGGGACGCCTGTTCATCGCCGCCGTGACGCCGGGCCTGCTGCTGATCCTGCTGTTCATGGCCTATGTCTTGTTCATCGCCTGGCTGCGGCCCCAGCATGCGCCGCCGGTGGATGCCTCGCAGCTGGCGGTATCGGGCAGTGGTGGCCTGCTGCGCCGCGTGCTCATCAGCCTGGTGCCGCCCCTGCTGCTGGTGGTGGCGGTGCTGGGCTCCATCTTCTTCGGCATCGCCTCCCCCACCGAGTCGGCGGCGGTGGGCGCCCTGGGGGCCATGGTGCTGGCGGCCCTGCACCGGCGCCTGAGCCTGGGCCATCTGCGCGAGGCCATGCGCCACACCACCCGCCTCACCAGCATGGTGTTTCTGATCCTCATCGGCGCCACGGCCTTCGGCCTGGTGTTTCGCGGCATGGGCGGCGACATGCTGGTGGAGGATCTGATGTCCGCTCTGCCCGGCGGGCAATGGGGTTTCCTGGCGGTGAGCATGCTGCTCATTTTCGTGCTGGGCTTTTTTCTGGACTTCCTGGAGATCTGTTTCATCGTGGTGCCCATCCTGGCACCCATTGCCGCCTACCTGGGCATTGATCTGCTGTGGTTCGCGGTACTCATCGCCGTGAATCTGCAGACCTCCTTTCTCACTCCGCCTTTCGGTTTCTCCCTGTTCTATCTCAAGGCGGCGGCGCCGCCCGAGATCCGCATCCAGCACATCTACCGCGGCATCATCCCCTTTGTCCTGATCCAGGTCATCACCCTGGCGCTGCTGGTGGTGTTTCCCCAGTTCACCCTCTGGCTGCCGGAACTCATGGACAGGCTGCAGGGTTTCTGAAGCCGCCGGATTGCAGGCAAAAAAATCCCCGGCCAGGATTGAGGGAGGGATTGGGGGAGGGACCTGACCGGGGCCAGGCAACAGTTCAGTCGCGGTGACCTACGCTGTGTGCCTGAAAAAGGGTTTTAAACAGTGTGCAATCAGTGGAAGACACCGATCAGCAGATGGACCACAGCAAAGGCCGTAATGCCAAAAACGATAAAATTCAAAGGGTTCAAGTTCATGTCCTAATTCCTGCCTAGTACTTGATTTCAATCATGTCTCAAAGATGGGGGCGTTGCAGGAGAAATCAAGCGCCTGCTCAGAAGTCTCCTCATTCGCTTCGTAGCTTCGGGTGGGCAGCGCCCACCCGAATTTTCGCTTATTCGTGAGGTGTAAGGGGTGAGGCGTGATCGCGGCCCATATTCGCGCCTTACACCTCACCCCTTACACCTTACGCAACGTTTATTGGCGGGCACCGCCCACTCTGCTTCCAAAAGAGGGCGGAAAGAAAGGAAATCTATTTGACTGCCAGCAGGCCGCAGAAGTTGTACCAGCGGAAGAAACTGTCGCAGCTACGGAAGCCGTTGTTCAGCAGCAGTTCCTCGTTTTCCCGGGCATGGTAAGGAATCAGCACGTTTTCCAAGGCCTCGCGCTTGCGAGTGATTTCCGTATCCTGGTAGCCATTGCGCCGCTTGAAGTCGTAGTAGTAGTCGATGAACAGGCGGTTGATGAGGGAGTGCTGGCTGAGCACCTTTTCCACCACAATGAGACAGCCCCCTGCCAGCAGCCCGTCGGCGATGGTGCGGATCAGCTGCTCCCGGTAGAGGGGGCGGATGAATTGCAGGGTCAGGTTCATGATCACCACCGAGGCCTGGTGGATCCGGACGCCCTGGTTCAGGTCGCTGCAGTGCAACTCGAAGGGCCGTGAGAAAGCGGCCGCTTGCAGCTTGGCGCGGGCCTGTTCCAGCATGGCGGGGGAGGCATCGATGCCGATCAGGCGCACCTCCGCTGGCAGGTGCTGGTCCAGGACCGGGAAGGAGGCGCAGGTGGAGCAGCCCAGATCGTAGACCACGCTGCCGGGGAGCGCGAAATCGCCGGCGATTTCCGCTGTCATGCGCTGAATCTCATGGTAGAAAGGCACCGAGCGGTCCAGCATGTCATCGAACACGCGCGCCGTGGCCTCGCCGAAATCGAATTCGCCGGGCCGCGCAGCCCGGTCCCGGAACAGCCGGTCCTTGTGATGCTCAGCACTCATGGCGCTCAGAGCTTGCGCGCCCTGGCATAGGCGGATTCCGAGATGGCGCTCCAGGCGTCATGGGTGTCCTGAAAGGTCCGGTAGCGTTCATGGACGCGCTTGAAGACGGCATCCTTGGCGCCCTCCTCCTCCAGGGTCTGACGGGTGAAGCCGTGCAGGGCATGGAGCACCTCGTCGGGAAAGGCCCGCACCTGCACCCGGTATTTCTCCTTGAGGGTCTGCAGGGCCTCGAGATTGCGCGCTTCGAATTCCGACAGCATCCAGAGATTGGTGGCCATGGCGGCGTTTTCCACCAGCAGCTGCAGATCCTTGGGCAGGCCTTCCCAGGCCGCCTTGTTGATGATCAGTTCCAGCGTTGGGCCGGGTTCGTGCCAGCCGGGGTAGTAGTAGTTCTTCGCCGCGCGATAGAGGCCGAGGCGCAGATCGTGATAAGGCCCCACCCATTCCGTGGCGTCGATGGTGCCGCGCTCCAGGGCGGTGTAGATCTCGCCGCCGGCCAGCAGTACGGGGTTCACCCCGGCCTTGGCGATCACCTTGCCGCCGAGGCCCGGAATGCGCATTTTCAGTCCCTTGAGATCCGCCAGGCTATTGATTTCCTTGCGGAACCAGCCGCCCATCTGGACGCCGGTGTTCCCCATGGGGAAAGGCACCAGTTGGTGGGGGGCGTAGACCTCGCGCCACAACTCCAGCCCGCCGCCGCCGTAGAACCAGGCGTTCATGCCCTGGGCATTAAGGCCGAAAGGGACGGCGGTGAAGAACTGGGCGGCAGGGATCTTGCCGGCCCAGTAATAGGCGGCGCCATGACCCATTTCCACGCTGCCCTGGGAGACCGCCTCGAAGGTCTGCAGAGGCGGGATGAGTTCGCCGCCGGCGAAGACCTGGATGGTGAGGCGCCTCTCGCTCATGCGCCGGATCTGGCGCGCGAAGTGCTTCACGCCATCCTGGAAAATGGGGAAGTTGGGCGGCCAGGTGGTGACCAGTTTCCAGCGCCAGCGCTTGCCGGCGGCCTGCACGGCCGGGGCACTGGCCAGCCCGGCGCCGGTCGCCAGGGTGGCGGCGCCTATTTGTCTGATGAATTCGCGGCGTTTCATGGTGTCGAGGATTCCTTGGCAAGTTTTCTTCTAAGATTCTTCTAAGACGCGCTCGGCGCCATCCTATTATGACAGATATGACAGATTTGGCCTGCCTTCGATTTTCCAAGTTTCGGGGGCGGCAGGATTTTTCCGTGGTGCGTCGATTGGCGGTGGCCCCCTGTTTTGCGAACCAATCCCGGATTCTGTGGCTATGAGTTTGCCAAACTGACTAAAGTCTTGCCAGGCGTGACCGTTAAATGCATTAACGGCACAATACCACATTACTTGTATGGTTATACTGTGCCGTGTGTTTATGCGATTCAAGGGACGATCAAGGGAGTGTATGAATGATGCATAGATTTTTTCTCGACCACCGTTATCACCGGCCCAACCCCTCCTAGCCTGGCAATCGGATACACAGCGGTTGACAGCGGGCGCCGGATGGCAACTCCATGAGGGAGCTGCTGTCGGTTGCAAGCCTGTCATTCTTGCATGACAAGCAATTCTGGGGACAAGAATGCAAATAAAAAACGTCATCTACGATGGCCGCATAGATCTGTGTGATCTGCTGCGCTCTACCGGTTTCAGTGACAACAGCCGGCTGTTGATCCAGGTCTTTGCCGGGATCGGCGATCCGGAGCAGATCAGGCGGATCCAGCGCCTGGTGGGAGAATATTTTCCGCACGCGGCGCTCATCGGCGCGACCTCTGCAGGGGAGATCCTGGATGGCCGGCTACAGGAAAAATCCGTGCTGTTCTCCTTCTGCCAGTTCGAAAACACCGAATTACAGGTAGTGGTGGCCGCCGGGGCAGCGGACAGCAGCGCCCTGGGTGAACAGGTCGGCGCGCACTTCCAGCACTATCCGCCGCGCCTGCTGCTCACCTTTGCCAATGCCCGCTCGGTCAATGGCGAGGATTACGTCAAGGGCATTGGCCGCTTGTGCCCGGATATGATTATCGCCGGCGGGCTGGCCGGTGATCTGCTGCTCCACGATCAGGGCTATGTGTTCAATCACGACTGCATCACCGGCGAAGGGGCCGTGGCCGTCGCCCTCTACAGCGACAGCCTGCAGGTGCAGAACCGCTACAGTCTGGACTGGGTGCCCCTGGGCAAGGAATTGCGCATCACCCATGCCGACAAGAATCGGGTCTACACTATCGAGGACATTCCTGCTGCGGAGGTCTATGCCCGTTATCTGGGCCAGGAAAGCACCGAGTTGCTGCCCGTACTGGGGGTCCATTTTCCCCTCATCAGGACCCACCAGGGCATCTGTGTAGCCCATGCCTGTATCGCCAAGAACCCTGACGGCTCCCTGGACTTCATGGGGAATATGGAAACGGGCGCCTATGTCCGCTTCGGCATCGGTGATACCGGCACCATGCTGGCATCGGCGGCCCGCCATTGCCGGGAACTGGCGGAATGGAATCCAGAGGGCTTGTTCGTGTTCTCCTGCCAGGCCAGGAAACTGCTCATGCAGTCGCTGGTGGACAAAGAGATCGATCATATTCACAGCGTAGCCCCCATGGCGGGATTCTTTACTTCCGGGGAGTTTTTTTCCCTGCCCAGCGGCAACGAGTTCTTCAACTACACCTTGACCGTCCTCGCCCTGCGCGAAGGTGAGGCGCGGGGCAAGGCGCAACCCTGTCCTGAGGTGGAAATCGAGGTCAACCCTGTTTTCAAGGCGCTGACCCACCTGGTGAATGTGACGGCACGCGAATTGGAAACCCTGGCGGGTACTGACCAACTCACCGGCCTGTATAACCGGCGCAGTGCCCAGGAGCAACTCTGCAAGGCATTGGAAAGCAGTCGCCGTTATGGCCATTCCCTGGTGCTCATCATGTTCGATGTGGACCACTTCAAGCGCATCAACGACAGCCTGGGGCACCATATGGGCGATCTGGCCCTGCGGGAAGTGACCCGCATCACCCGTGATGTGATCCGCAGGACAGATGTCTTCGGCCGTTGGGGCGGCGAGGAGTTTCTCCTGATCTGCAGTGAGACAGGGCGCGAAGGGGGGCTGGAACTGGCGGAGCGCATCCGCCACGGCGTGGAGTGCGCCGCTGGCCAGGCGCTGCGTGAAACCACCATCAGTGTCGGGATTACCGTGTCCCTGCCCAACGATACCGTGGACGATCTCCTCAGGCGTGTGGATGAGGCCCTTTATCTTTCCAAGAAATCGGGCCGCAACCAGGTTTCCTGCCTGTGAGCCAGGCCTTGAGGGGCGGCGAGCGCTGATCGACATGGCCGCTGTAATGGGGTAACTTCTGTCCTGTCCCGCCCTTGGTACAGGCAGCGGGGGAGACCTGCAGGCAGGGTATGATGCGACTGGAAAAATTGTTTACCAACAACCGGCAGTGGGCACGCCTCACAGAAGAGCAAGAGCCGGGCTTTTTCACCAAGCTTGCCAGGCAGCAGCTGCCCGTCTATCTCTGGATCGGCTGTTCCGACAGCCGGGTGCCGGCCAATGAGATCGTGGGCCTGTTGCCGGGTGAGTTGTTTGTCCATCGCAATGTGGCCAATCTCGTGATCCATACCGATTTCAACTGTCTATCGGTGATCCAATATGCCGTCGACATCCTCAAGGTCAAACATATCATCGTCTGTGGTCACTATGGCTGCGGCGGTATCAGGGCGGCGCTGGGCAACGATCAGCTGGGGCTGATCGACAACTGGCTGCGTCACCTCAAGGATATCTGCTATCACAACGAAGCCCGCCTCCAGGCACTGGCCAGCGAGGAGGAAAGAGTCGATTTCCTCTGTGAAGTCAATGTCCTGGAACAACTCAGAAACGTCTGTCATACCACCATCGTCCAGGATGCCTGGCATCGCGGCCAGGAGTTGGTGGTGCATGGCTGGATCTACAGCATTCGCAACGGCCTGCTGAAGGATCTCGGCGTCTGTATCGACGCCAAGGATCAGATCGCCGAAGCATTCACCATGCTGCAGATGCCGCCGGGCCCCTAGGGATAATTCATTCCCTCCACCATCGCTGCTATGATTGGCAGTGTCTGCTGGCTGTCTGTCTGAGAAACATAACAACATGTCGCCATTCAAGTGGTTCTTACTCGGCCTCGTGCTGATCACGCCCTGGGACGGGTCGGCTTCCAGTCTGCCCCAGGCAGGAGCCAGGGCCGACTACATCGTTATCGAGAAATCGAAACGCCGCCTCACCCTGCTGTCCCGGGGGCAGGTATTGAAATCCTATCGGGTCTCCCTGGGGCGCGACCCAGTGGGCCCCAAACTGCGCGAGGGTGATGAACGCACCCCTGAAGGGGTCTACCGTATCGATTACCGCATGCGCGACAGCGCCTATCATCTGGCTCTCCATATCTCCTATCCCAATGAGGCAGACCGCAAGCAGGCCCGTCGGCTGGGTGTTTCGCCGGGGGGGAATATCATGATTCACGGCATCGGCGGTGCTGTGAAGAAAGTGGGCGATCTTCATCCCCTGTTCGATTGGACCAATGGCTGCATCGCGGTGACGGATCACGAAATCGAAGAAATCTGGCGCCTTACGCCGCTGGGTACCATCGTCAACATCTTGCCCTGAGTCGCTGAGCAGGCCGGCAAAATTTGCCTGCGCACTCTCTTGCGCACCAGCAGATTTGTACTACAATGCGGTAACGAATTGCATATCCGGTCTTTTTTCTGAGGGCACCGAAGATCTCATGATATCCAGGAACGTCATTGCCCTGCGGCCGGCCGAGGAAGTCGGGATTGATCCCTTTGCTGTTGCGGCGGGTCAGGCCGCCTTTCCTGCGGCGCCCTTCGCGGATGATTACGGCGAACATGGCTATTTTGAAACTACCGCTCAACGGGAACTGCTGGACAGGCTCTTTCACGAGCTTCCTCACGATGAAGCGGCGCTGCTGATCCACGGACCCGCGGGCAGTGGCAAGACCAGCTTTCTACAGCACTTTCTGCGCCAGGCGCCGAGCGACTGGGAAATTATCCCGCTGCATGCCCGGATCGCCCTCGGCGAGGCACACCTGGTCAGGCATCTCAATGGGGTGCTCTTCCCCGATCAGTCGCTGAACTCCGCAACTCTGACCCGT
The DNA here is from genome assembly GCA_964425105.1 of uncultured Gammaproteobacteria bacterium. Classification (GTDB taxonomy): domain Bacteria; phylum Pseudomonadota; class Gammaproteobacteria; order SZUA-140; family SZUA-140; genus S012-109. Next base: position 1,161 of record CAYRLE010000087.1, on the reverse strand, counting down.
CTGCTGCTCACAAGGGCGCGCGGCGATACCTTCCTGGTGCTGGTGGTGGACGATGCGCATAGGCTTTCGCCTTTTGCCCTCAGGCTGTTGCTGATGATCAAGCGGGCGGTCGTCGACCGCGGTGGCCACATGGGGCTGGTGCTGTTTGCCAGCGGAGCCATTGACCAGGTGCTTGCCACACCTTCCATTGCCGAAATGGGCGCGGAAATTATCCGCCGCTTCGATCTGCCAGCCTTTTCGGTGGCGGAAACGGGGGATTATATCCGGCAGCGTCTGGCGGGGGCCGGTATCTCCCCTCCCCCCGCACTGGACGACAAGCGCCTGCGCATTCTGCATCGCCAGGCCCGCGGGCGGCCGCAGGCCATCAATCGCCTGGCAGCCCGCCTGCTCCCGGGAGATCGAAAAAAACTTACACGTTTACAATGGGTTGACGGTTTTCTTGTGCGCTACAAGACATTTCTTCTAAGCCTCGTGGCGTTCGCTGCGCTGTTTCTGGCCGGCCTCCTCATCTATGATGGCCTGTCCAATCCCCGTCAGCCCCGTTCCGCAATGGATGAAGTTGCCATTGCAGAGCATTTCCCGCCACCCCTGCCAGCACCGTTGCCGGTAGAAAAGGTGCCAACGCCGCCTGCGGCCGCCACTACTGTCTCCCCTGCTCCCGCTGCCGCGCCGCCACCTGCTGCGGCAGACGGCAAGAAGGCCGTCTCCCCGGTGCAGGCCAAACCCAAGCCCACGCCCAAGGCTACGGCAAAGCCCCAGCCCAAACCCAAGCCTAAAGCTGCGGCAGCGCCCCAGCCCGCGGCGGGCGTGGTGCATGACAGCAGCTGGGTCATGGAGCAGGATGCCGCCGCCTTTACCATTCAACTCACCAGCTGGGCCGACCAGGGGCGCGCAATAAAATATATCGAGAATAATCAGCTGCATGACGACGCTGCCTATGTCCACACCCGGACCAGGGGCAAGGACTGGTACTTGGTCGTCTACCATACCTATCCATCCCTGGGCCAGGCCCGGCAGGCGATTCAGACCCTGCCGCCATCACTGAAGAAATACGGCCCCTGGGTACGCAATATCTCTTCCCTGCAGTCTTTGGCCGTCTTGGAATAAAAGCAGTGCGAGGTAAAGTGCAGCGCCTCTAGGAGTCTGTCGGGTTTAGGTGGT
>CAYRLE010000086.1:0-11056 GCA_964425105.1 uncultured Gammaproteobacteria bacterium | reverse complement strand
CACTCATTACTCATCACGCATCACTCACTTCACTACCTGCAAATGGGGCCGGCGGGGCTTGTCCTGAGGTGGCGGGGCCTCCGGCGGCGGGCTGGGGGCATCGCCGTTTTCCATCACCATACCGCGCCCGTTTTCTTTGGCATAGATGGCGAGCACGGCGCTGATGGGAATGGTGACATCCATCTTCTGACCGCTGAAGCGGGCGCTGAAACAGATCCACTCGTTGTCGATGTGCAGGCCACTGACGGCCGAGCCGCTGATATTGAGAATGATCTTGCCGTTCTCCACATACTGTTCCGGCACCCGCAAGCGGGGGACGGTGGCATCCACCAGGATATAGGGCGTCAGGCCGTTGTCGGAAATCCACTGATAGATGGCGCGGATCAGATAGGGCCTGCTGGAACTCATCTCCATGACAAAACTGCCTTCAAGATGATGCCGCTGCCTTACCAGGCAGCGCCGAGTTCGCGCTCCACTTCGGAGAGGCTGGCCTGGAAGGCCTCGCGCTCGAAGAGGCGCTTGGCATATCCCTTCACCGCCTTCGCCTGGGGCGGCAACTCGATGCCGTAATGGGGCAGACGCCAGAGGATGGGTGCCAGGCTGCACTCCACCAGGGCGAAATCCTCGCTCATGAAGAAAGGCTTCTTGGCCAGGATGGGGGCCATCAGAATCAGCCCCTCATGAATGGCCTTGCGGGCCTGTGCCGCGCGCTCCTTGTCAGCGCCGGTCATGTCGTCCAAGATCCGGTACCAGTCTTCGTCGATGCGGTGGAGCATCATGCGGGTGCGGGCGCGGGAGACGGGATCCACGGGCATCAGGGGCGGATGGGGGAATCGCTCGTCCAGGTATTCCATGATGATCTGGGAGTTGTAGAGCACCAGGTCGCGGTCCACCAGGGACGGCAGGGATTCATAGGTGTTGAGATCGATGAGATCCTCCGGCGGGTTATTGACATCCACATCGATGACATCCGCACCGATGTTCTTTTCCGCAAGAACGATTCTGACACGGTGGCTGAGGGGACATTCGGGCCGGGAATAAAGGGTCATTGCAGGTCGTCTGGTGGCAATCGTCGCCATTACTGCTACTCTCCACGTTCCTTATCTGGGCTAATTTGAGCGGGCCTCGCCGTTGGCGGCGGGCGCCTTGGCGCTGGGGCGCTACCAAGAGAAGGCTAGGCTCCTCTTCCTTTGGAAGCCGCCGGGGTCATGCCGCGCCGGCGAAATCATCAACTGAACTTCCATGCTCCTGAGCAAAGCCGCATGAATATACCATATTTTCATGTCCGCGGGTGGCGGCCGGTCAACGAAACCCTCGCGCCTCGCGGATCCTTTCATAGGCCTGGCGAATCTCGCGGGTCTTTTGTTCCGCCAGTTTCATCATCTCCTCCGGCAGCCCCTTGGCCACCAGTTTGTCGGGATGATGCTGGTTGATGAGGCGCCGATAGGCCTTCTTGACCTCCGCATCCGAGGCGCTGTCCGGAATATTCAGGATTTCATAGGCCTGCGCCAAGTGCTCCGCACCCTGCCGCACATTACCCCCGGCACTGCCATAGAAGCCGCGCGCCGCGCGCACCATGGTGTCCAGACGCTCGAACTCCAGGCGTGAGACCCCCAGACGGTCACAGATATGAAGCAGGATATCGCGCTCCGCCGGGTGCATGACGCCATCCGCATAGGCCGTCTGGATGAGGATTTCCAAAAACATGCGCAGCAGGTTGTGGCTGCGGCGGCACTCGCGCCGGAACTGCTCCAGCACCTCGTCCAGGGAGAAATCCGACTGCTTGCCCTCCTGGTACAACTGCTTGGCGAGGCGTTCCAGGGAAGGATTGAGTTGCATCTGGTCCATCACCGACTGGGCCAGATGGATCTCGTTCTCGGAAACCCGCCCGTCGGCCTTGGCCAAGTGCCCCATGATGGAGAAGGTAGCGGTGAAGAAGGCCATCTGGATGCGCTCCTGCCCACCCAGCATGCCTTCCGCCGCCCCCATGCGGCGCGCCTTGGCATCGAGATTGTGCCCCAGCGCCGCACCGATCAGGGCCCCCAGGGGGCCGCCCAGCATGAAACCCACGGTGCCGCCGAACAGCTTGCCCCACCAACTCATGGCTGAGCGCCTCCACCTCCAGGGAACAGGTGATGATGCATAGGCCTGCTCACCGGGCCTGCCCCGCCAGGGCGGCGCGCACACGCTGCAATTTGTCGCGCACCTCTTCAGCGAGGCGCGTCACCTCCTCTCTGTTCACCAGGCCCAGCACGGCAGCGGGATCCATGAAGGCCACGGTGATGGAGCCATCCTCCTCCTCCCGCACCACTACATTGCAGGGCAGCAGCAGGCCGATATCGGGATCGGCCTCCAGGGCGCGATGGGCCAGAGGCGGATTGCAGGCACCCAGGATGCGATAGGGGCGCCGCTCCACGCCCAGCTTTTTCTTCAGCGTGGCCTGCACATCGATGTCGCTGAGCACGCCGAAGCCTTCCTCCTGAAGGGCCGCGGTCACCTGATCGACCACGCTGTCGAAGTCTCCTTGCAGGCTTACATGAAATCCATACATTGACTGTCTCCTCCTATTTTACATTAGTGCTGGCGCTGCTCCCGATCGTACCACGCGGCATAGACCTCGTCGGGCCACAGTGACTGAAACCAGGCGATAACGGCCGTGATCTCTCCTTCATCCAGCTTGCCCCGCCAGGCCGGCATCTTGCCCCGTCCCGGCGGGCTGCCATTGCGGATCACATCCTTCAAGACCGCCGTCGGATGATGCCAGGCATGGCCGCTGCCATCCAGGGGCGGCGGCGGATAGAAACCGTCGGCACTGCGATGACGCCAGGCGGGATCGCCCTGGGCCTGGGGCCCATGACAGCCGGCACAGTGCCGGCGGTAGACTTCACCACCCAGGCGGATCACTGCCTCGTCGCGGCTCCGTACGATATCGCTGCCGGTGAGGGTGGGCAACGATTTACCGCCCTGGCCGTTATTGTCGCAGGCGGTGATCGACACACACCACAGCAGCAGTAAGCCGGCGCCATTCATCCAGCGGCAGCGAAAATGCCTGTTCATGCCTCATGACTCCTGTGTCCGCTGCTCCTTGCCGGCCCTGCCCACCCGGCATGCGCCGACCCTTGTGATGCAAGATATACCACTGGGGCATGATGGAAAAGGTCCCCTCGCCCAAAGGTATGGGCGAACGACACGCCCCCCCTGCCTGATAAAAGGAAGAATTGCGGAAGGCGCCAGGTCCCTGCGCCGCAGAGGAACGGCTCAGAACTCCAGTTCGGAATCCAGGCGACAGCCCCGTTCAAAGGCAAAATAGTCGCGCAATGCCAGCAGCAACTGGCTGTTGTCGTCACGTGCGGAATAGTCGAAGATGATGCCGTACTGATAGCTGCCATGCACGGAGGGGTGGTCCTCACACCAGATCACCTTGCCGCTCAGGCTGATCAGCCGGTCATCCTCCTCATAGACGAGCCGGATGGGGGTATCGGGATCGAGATAGGCCGTCATCTCAAAGCCCATGCCGGAGAGGGACAGGTCCGTCACTTCCTCGACCTCATACTCCTCGCCCAAGGCCTCAATGGTAAAAGTGCCGCGGCATTCCTCCATGCAGAAGCGCAACCGCTCTTCCTGCCGTCTGTCTGCCTCCACCGCTGAACACCTCCCCATGCAAGTCCGCCACATTCACCATGCTAGTCGTCAGCCCGAGAGGAAACTTTAGAACGGCGCCGCATCATTACCGGATAAGATGGCAGTTTTTATCCGGCGGCATTCCTGCTAGAATCATCTCTCGATTTTGCTGCCCGCCTGTCCAAAGCGATGACCTGCCTGGAACGATCCCCCTGATCCACCTCTTGCCATCGTTTTTCCTGGCTGCATCAGAACAGCAGGCCCGCATACCCCTGAAACACAGTGACTGAGAATGGCTGAAACATGTAACAAGGTGCAGGATGCCCTGCCCGAGCGCAACGACGACGAGCCCCTAAAGATCATCCACCTCGACGGTGTCAGCATCACCTTGCTGGGAACGGCACATATTTCCCATGCCAGCACCGAGAAGGTGCGGGAGATGATTACTTCCGGCCACTTCGACGCCGTAGCCATCGAACTCTGCCCCAGCCGCCACAATGCCATCGTCAACCCCGATGCGCTGGCCAAGATGGACCTGTTCCAAGTGCTGCGGGAAAAGAAAGCCGCCATGGTGGCCGCCAATCTCGCCCTCGGCGCCTACCAGCAGCGCATGGCGGAGCAACTGGACATCGTGCCCGGCGCGGAAATGCGTATGGCCATCGACTGCGCCCGCGCCGATCATCTGCCGGTGCTGCTCATCGACCGGGAAATCGCCGTCACCCTGAAACGTATCTACCGCAACGTGCCCTGGTGGCAGCGCCTCCATCTCATCAGCGGCCTGCTGGGTAGCGTCATGTCGCGGCGCCGCATCAGCGAGGAGGAGATCGAACGTCTCAAGGAGGGCGACATCCTGGAGTCCACCTTCACCCAGTTCGCAGAGCAGGCTCAAGCCCTCTATGTCCCGCTGATCGACGAGCGCGACCGCTACATGGCGGCACGCATCCGTGACGAAATCAGCCACGGCCAGCACCGCAACATCCTGGCCATCGTCGGTGCCGGGCACCTCAAGGGCATGGACCGCTATCTGCACGAAGATCCAGCGGGCCAGCCGCCGCCACGGGAGATCATCGCCCAACTCGACGTGGTCCCTGCCCCCAGCCGCTGGCCCAAGCTCATCCCCTGGCTGATCGTTGCCCTGATCATCGCCGGTTTCGCCATGGGCTTTCGCCACAGCAGCGAACTGGGCTGGCAACTGATTGCCGACTGGGTGCTCATCAACGGCGCCCTGTGCGCCCTGGGCACACTGATCGCCATGGGCCACCCCCTGACTGTCATTGGCGCCTTCATCGCCGCCCCCATCACATCCCTCAACCCCACCATCGGCGCCGGCATGGTGACCGCCGCCATGGAGATTTTCCTGCGCCGTCCCAATGTGGGGGATTTCAGCCGCCTGCGCCAGGACACCACCCATCTCAAGGGCTGGTGGCGCAACCGCGTCGCCCGTATTCTATTGGTCTTCCTGCTGAGTTCGCTGGGATCTGCCGCCGGCACCTATCTGGCCGGCTTCCGCATCTTCGACCGCCTCACCACCCTGTAAGCTCAAACGACTCCACACCACCAGGGGGTGGCGATCCGCAAACCGGAAACGGGAGCGGGAACAGGCAATATACCAAGGTATCTGCTATGATCCTTGAGATGAAAAACGGCTCTACGGCAGGACGCCAGCGCCCCGTCCACCCCCCTGATTCTGCTCCCACCAGAGTGCCGGTGGCGCAATGGAGTACTTGGTGATGAAAACATGGTACTTACGTCTCATCACTGTTCTGCGCAGCGCCATCCTGACGGTGCTGCTTCCTTTTCTCACCATCGGGCCGGCACTGGCTGATTGCAGCGACCCACCAGACAAAGGCGTCATCTGGATCGCCTGCGACAAGCAGGGGCAGGATCTGCGTGGCGTGGACCTGCGCGGCGCCATCCTGAGCCGCAGTGATTTCCGGGGCGCCGATCTGCGCCAGGCCAATCTGAGCAGCGCCGACCTGAGCTTCGCCGATCTGCGCGGCGCACGCCTGGAAGGCAGCCGCCTCGGCAAGGCCCGTTTCCTCAGCGCCGACCTCAGGGGGGCCAAGCTCGACGGGGCCCATCTGAGCGGCGCCACTCTCGACCGTACCCGTCTCCAAAAAGCCGTTCTGGACAATGCCCGCCTCGACACTGCCTCGCTCTATCAGAGCAATCTGAAGGGCGCCTCCCTGCGCGGCGCCTCCCTGCGCGACAGCAACCTGCGCCAGGCCATACTCGATGGCGCCGATCTCAGCGGCGCCGACCTGAGCGGCGCCGATTTGCAATGGGCCTCCCTGGAGGACGCGGTACTGACCGGCGCCCGCCTGGTGAAGACCAATCTCAGCAAGGCCGCCCTGCTGTTCGCCGATCTGCGCAACGCCGATCTCAGCGGGGCGGTACTGGTGGACGCGGTACTGGAGGAAACACAACTGGAGGGCGCGCGCCTCGACAAGGCGCAATGGGTCGACCGGCGGCGCTGCCGCCGCGGCTCACTGGGTGTCTGCAAATAGGCGCCCAGGAAAGGCGGCCAGGATGCCTTCCTCAGGCTGCTGTCAGGATCCGCGTCAAGGACTGGCGCTCACTGGCGGCCGCCCCCACCAGGGCGAAGCCCTGCAGCTGACCGCCACCGTCGAAATAACAGGCACGGACACCTGCCTCGTCTTCTTCCTCCTGCCACTGGCCATCGGCGCCGGACGGCGGCGCCACCACAGCCGGACAGGCTGGCGTCTTCACCACCACCGGCATAGGGGGATAGACCAATGGTGCGGGCTGACCCAGCAGGGTGCCAGCCAGGGCGCGGGCCCCGTGCATGATGGGCATGACGAAGGGCAATACTTGGCCGTTCATCTCCATGCAGTCGCCCAGCGCATAGATCCCCTCGACGCTGGTCTGCAACAGTGGATCCACCACGATACCCCGCTCACAGCGGATACCCGCCTGGCGGGCCAGCGCCACCTCAGGCTGCAGCCCTACCGCAGACAACACCAGATCCGCTTCCAGCGTACTGCCATCGGACAATTGCAGGCGGTAACTGCGGCCGGCCCCTTGCACGGCCTCCACGGTCAGACCCAGGCGCCAGTGCACGCCGGCCGCAGCGAGGGCCTGGCGAAACCAGCGCCCCGCGTGAGGCGGCAGGAGCCGCTCCAGCGGCTCCTGGTCTGGGCCGATCACCACCACCTCCCTGCCGCTGACCAACAGGTCGTTGGCAAATTCGCAGCCGATGAGACCGGGACCGATGATGGCCACGCGCCGCGCCTCCGCCAAGCGCTCATGAAAGCGACGATAATCGGCCAGGCTGTTCACCGTCAGCACTGCCGTCGCGCCATCGCCCGCCAGCGGCAGGGCAATGGGCCGAGCCCCCAGTGCCAGCACCAGCTGGCGATAGGCAACGTCCTCTGCGGCGGTGCACACCTGGCGCGCCCGCGGATTCAGTCCCAGGACGGGCTGGCCAGTGGTAATCTCCAGGGAAAAGTCCGCCGCCATCTTTGCGGCAGAGGCGCTGACCAGCTGCGCGGGAGCAAGCCCCTTGCTCAGGGCATTGGAAAGCAGGGGTTTGGAATAGAAACTACCGTCATCGGCGCTGATGAGCCGGATCGGCACATCATTATCCCGTTTCCGTAGTTCCTTGGCCAGGGTATAGGCCGCCAGGCCGGCGCCGATGATGAGCAGCGGGGGCGAATCCGGCCCCGGCTCAGGCAACCTTTTCCACCATCACGAAACTGTCCTTGGTGACGCCGCAGTCGGGGCACATCCAATCGCCAGGCACATCCTCCCAGGGCGTGCCGGGTGCAATGCCCTCCCCCGGCAGGCCCGCCTCCTCGTCATAGACGAAACCGCAAACGATGCATTCCCATTTCTTCATCTTGAATTCCTTCAGCTGTATGAAACAAGGTGGTCTCCGTGCCTAGCGCTGAACGCTATGAGCCGGAGCAGCCACCATACCGGATTGCGGCCGCCATCCTCAACTGCCGGGAACCGCCCCCCTTCATGTTCATGTCGCCATCGCCACGCTGCAGGGGTGGCGGCAGGCCAGGATGGCCTCCTGCAACACTTCGATGGCCCGGGGACGGGGGAAACTTTCCCGCCAGGCCAGCACCACGTGGCGGCCGGGCACTGGTTTTTTGAAGGGCCTGATGGCAAGCATCTTGCGGGCCTGCCTGTCCGTGCCAGTGGCGCTGCAGGGCAGTACGGTGATACCGATCCCCGAGGCCACCATATAACGGATGGTCTCCAGGGAACTGCCCTCCACGGTCTGCTGGATCTCCCCTTCCACCTGCGCCGAACGGCTGCAGCCTGGACAGGCGTCCAGCACCTGATCGCGGAAACAATGACCGGCCCCCAGCAACAACAGATTCTCCCCCGCAAGCTCTGTGGCGGCAATGGCCTTGCGCCGGCTCCAGCGGTGACTGACGGGCAACGCCACTACGAAGGGTTCATGATAGAGTACCTGGGTGGCGATGCCGGGCACCTCGAAGGGTAGCGCCACGATGATGGCATCCAACTCCCCTTGGCGCAGGCGCTCGCTGAGGCGTGCAGTGTAGTTCTCCTCTACCACCAGGGGCATGCGCGGCGCCATGCCATGCAGGCGCGGCACCAGATGGGGCAGCAGATAAGGGCCGATGGTATAGATGGCCCCCAGGCGCAGGGGCACACTGAGTTGGTCGCGCCCCTGCTGGGCAAGGATGCGGATGCTGGCTGTTTCTTCCAGCACCCGGCTGGCCTGGGCAACGATGCGCTCCCCCACAGGGGTCACGCTGACCTCGTTCTTGGAACGCTCGAAGAGGGCTACGCCGAGTTCTTCCTCCAGCTTGCGCACCGCCACGCTGAGGGTGGGCTGACTGACGAAGCAAGCCTCGGCGGCACGCCCGAAGTGGCGCTCACGGGCCACTGCGACGATGTAACGCAGCTCTGTCAGGGTCATGGGCGCATGGTAGCAGGAAAATGCCGCTGCTTCATGGCGGGTCCGGCTTGATTCCCCACGGCCTGCCTCAATACTATGGGACATCCCCACAAACGCAGGAACGGACATGAGCGAATGGACAACAGGAAGGATCACCGGAAAACGGCAATGGACGGAAAAGCTGTTTTCCCTGCAGCTGGAAGCCGATATCGCGCCCTTCACCGCCGGCCAGTTCACCCGCCTCGCCCTGGACATGGACGGTGAGCGCGTGGCGCGCCCCTACTCCTTCGTCAACGCCCCTGCAGAGCGCCCCCTGGAATTCTATTTCGTGGTCATCCCCGAGGGCCGGCTGTCGCCACGGCTGGCCCGCCTCGAGGTGGGCGACACTCTGTGGGTGGCGAAAAAGGCCGGCGGCTTCTTCGTCCTGGACGAAGTCCCGCCGGGCCGGGAGTTGTGGTGCTTGTCCACCGGCACCGGCCTGGGCGTGTTCCTCTCCATCCTCAAGACCGAAGAGCCCTGGCGGCGCTTCGAACGCATCATCCTGGTCCATGGCGTACGCCACATGCGCGAACTAACCTATGGAGACACCATTCGCCAGTTCGCCGCACAGCACCCGGAGCAGTTCTCCATGATCCCCCTGGTGAGCCGGGAAGCCTGCGATTTCGCCATCCCCGGCCGCATTCCTGCGGCCATCGCAAACGGCAGCCTGGAATCACGGGCCGGCGTGGATCTGGACGCCGGCCGCTCCCAGATCATGATCTGCGGCAATCCCGCCATGGTGCGGGACACCCAGGCGGTGCTGGAGCAGCGCGGCCTGCGCCGCAACCGGCGCCAGGAACCGGGGCAGATCACCATAGAGAACTACTGGCGCGCCACCTGAGATAGCGCCAGCGTTCCCAGCAGCGCCCCGTTACGGTATAATCACTTGATCGGAAAGAGAAAATGGGTATGCACTGTGCGAGTACCGCGCGGCAGCATACCTTAAGCCCAGTGGCCCGACAGGGGCCATGCTGCACTTAAGCGACTTCCACCATGACCAGCATCTCCATTCCCCGTGACGATGAAGGACTGCAGCGCCTGCAGCTGCAGATCCGCAGGAAAAGCGCCCCCCCGCCCGTAGAGCGCCCCCTGCCCTGCGGCCCCGTCGCCAGCACGAGCGGCAGGCCTGCTCCAGCAGCACGCTCGGTGCCGAGCCGGCAACGCGGCACCGAGCGTCGCCGCAGCGAACGCCGCCAGCAGCGGATTCCGGTTATACTGGACACCCGCAGCCGCCATGAACGCCGCAGCCGGCCGCGGCGTCTCAACGATGCAAGCAACGGCGCAGGCCCGACAGCAGGCTGGGATGCCTACGCCTAAAGCAGGCCGCGCCATACCCGATAATTACACGGCGGCGCTCACTGCCACACCCCGGCCGCAGCAGACCACCATCAACCACAGGGTACCGGCCAGATGAGCAACAATAACGAGGAATTGATCGCACCCTTCCTGGAGTCGTTCAGCAATGTGCTGGCCACCATGGCGATGATGGAATCCAGCGCCGGCACGCCCACCGTCAAGGATGGTCAGCAGGCAAGCGGTGACATTACCGGCATCATCGCGCTGGCGGGCAACAAGGTCAGGGCCTCCCTGGCTATCACTTTCCCCAAAGCGGTCATTCTGGAAATTATGCAACGTCTCTTCGGGGAGACACAGGACACCATTGACGACCAGGTCAGCGATCTGGTGGGGGAGTTGACCAACATGACCACCGGAGGCGCCAAGAGGCTGCTGGCCGACGCCGGCTATGACTTCGAGATGTCGGTCCCGGTGGTGGTCAGCGGCGCCAACCATCTCATCGATCACCAGGCGCCGGGGGCGACTCTCATCGCCCCCATCCGCACCGAAAACGGCGATATATTCCTGGAGATCTGCTATGCAGCGGCGGACTGAAAAAAAATCATTGGCCGCCGGGCGCCGCTGATGGTATCACAGCGGAAAATATTCGCCGGCGCACTGCTGGCAGCCGTTGCCTTGCTCGCCAGCGCCCTCTATTTCCAATATGTGCAAGGCCTGGAACCCTGCCCCCTGTGCATTCTGCAGCGTCTGGCGTTGATGGCCCTGGGCCTGATCGCGCTGGCGGCATGGATTCACAACCCACCGCCACTGGCGCGGCGCATCTATGGCCTGCTGATGCTGCTCAGCGCCGCCGCCGGCGCCGGCATCGCCGCGCGCCAGGTCTGGCTCCAGCACCTACCCGCCGATCAAGTCCCCGCCTGCGGCCCCGGCCTGGACTATATGCTGGAGGTGTTTCCCCTGGGTGAGGCGCTGGCCATGGTGCTGCGCGGCTCCGGCGAGTGCGCCGAAGTGTCGTGGCGCTTCCTCGGCCTGAGCATGGCCGGCTGGATGGTGCTGGTGTTCGCCGGCTACCTGCTGTTCAGCCTGCTGCTGCTGTTTGCCCCGCGCCTGTTCAGGCGCGGCTCTGCCGGGGACAGTGAGTGAGGCGTGCTAGGAGTCTGTCGGGTTTAGGATGAATCTACTGCGGAAAAGCCATTTTGGCCC
>CAYRLE010000085.1:0-11164 GCA_964425105.1 uncultured Gammaproteobacteria bacterium | reverse complement strand
GATCCAGGAACTGCAGGCCGCGGTTGGTGTACTTCTTGGCGATGGAGATCACCAGGCGCAGGTTGGCCTCCACCATCTCCTTCTTGGCGCGGCGCGCCTTGGCATCGCCGATAGACATCTTGCGGTTGATGTCCTTGATCTCGTTGATGCTCAGGCCCGCCTCATCCTGGATGGCGATGAGTTTCTTCTGGGCGCGCAGGATCTCGTCCTGGTGCTCTTCCAGCACCGGCGAATAGTCGTGGCCACCGGCGATCTGCTTGGTGAGCCATTCCAGGTCGGTCTCGTTGTCGGGAAAGGTGGTGATGAAGTCCTTGCGCGGCATGTGGGCCTTGTTGACGCACAGCGACATGATGATCTTTTCCTGAGCGCGGATGCGGTCCACGGTGTGGCGCAGATTCTTCACCAGCATGTCCATGACGCGCGCGGTGAGTTTGAAGTTCATGAAGCAGTCGGCCAGTTCCTTGCGCGCCTTGATGGTGCGCTTGTCGGCTTGGCCATGCTTGGCGGCCGCGGCGATGTACTTGTCATAGAGCTTCTGCAGCTCGGCGAAGCGCACGCGGGCCTCTTCCGGATCGGGACCGGTGTCCACCACCTCGGCTTCCTCCTCCTCGGCCTCATCGCTATTCTCGGCATTGGCCGCCTTGGCGGCAGCTGCGGCCTCGGCGGCCTCGTCCTGGTCCCGGTAGCCGGTGTTCAGGTCCACTAGGCGCATCTCCTCATTGGCCACCTTCTGATAGGTGTCCAGCAGGATGCGGATGGTCTCGGGGTAGTCGGCCACGGCCTGCAGCATCTGCAGCTGCCCGGCCTCGATGCGCTTGGCGATGCGGATCTCGCCCTCGCGGGTCAGCAACTCCACCGTGCCCATGTCGCGCATGTACATGCGCACGGGGTCGGTGGTGCGCCCGAACTCGGCGTCCACGCTGGCCAGGGCGGCGGCCGCTTCCTCGGCCACTTCCTCGTCGGCATTGATGACGGCATCACTGACAAGAATGTTGTCTGCGGCGGGGGCGAACTCCTGCACCGTGATCCCCATATCGGTGATCATCCCGATGATGTCCTCGATCTGCTCGGGATCGACGATATCGGTGGGCAGAAAGTCGTTGACCTCACGATAGGTGAGATAACCCTGCTCCTTGCCCTTGGCGATGAGTAATTTCAGCTGTGATTGACGCTCTTGCTTCATTTACCTTTCCTACCCCTCTCGCGTTTCGTTCCAAAAAATAACTGGTCATTCTATAACAGGCCAAGCGGCCTTGTGAACCCTGTAGCGGCAATCAGTCGGATTTCTTTTTCTCCGCCAGCAGCGCCTGCAAACGGCGCTTGTCCGCCTCCTCCAGGGAGGGCTTGCGGTACAGGGTCTCGATCTCCTGGACGATGCGCTGCGCTCTGAGTCGCTGCAGCACATCGGCGAATTCGCGGACCATGTCCTCTGCCTTCAGATGTTCCTCCTGCTGGGCCAGTCTGGCCAAGTGCGCACCGTAGCGCTGATCGCGCCAATGCTCCAGCAGGGTTCCCGTATTGAAGTGAGGGTTTTCCTGCAATAATTCAAGCATTTCGATCAACAAATCCACCCCCGGCAGATCCAGCCCGCGGAGTTCTCCGGGATCACCCGCCTCCTTGGCCAGGGCCGGCTGGTGCAGCAGCAGGATCACCGCGCGGCGCACCAATGACATCTCCTTGCCCCCCTGGGGCCGCTGCGCGGCGCGCTGCGGCCGTCCGGCGGGACCCTCGCCCAGCATCCCGGCCAGGGCGCGGCCGTCCAGGCGCGCCAGTTCCGCCAGGCGCTCGGTCATCATGTGCCGGAACACCCCACGGGGTAATTTAGACAAATAAGGCCGGGCAAGTTCCACCAGCCGCGCCCGGCCGTCGATACTGGATGTATCGACACGCAGGCAGAGATTGTCATAAAAAAAGGCTGAAAGTGTGACCGCGCTCTCAATCCGGGCCTCAAAACCCGCTTGATTTTCCTGGCGCACCACACTATCGGGGTCCTCCCCCTCGGGCAGGAACATGAAGCGCGCCTGGCGCCCTTCCCCCATGGCCGGCAGGGTATGCTCCAGCGCCCGCCAGGCCGCCTCGCGCCCGGCGCGGTCGCCGTCGAAGCAGAACACCACCTCCGGCACCAGGCGGAAGAGGCGCTCCACATGCTGGGTGGTGGTAGCGGTGCCCAGGGTGGCGCAGGCATAGCGGATGCCGTGGCAGGCCAGCATGATCACGTCCATATAGCCCTCCACCACCAGCAGCCGCTCCAGATGGCGCAGGGCCTGGCGCGCCTCGTAGAGGCCATAGAGCTCGCGCCCCTTGTGGAACACCGCCGTCTCCGGCGAATTGAGATATTTGGGAGTATCGTCCCCCAGCACCCGGCCGCCGAAGGCGATCACCCGCCCGCGCTGGTCGCGGATGGGGAACATGATGCGGTCGCGGAAGCGGTCGTAGTGGCCGCCCCCCTCCTTCTCGATGAGCATCCCGGCGGCCAGCAGGGCCTGCCGGTGCGCCTTGCCCAAGGCCGGCAATAGATGATCCCAGCCGGGGGGCGCATAGCCCAGCCCGAACTCGGCGGCGGTCTCGCCGCTCACGCCGCGCTCCTTTAAATAGGTAATGGCGGCCTCCCCCTTGGGATGCTCGCGCAGCTGGCGGCGGTACCAAGCCGCCGCCTCCTTCAGCACCCCGTAGAGATCGGGCCCCTGGCGGGCATCAGCAGCGGCGGCCTTGTCGCGCGGCACCTCCATGCCCACCCGCGCCGCCAGCTCCTCCACCGCCTCGGGGAAATCCATGTGGTCGTATTCCATAAGAAAGCCGAGGGCCGTGCCATGGGCCCCGCAGCCGAAGCAGTGATAGAACTGCTTCTCCTGGCTGACGGTGAAGGAAGGCGTCTTCTCATCGTGAAAGGGGCAGCGCGCCACATAGTCCCTGCCCGCCTTGCGCAGCGGCACCCGGGCGTCCACCACCTCGACGATGTCGATGCGGGAGATGAGGTCATCGATGAATTGCTGGGGGATGCGGCCGGCCATGGGGGGATTGTACGGCAAAGGGGGACGCCTCGGGGAATTCGGCAGATGCTGGGTCTCGGGCGTCGGGTGGGCAAGCTGGTGAGGGGTAATGGGTGATGGGTGATGGGTGATGGATCAGAGGCCTCGAAGAGCAGTTTTTTTCATCACTCATTACGCATTACGCATTACTCATCACCAAGACAAGCAGATGCCCGTGCCACGAAACACATCCGCCACGCCCTGTTACAGAGAAGCCAGTTCGGGCAGTGAAATCACCCCGCCAGGCGCTGCTTCACCCGGGCGCTGACCGCCCCCATGTCGGCGCGCCCCTGGATGCGGGGCTTGAGCAGGCCCATGACCTTGCCCATGTCGCGGGGGGAGGTGGCGCCGCTGGACTGGATGGCCTCCTCGATGAGGGCGTCCAGTTCCTCGTCGCCGAGGGCCGGGGGCAGATATTGCTGGATGAGGTCCAGCTCGAAGGATTCCTGGTCCGCCAGGTCCTGGCGGCCGGCGGCCTGGAACTGCTGAAGGGCGTCGCGGCGCTGCTTGACCATCTTGCCCAGCACCGCGATCACCTCGGCATCGTCGAGGGTGATGCGCTCGTCCACCTCGCGCTGCTTGATGGCCGCCATGATCATGCGGATGACGCCCAGGCGCCGGGCATCCTTACCGCGCATGGCGGTTTTCATGTCTTCCTGGATACGCTGTTTCAGCTCATCGGCCATGGACAGCCTCTCCTCGCAGCGATCGCCTCACCGGCGCTGGCGTCAGCGCGCAGCGGCAGCAGTCGCTCAGTAGCTGGGACGCAGCAGGCGGTTCCTCTCCATGGAGGTCCGTTTCTGCTGACGCTTCACGGCGGCAGCGGCCTTGCGCTTGCGCACCGAAGTGGGCTTTTCGTAATACTCGCGGCGGCGGATCTCGGACAGCACGCCCGTCTTCTCACAGATACGCTTGAAGCGCCGCAGGGCGACTTCAAAGGGTTCATTATCTCTCAAACGCACATGGGGCATAAATCTAACTCTCTTCTCTTGGATTGCAGCAAAGAACGGGAGATGATATCGTTTCTTTTTGCGAATTGCAAAGCGTTTGAACCGCTTATCATCGAATTATAATCGGACAACGCCGCCCCATTCTTGAACAGCCCGCCGGGCGGCCCGGCAAACACCCAGACAACCCAGCACCGAGCAACAGACACCCATGCCCCAACTGCAGACACTCCTGGTCACTGGCGGCGCCGGCTTCATCGGCGGCAATTTCGTCCTCGACCGGCTCAAGCGCGAAATGGGCCTCACCATCGTCAACCTGGACGCCCTCACCTACGCCGGCAACCTGGACACCCTGGCGCCCCTGCGCGGGGACCCACGCCACATCTTTGTCGAGGGGGACATCCGCGACCGCGCCCTGGTGCGGCGCCTGCTCACGGAACACCGCCCCGGCGCCGTGGTCAACTTCGCCGCCGAGTCCCATGTGGACCGCTCCATCGACGCCCCCGGCGACTTCATCCACACCAACGTACTGGGCACCTTCGAGCTGCTGGAGGCGGTGCGCGCCCACTGGCAGGCATTGACGGGCGCGGCGCGGGACAACTTCCGCTTCCTGCACGTCTCCACCGACGAGGTCTACGGCTCCCTGGGCGAGGACGGCTACTTCACCGAGCAGACCCCCTACGCCCCCAACTCACCCTACTCCGCCTCCAAGGCCGCCTCCGACCACCTGGTGCGGGCCTATTTCCACACCTACGGCCTGCCGGTGCTCACCACCAACTGCTCCAACAACTACGGCCCCTACCAGTTCCCGGAGAAGCTCATTCCCCTGATGATCCTCAACGCCCTGGCGGGCAAGCCCCTGCCGGTCTACGGCGATGGCCAGAACATCCGCGACTGGCTCTATGTCATCGACCACTGCCGTGCCATCCAGCGCGTGCTGGAGGCAGGCCGCCCCGGCGAGGTGTACAACATCGGCGGCCACAACGAAATGACCAACATCGACGTGGTCAACACCCTCTGCTCCTTATTGAATGAACTGGCCCCCGGCGAAGACGACTATCAGCGCCTCATCACCTTCGTGGCGGACCGCCCCGGCCACGACCGGCGCTACGCCATCGACGCCGGCAAGATCCAGCGCGAACTGGGCTGGCAGCCGGCCGAGACCTTCGAGAGCGGCCTGCGCAAGACCGTGCAGTGGTACCTGGGCCACCGCGACTGGTGCCAGCGGGTCACCTCCGGCGCCTACCGCGGCGAGCGCCTGGGACTGCAGGCCGGGGGCGGCCAGTCGTGAGCACGGCGCGCAAGGGCATCATCCTCGCCGGCGGCTCCGGCACCCGCCTCTACCCCCTCACCCGGGTGGTGAGCAAACAGCTGCTGCCGGTGTACGACAAGCCCATGGTCTACTACCCCCTGTCCACCCTGATGCTGGCGGGCATCCGTGAAGCACTGATCATCTCCACCCCCGTGGACCTGCCGCGCTTCCGCGAACTGCTGGGTGACGGCAGCCAGTGGGGCATGGACTTCCACTACGCCCAACAACCGGAACCCAAGGGCCTGGCGGAGGCCTTCATCATCGGCCGCGACTTCGTGGGCCTTGATAACGTCACCCTGGTGCTGGGGGACAACATCTTCTACGGCCACGGCCTGGCGCAGCGCCTGCAGCAGGCCGCCGCCCGCCAGCAGGGCGCCACGGTATTCGGCTACTACGTGAAGGACCCGCAACGCTACGGCGTGGTGCAATTCGAGCCCGGCGGCAAGGCCATCGGCCTGGAGGAAAAACCCGCCCACCCCAAGTCCCACTACGCCGTCACCGGCCTCTACTTCTACGACAACCAGGTGCTGGACATCGCCCGCGGCCTGCGCCCCTCGGCCCGCGGCGAACTGGAGATCACCGACGTCAACATCGCCTATCTGCAACAGGGCCAACTCCAGGTGGAACTCATGGGCCGCGGCACCGCCTGGCTGGACACCGGCACCCACGAATCCCTGCAACAGGCCGCCACCTTCATCGAAATCATCGAACAACGCCAGGGCCTGAAGATCGCCTGTCCCGAGGAAATCGCCTACCGCATGGGCTACATCGACGCCGAACAGGTACAACGCCTCGCCGCCCCCATGCAGAACAACGGCTACGGCCAGTATCTGCTGGGACTGGTGAAGCGCTAAACCCCTCCCCTACGCCTGCCGCACAAATTTTGGAAAAAACACCCCACCCTGATAGACCAGACGCCAGACCAGTCTTTATCAATAAAGGACCCGCGGCATGGAAGACAAGAAAATCGGCTCCTACGAAGCAAAGACCCCTCTTCCGGCCCTGTTGCGCAAAGTTACCCACGGCCAGCATTTCACCATTACCAAGCAAGGCCGGCCCACCGCCAAGCTGGTACCCTTCGAGGGTGAAAAACCAACCCCCGCCCAGGTAATCGACCAAATCAGGGCGCTGCGCAAAGGCATCACACTGGGTGACCACTCCCTCAAAGAACTGATCGAAGCAGGCCGCCGGTGAGCTTCGTCCTCGATACCTCGGCCACCCTGGCCTGGCTGTTCGAAGACGAAAGCTGCCAGCAAACTGAAGCCATCCTCGAGCGCCTGAATGATGAACAGGTCCTGGCGCCCGAACTCTGGCTCTATGACGTTGCCAATGTCCTGATCATGGCAGAACGACGCCAGCGCCTGACCGAAGCGCAATCACGCCGTTTTATCGAACTGCTCCTGGCACTGCCCATAGAGATCGTTCCCAATGACAAGCCCACCCTTTGGAGCAGCATAATCAGCCTGGCCAGAGAACAAGGCATCAGCGCCTATGCTGCCGCCTATCTGGATACCGCGATGAGAAAAGGCATTCCGCTGGCAACCCAGAACAAGGCACTGAAGAAAGCCGCGCAACGCACCGGCGTGGCGGTTACATAGCCCCTAACTGGCGGGCGGCGCCCACCCTACGGAAATAAATATTATTGCCCATATATTTTTATGGATCTTAGCCCAAAAAGCCGCTAGACTCACTCTTCAATGAGCAAGGATAGCTTTGAGTGGGATGCCAGGAAGGATCTCATTAACCAAACCAAACATGGTGTCTCTTTTGCAGAGGCGCAGTATGCTTTTGCCGATCCAAATCGGGTCATTGCCGAAGACCTGTCCCACAGCAGCAGAGAAAAACGTTTTTTACTGTTTTGGCAAAGTGGACGACGGCATCTTAACAGTGCGGTTCACATACAGGCACGGCATCATCCGGATCATCGGAGCAGGTTATTGGCGGAAAGGGAAACGAATCTATGAGCAACAAAATCAAATACACTGACGAAGCAATAGGCCCGCTCAAGGTGGTGCCCGACTTCCTGCCACCGCCCGAAAAACTCGCTTTCAAGAAAGAAACCGTCAAAGTTACCATCACCCTCAGCAAGGAAAGTGTCGAGTTCTTCAAACAAGAAGCCAAAAAGCATCACACCCAGTATCAGAAAATGATCCGGCGGCTCCTGGATGCCTATACCCTTGCCCATAAACAACATCCACCTCATCCCGAATCATCAGAGGGAAAAAACAGAGACGAATAAGTGGTCATCGGCTGCCCCGTAGGGTGGGCACCGCCCACCCTGCGCCTGCTGCTGGCAGGCATTTGCTATACAGATCAATCTGTAGCAAAATTCAAGAACCCTGATAACCTACTGTAAGAAAAAGTGAAATTCACCCAAGCACAGCCCTCCGGCCTGGTCACCATCGAGCCCGATGTGTTCGGCGACCAGCGCGGCTACTTCCTGGAACTGTGGCGCTCACCCCGCTACGCGGAACACGGCATCCCCGAGCACTTCGTCCAGGACAATCTCTCCCTCTCCCGCCAGGGCGTGCTGCGCGGCCTCCACTGCCAGCACCCCGATGGCCAGGGCAAGCTGGTCACCGTGCTGGAAGGTGAGGTCTTCGATGTGGCCGTGGACATCCGCGCCGGCTCCCCCACCTTCGGCCAGTGGCTGGGCGTCACCCTCTCCGGCACGACCAAGAACCAGCTCTACATCCCCGAAGGCTTCGCCCACGGCTTCTACGTCATGAGCCCCACGGCCCTGTTCCTATACAAATGCACCCGTATCTACAACCCTGCCACAGAAATCAGCATCGCCTGGAACGACCCCGACATCGGCATCCAATGGCCCACAGATTCCCCGCAACTGGCCGATAAAGACAGACAGGCGCCCCGGCTCAAAGACCTTCCAGCGGAGCGCCTGCCCAGCTATACCCCTTCTTCCTAGAAGGGACAAAAATCCCCCCGGGCAAACGAAGGGGGGATTTCCACGGGGCACCGCCAACGGCATGCTCGCAATCATTGACGAAATTGACACACAAAACTAGAATACCAATTATTGGTATCAACATGGAATTTAGCACATGAGCAAAAACACAAGCTTTACCCTTGGAAAACATTTTGACACATTCATCAGCGAGCAATTGAAAAAAGGGCGCTACGCCTCTACAAGCGAGGTTATTCGCGCCGCCCTGCGCTTGCTTGAAAGGGAAGAAACCAAGCTTGAAACCTTACGCAAAATGCTCGATGAAGGTGAAGCAAGTAATTTTGCAACATACTCACTGAAAGGTTTGATTGAAGAGCTGGATAACGAACAAGCCCATTGAGCATGGGTGCCTTCAGGCTCAAAGAAACCGCCAAGGCCGATTTGAAACAGATCGCCTTATTCACTCAGAAACACTGGGGCATAAAACAACGAAATAAATACCTGGCTCAATTTGACGAGATATTCCACCAGCTTGCGGAAAATCCGGAAATTGGCAAAAAATGTGACTACATACGCCAGGACTATAGAAAATTCCCTCTCATCAGCCATGTCATCTACTACCGAACTGACAACAATCATTGCGTGGAGATAATCCGCATTCTCCACAAGAGTATGGATGTCGCTGATACTCTTTTTAAGACATAGCCGTTCACCCCCAACCTGACTACCCCCTTTCCACACCTACCCGCTATATCGCAAACTTCATCCAGCCCCTAACCGAAGAATGGAAACCGGGCACAGTAACCGGAAATCTCCCACAACCCCATCCATTCCATATATAATAAGCAGTTACATGAGCAAAGCGACCCCCCAAAGAATTCTCCTCATCGGCCAAGACGGCCAGGTGGGCTGGCAGCTGCGGCGCACCCTCGCCCCCCTGGGCGAAATCGCCGCCTACGACCATCCCCACCTGGATCTCGGCAAATCCGACCTGGTGCGCGCCATCATCAATGAGGTGCGCCCCACCCTGATCGTCAACGCCGCCGCCTATACCGCCGTGGACAAGGCCGAAGAGGAGCGCGGCCTGGCCATGGCCATCAACGCCGACGGCCCCGCCCTGCTGGCGGAGGAGGCCAAAAAGCTGGGCGCCGCCATGGTCCACTACTCCACCGACTACGTCTTCGACGGCAGCAAGGAACAACCCTACACCGAAGCCGACGAACCCAGACCGCTGAACGTCTACGGCCAGAGCAAGCTTGCGGGCGACCAGGCCGTCATGGCCGCGGGCATCCCCCACCTCATCTTCCGCACCAGCTGGGTCTACGGCATCCGCGGCAACAACTTCCTGCGCACCCTGTTGAAACTGTTCGCGGAACGCGATGAAATCAGCATCGTCGACGACCAGATCGGCGCCCCCACCTGGAGCCGCGTCATCGCCGAAGTCACCGCCCAGGCCCTGGGCCAGGCGCTGGCCCCCCGCACCCAACTCAGCCTGGCGGAGGTCAGCGGCCTCTACAACCTCACCGCCAGCGGCGAAACCACCTGGTACGGCTTCGCCCAGGCCGTCGCCGACCACGCAGCCAACGAACACCTCACCCCCAAGGTGTCGAAGATCAAACCCATCCCCTCCGCCGAATACCCCACGCCTGCCGTCAGGCCCCCCTATGGCGTGCTTTCCCACCAAAAACTACAAGAAACCTTTGGGCTGTTTATACCCAGCTGGGAGGAGCAGCTGGCGCTTTGTATTGCGCCGCTGACATAACTGATTCAACGGAGACACTGAGCAACCAAGATTTTCATCATACGTGCGCAACCAGAAATCTATAGGCGATGTCAACCAAGCAATGACAAAAGGCACACGCTAGGAATGCTGAAAAGAATGAACTGCTGAAAAAGGAGCGTGGAATATCGTTCGAAGATGTAGTGTTCCATATCGGGGCTGGCGATGTCATGGATATTTTCGAACATCCCAACCAAGAGCGCTATCCTGGGCAGAGAATTCTGGTCGTAGTTGTAGAGGGTTACGCTTATTTGGTTCCGTTCGTAGAGTCCAAAGAGGAAATATTCCTTAAAACTATCATTCCCAGCCGAAAGGCAACGAAGCAGTATGTGGGTGAATCCGATGGCTAAATTAGATTCTGAAGAAAAAGAAATATTAAGCGCTTTCGAAAACGGAAAGCTCAAGCGCGTAAAAAACAGAAAAAAAGAAATTGAACGCCACAAGGCAGTCGCTGAGGCAACGTTCAAGAAAGACAGCCGGATTAACATCCGTATTTCATCTAAAGATTTGCGTGCGCTTCAAAAGCGCGCTCTTGCCGAAGGCATACCCTATCAAACGCTGGTAGCAAGTGT
Source organism: uncultured Gammaproteobacteria bacterium (assembly GCA_964425105.1). Lineage (GTDB taxonomy): Bacteria > Pseudomonadota > Gammaproteobacteria > SZUA-140 > SZUA-140 > S012-109. Next base: position 619 of record CAYRLE010000085.1, on the reverse strand, counting down.
TTTACATAAATTTGTTGAAGGCCAGCTCGCCGAGCGTGCAGCTAACAACGGCACCCAGCGGCCGCGAAAAACACGCCGCTGACACCGGACGTTATACGATCGGAGATGTGGGATGAGGAATCTATAGGCTATGAAAAAAACAGGAGCCAAAGATGAAAGCCGAGTTTACTGCCATTATTGAGAAGGTCCCTGAAGGGGGGTATTGGGCAATATGCCCAGAAATACCTGGAGCCAATGGTCAAGGTGAAACGATAGAAGAAGCGAAGAATAGCCTTAGAGAAGCCATTGAGTTAATTTTGGAAGATCGAAAAGAGGATATTCTTCGTGGCTTGCCTGAAGATGTGATCCGTGACAAGGTACAAGTTGCATGAAACGACGAGATCTGGAGCGAAAGCTCAGGATCGCAGGGTGCTATTTGAAAAGAGAAGGTGGCTCCCCCCTCTGTCGAATACCCCATGCCAGCCGTCGCCCCCCTACGACGTGCTTCCCCAGCAAAAACTACGAGAAACCTTTGGACTGTTTATACCCAGCCGGGAAGAGCAGCTGGCACTCTGCATCACATCCCTGACATGAAGCGAATTTTTTCTGAGATCGCCAAGCAGCCGTGGCTGACCTATCT
>CAYRLE010000084.1:0-11263 GCA_964425105.1 uncultured Gammaproteobacteria bacterium | reverse complement strand
CCAGGCTCTCTACCAATGGCAGTTGGGAGGTAGCGATCTCGCTGAGCCGGATCTGGAATTTCTCATCGCCGGAGACGGCAAACAGCTGGACCGGGAATATTTCCGTGAGTTGCTGGCGGAGATCAGGAGCCATGAGGTGGAGTTGGATGACATGATCAGGCCCTATGTGGACCGCCCCCTCAACGAAGTGGACCCCGTGGAACGGGCCATCCTGCGCCTCGGGGCCTGCGAACTGGCTTATCACCTCGAAGTGCCCTTCCGCGTGGTGATCAACGAGGCGGTGGAGTTGGCCAAGGTGTTCGGCGCCGAGCATGGCCACAAGTTCGTCAACGGCATACTCGACAAGCTGGCTGCACGTCTGCGCAGCACCGAAATCCGGGCGGTCAGATAAGCCCTGAGCCATGGGCGTTTCCGAGTTCGCTATCATTCGTGACTATTTCACCACCCTGGGTTACGCCCGTGAGGATGTGACGTGCGGCATCGGTGACGATGCCGCCCTGTTGCAGGTGCCGCCCAGCCGGGAGTTGGCGGTCTCCCTGGACACCCTGGTGGCCGGTGTCCACTTTCCGCTCGATACCCCGCCGTCAGCCATCGGCCACAAGGCCCTGGCGGTTGGGCTCAGCGATCTGGCCGCCATGGGCGCGGAGCCGGCCTGGCTGACACTGGGCCTGACCCTGCCCGGGGTGGATGAGGGATGGCTGAAAGCCTTCAGTGCCGGCATGGGGGCACTGGCGAGGGACTACCAGCTGCAGCTGGTGGGAGGGGACACCACCCGCGGACCCCTCTCTGTGACGGTCCAGGTCCATGGTCTGGTGGCGCCCGGCCAGGCCTTTCTGCGCAGCGCTGCCGTGCCCGGCGACCGCGTCTATGTGACCGGCACCCTCGGGGATGCAGGGTTGGCGCTGCATGCTCTGCAGGAGCCACTGCCCCTGGCCGCCGCTATGGCTGCTGCACTGCGCTTGCGCCTCGACAGGCCCACACCGCGGCTGCGCGAGGCCCTGGGGCTGCGCGGTTTGATCCATGCCGCCATCGATATCTCTGACGGACTGTGTGCCGACCTCGGTCATATCCTGACCATGAGTGGCGTGGGGGCCACCTTGTGGGTGGACGAACTGCCGCTGTCAGCAGCCCTCCACTCCATGATGGGTGTCCTGGGGCGGGATGCCTGCCTGGAACTGGCACTGGGCGCGGGTGACGACTACGAGTTGTGCTTTACCGCGCCCCCGGCAGACCATGAGCAAGTGCGCCAGCGCTGCGCTGAAATGGGTTGCGCCGTTCGCCAAGTGGGCGTGATCGAGGCCGAACCCGGGCTGCGCTGCCGGCGTGCCGATGGCAGCGTCTTCCAGTCCGGCAGGCGGGGGTATGATCATTTTGATGGCTGAGTGGTGGACGGCGCCCAGCGAATCAGCCGCTGTCCGCGATTGTGCAGCAATAGCAAGCCGCAGAGGAGTTGCTCATGAAACGAAACAGTGCGCCACGTAGCATCTGGCGCAATCCGGTCCATTTCCTGGCCTTCGGCTGTGGCGCCGGCGCGGCCCCTGTGGCACCGGGGACTTTCGGTACCCTCCTGGCGGTGCCGCTCTATTGGTTGCTGCAGGGCATGCATCTGCCCACTTATCTGGCGCTGCTCACCTTGCTGTTCGCCGCCGGGGTGTGGTTGTGTGAGGTGACGGCCCGGGACCTCGGTGTGCATGATCATCCGGGCATCGTCTGGGACGAGGTGGTGGGTTATCTGCTGACCATGACGGCCGCCCCCGCGGGGTGGGCCTGGATCGCCGTGGGTTTCCTGCTGTTCCGTTTGTTCGATATCTGGAAGCCCTGGCCCATTCGCTACTGTGACCGGCAGCTGGGCGGTGGCCTGGGCATCATGCTGGACGATGTCCTGGCTGGCCTCTATGCCTGGCTGGTGCTGCAGATGCTGTATCGCATGCCCGGCTTTTCTTCTTGAGTTGCTGGCCCTGTTCAGGCGCTCGCCTGCTTGTCGCTGCCGTCCAGCCAGCATTCGAGACTGGCTGCACTCAGCGGTCGGCTGATGTGGTATCCCTGGGCCTTGTCGCAGCCCAGTGTCTTGAGCTGTTGTAGAATTTCTGTTGAAACCACGCCCTCGGCCACCACCTGGAGCCCCATGTTGTGGGCCAGGTCGATGGTGGAGCGGACGATGGTCAGATCGTCCCTGTTGTCCAGCATTTCCAGGATGAAAGACCTGTCTATCTTGATGATCTCCAGCGGCAGTTTCTTGAGGGAACTCAGGGAAGAATAGCCGGTGCCGAAGTCATCGATGGCCAGCGCCACACCCATGGCGTTGAACTCCTCCAGGATCTCCTGGGCACTCTTGGGGTCGGAGATGATGGCGCTTTCTGTCAGCTCCAGTATCAGCCTCTGGGGGGCGATGCCGGATCTCCTGACGATCTCCATCAACTGCCGCGGGTGGTCGCGGTCGTGCAGGCTGCGGGGAGAGAGGTTCACCGAAACGCTGAAGTCGTGGCCTGACTTTTGCCAGGCACTGCATTGGCGTACCGCCTCTGTCAGGACCCAGAGGGTGAGAGGCTTGATGAGATTGGCCTGCTCGGAGAGGGTGATGAAGTCACCCGGCATGATGGTGCCGCGTTGGGGATGGTGCCAGCGTACCAAGGCCTCGACGGCATTGATGGCGCCGTCGTGGATGTTGACGATGGGCTGGTAGACCAGATCCAGTTCGCCGTTTTCGATGGCACGGCGCAGGTCCCACATCAAAGACAGGCGGCTGATACTGTTTTTGTCCTGGGATGAATCGTAGAGGGTGTAGTCCAGGCTGTTGTTTTTGGCAATATACATGGCCACGTCCGCATGGCGCATCAGTACCCCGCTGTCGCAGCCGTGCTCGGGATAGAGGGCGATGCCGATGCTCATTCCGACATTGTAGGGCTGCCCTTCGAAGATGAACGGCTGCTCCAGGGTCTCGGTGATCTTGGCTGCGATGTCCGTGGCGTGTTTGCTGTCGGTGATGGTGGGCAGCAGGATGCAGAATTCATCGCCGCCGAAGCGGGCAATGGTGTCGGACCTGCGCAGTACGCCCTGGATGCGGGATGAGAGTTGCTGCAGCAGCAGGTCGCCGTAATGGTGCCCCAGGGTGTCATTGATGGCCTTGAAGCCGTCCAGGTCGATCATGAACAGGGCCAGCAGGCGATCTTCCCGCTGTGCCGTGTAGATGGCCTGGCGCAGGCGATCCTGGAGCAGCAGGCGGTTGGGCAGGCTGGTCAGGGCATCATGGAGCGACTGGTATTCCAGTTCCTTGTTGTGGCGCACCAACTCCCCGCGCATGGTTTCGAAATCGCCGGCAAGGCTGGATATCTCGCTGATGGAGGTGTTGACGTTAAGCTGGTGGTCATAGCCGCCCGAGGCGATTTTCCTGGCATCGGCGCGCAGACTGCGCAGGGGACGCGAAAGCAGGGAGCCGAAAATGCTGGAGGCCAGCAGTGTCATCATAATGTAGGCGGCTGCCAGGTAGCTGCAGAGGCGGATGGTGTTGTGAATCTGTTCTATGATAGGAGTTTCGTCATAACCAAGACGGAGAATGAAACTGCTCCCAAAGTCCTCGTTGCTGGGCAGCGGGACCGCGATGTAATAGACATCATCGCCGTTCTGGCCAAAGAAGAAGTCTTCCCGGAAGGTACTATCTGTGGCCCCGTCCTGAGGGTTCTCCGGCGTCTCGTTTTCCATCACCAAATCGGCGTAGACATAGCGTCCGCTCATTATGACATCGTCGATCATTTCCCGGATCAGCGCCGGATCCTGGGCCTGGGCCACGGATTCGGCGAAGATGTGGGAGTCCAGTCGCACCTGATCGATGAAGTTGGATTCGAAGCCCTTCTTCACCAGAAAGATCACGCCGATCAGGAGCAGCGGCATAAGAATGAGATTGATGCTCAGCCCGCCGAGAATAATGCGCCCGGTGAGGGTATTGAAGAATCCCTTGATGGATGAGACGAGTTTCATCTTGCCGCACCGCGCCACAGTTCACCCAAGGTCACGAGATGGGCATCGCTCAGGCTGCCTTGCTTCCACATGTAGGAGATGGTCCCCGGCTGCGTGCGGAGCGAGTGGATCAGGGCGCCTGGAGAGTCGAACCGCTCTGGACGCATCCCCCCTGAACGGAACACCTTGGAGAGAAGGAATCTTTCGTATGAAGTGGCGGACATCAGCATGATCTTTTGCAGGAAAATCTGGTAGCTCAAGGGGTCGCTGTTGTTGATGAGGGGGATGAGGTGCAGCCCGTCCTTGATGATGGTGCGTCCCAGGTAGAGCTTGCGGATTTCCTTGCGGCTGAGTTGGACCTGTTCCAGTGCCGGCGTGGCGGTGACCAGCACCAGGTGCCGGGTCTCGGCGTGGGCGGCGGCGCAGCACGCCAGGAGCAATGTGGCCAGCAGTTTCCTCATGGCAGGACGGCGCTCCACTGTAGCTGGATCTGCTCGCTGTAGTTGCCGAGGTAACGGTTGTTGGAGAGTTCCAGTTTGAGGGCCTGATAGTCCCGGAATTCAAAACGCAGGCCGCCCAGGCGCCGCTCCCTGGGAAAGGCGGGCACTTGTGCAAGGAAGGCATCGCCGTTTTCGCCCTTGCCGCCCTCGGCCCGGGCGAACACGATCCAGCGGCCGGCAAATGGGAGTTCCAGCTGCAGGTAGCCGTTGACGAAGCGATTGTCCTTATTGCGCGCAAGGTCATGCTTGATGCTGTAAAGGGCGCTGGTCAGACGCAGGCGACCCGTTTCCCAGTTGACATAGGCGCCGGCGATGGTCTGTTCCACGTCGCCGATGATTTTGCTGGGAATGGTGCTGCGCGAGAAGAAAATGCCAAACTGGTCGGGACCATCTTCAAGGGGAAAATAGCGCAGGCGCAGGGTTGCGACAGGCTTATGGGAATCCTCGGGATCGATGATGTCCATCGCCGCCAGGCTGTGCTCCGTCAATTTCGGGCCCAAGCCGACACCCAGGTCGTAACCGAACACGCCTTCGCCGCGTTTGATATCGCCTGTCAGGCGCAGTCCCACCACATGCATGGGCAGTATGCCGCCATCGTGCTCATAGGAGACGGCGGCGGGGCGGCTGATGGCGGTTTCCAGGTAGTTGCCATGATGGTACTGGGTATTCCAGTAACCGAGGGGGTTATGAAAGCGGCCGAGCCACAGATTGCTTGCCTGGTGCAGGCGCCAGCCGACCTGCAGACGCTCGAAGTGGGCGCCATGATTCTTGCTGCTGCTGACAAAGAATTCACTGATCAGGCGCAGGTGTTTGAAGTCACGCGAATAGAAGAAATCCACTGTCGGCTCGGTTCGGTCCTTGGGCAGGGAATGATGGCCGGCAAGATCGATGGATTTATCCCGATAGACGGAATTGACATTGGGGAAGACGATAAACTCGCCATGGGAGAAGCCATAGGCGGGAAGATGCTGCAACATCACGATAACAAGAAGGATGGCCTTCGGCCATGAACTGCGTCGTGGCGGCAATGGAACTGGGGCCATTGCGCCAATGTTTGTCTTCATCATTTCGTTTCTCAAGTCTGCTTTCGGCTGGGGGGTAGGGTCCCTGCTGCGCGCCTTTTTGCTGCGGCTCCTCCTGAAAAACCGCATTTCTTGCCTGCCTTGCCAGACTGCGGGCAGACCCTGGGGAAATACCTCGGGGCACCTTGCTGCAAGACATAAATATCTGTAGCGCCCTGCACTGTTACAGTGCGCCAACCCCATCTATATCGGCGGCGGCAGCAAGAAATGAAGGAAAATTCTGAGTGGATAAGTGCGTCAAGCGGTTCAGCGCTTGGTCAGTCCCAGCCATTTTTCATAGATGATATCGGCGACAGGGTTTAGCAGGCGCATGGCCTCGGGGGCTCTGCGCTGCATTTCTTCGCTGGACTGGACACTGGGGACAGCGGCGTTTTCCTCCAGTTCCTGGCGGTAGCGCGCACACCAGCGGGGGATCATGGCAGGCAGGACTTCCAGATGGAATTGCAGTGCAAGGATGGGCCCCAGGGCAAAGCCTTGCTGGGCACAGTATTCACTGCGAAACAGCGGACTGGCCCCGGCGGGCAGGGAAAAAGTCTCACCATGCCAGTGAAAGGCAGGGAAGCGAGGCGGCAGGGAAGGATAGCGGGATGGCGCCAGGCACTCCACCTCGAACCAGCCGATCTCCTTGACGGCATTGGGTCCGACTGCGCCGCCCAGGGCCTTGCTGATGAGTTGGCCTCCCAGGCAGTGACCCAGGACGGGCAGGCCGCTGTCCGCCGCCTGGCGGATCAGCGCCAGTTCCCGGGGGATCCAGGGTAATTCATCGTTGACGCTCATGGGGCCGCCCAGCAGCACCAAGGCCCCCATGGCCTCGATGGAGGCGGGCACTGCCTCCCCTTGGTCGATCTTCACCAGTTGCCAGGGGATGCCGTGGCGCTCTAGGACCTGTTTGAGATAACCGGGTCCCTCGATGTCGATATGACGCAGGATGTAGACGGGTTTCATGGACCGGTACGTGAGGCGCGAGGCGTGAGGTGTGAGGTGTGGCCCGAGAGGGGGGGATGAGGATTAAGCGCCGGCCGGCAGAAGAGGCTTGTTCTACGGCTGAGACATACCCCATTTTTCGCCTCCCTCCTCACGCCTCACCCCTCACCCACTAGTCAGGCACATAGCCCTTCTCGATCAGGGCATAGGCGGAGTGGTTGTGGATGGATTCGAAATTCTCCGACTCCACCCGGTAGGCCTCGATGCGCTGGTCCTTGTTGAGGGCGGCGGCCACGTCGCGCACCATGTCCTCCACGAACTTGGGGTTGTCGTAGGCCCGCTCGGTGACATATTTCTCGTCGGGGCGCTTGAGCAGGCCGTAGATCTCGCAGGAGGACTGCTGCTCCACGATGTCGATGAGGTCCTCGATCCACACGAAGCTGCGGGTGCGGGCGGTGACCGTGACGTGGGAGCGCTGGTTGTGGGCGCCGTACTCTGAGATCTCCTTGGAACAGGGGCAGAGGCTGGTGACCGGCACCACCACCTTGATGGTGGTCATGACCGACTGGTCGGCGCTGACCTCGCCCAGCAGGGTGACATCATAGTCCAGCAGGCTCTGCACCCCGGAGATGGGCGCTGTCTTGTTGACGAAATAGGGGAAGTTCATCTCGATGTGGGCCGAGGCCGCATCGAGGATCTTGCGCATGGTGCACAGGATGTCCTTGACGCCCGAGACACTGATTTCCCGTTCATGCTTGTTGAGCAACTCCACGAAACGCGACATGTGGGTGCCCTTGAAGTTATGGGGCAGGTCCACATACATATTGAAGGTGGCAATGGTATGTTGCTCGCCGCCGCTGCGGTCGCGCACCCGGACCGGGTGGCGGATGTTCTTGATGCCGACCTTGTCGATGGGCAGCTTGCGGTTGTCGGGGGTATTCTGTACGTCAGCGATGGCCGTGACAGGGGTCATGGGTCTGTTTCCTCCGTATAGCGCACACAGGCCCGCTCGGTCTCCCAGAGGGTGACGGCGGCGAGCCGCACGCGCCCGTCGTTCAGTCGTTGCGCCAGTGCCCGGTAGAGATGGGCGGCGATATTCTCGGCAGTGGGATTGATTTCGTCGAAGGGCGGGATGTCGTTGAGACAGCGGTGATCCAACTCGTCGGTGACGGCCCGCGCCTCCCGCTTGATGAGCTTGAAATCCAGCCCCATACCCACCTCGTCCAGTGTCCGCGCCTCCACTTCCACTTCCACTTTCCAGTTGTGGCCGTGGAGACGGCTGCAGTTGCCTGGATAATCCCGCAGCCAGTGTGCCGCGGCGAAGTCCGTGACCACTTTCAGAGTATAGCGCCCTAGCATAGCATAAAGTCCGAGTGTTCTAGTAGGAATTGATGCTGCGTGGGGAGGGCTGCTGCTGGGCGGCGAAGTGGCCGTTGACGGCGGCGATGATGCCTGCCTGGTCCAGTCCCTGGGCGGTCAGCAATGCCTCGCGGCTGCCTTGTTGACCGAAGGCGTCCGGCAGCCCGAGGTGGATCAGTGGGCATTGGATGCCCAGCGCATCCAGGAATTCCCGCACTGCGCTGCCGGCGCCGCCGGCCACGGTGTTCTCCTCGATGGTCACCAGCAGCTCATGGGTGGCGGCCATTTCTCTGATGAGGGCCTCGTCCAGGGGTTTGACGAAGCGCATGTTGATCACTGTGGCGTCCAGCGCCTCGCCGGCCTCCCGTGCCGGCTGCACCATGCTGCCGAAGGCCAGCAGGGCGACGCGCCGACCCTCACGACAACGCTTCGCCTTGCCGATGGGCAGGGTCTCCAGGCCTTCTGCCAGCGGCACCCCAGGTCCGCAGCCGCGCGGATAACGCACCGCGCTGGGGCCGTCATGGGAGAAGCCGGTGCTCAGCATGAGGCGGCATTCGTTTTCGTCGGCGGGGGCCATGATGAGCAGATTGGGAATGCAGCGCAGAAAGCTCAGGTCGAAGATGCCGTCGTGGGTGGGGCCGTCGGGACCCACCACGCCGGCGCGGTCGATGGCGAACATCACCGGCAGATTCTGCAGGGCGACATCGTGGATCAACTGGTCGTAGCCGCGCTGCAGGAAGGTGGAGTAGATGGCCACCACCGGTTTCAGTCCCTCGCAGGCCATGCCTGCGGCCAGGGTGACGCTGTGCTGCTCGGCGATGCCGACGTCGAAGAAGCGCGCGCCGTGCTCGCGGGCGAAATCCACCATGCCCGAGCCTTCGCACATGGCCGGCGTGATGGCCATCAGGCGCGGGTCCCGCGCCGCCATGTCGCACAGCCATTTGCCAAACACCTGGGTGTAGCTGGGGCCGGTGGCGGTCTTGCGCTGCATGCGCCCGTCCGCCGGGTCGTAGGGGGCGACGCCGTGGTAGGCGCAGGGATTGTCCTCGGCCGGCTGATAGCCCTTGCCCTTCTTGGTGATGACATGGAGGAACTGGGGACCCTTGAGGTGATAGAGATTGCCCAGGGTGGTCACCAGGGTCTCCAGGTCGTGGCCGTCGATGGGGCCGATATAGTTGAAGCCCAACTCCTCGAACAGGGTGCCGGGGATCACCATGCCCTTCATGTGTTCCTCGGCGCGGCGCGCCAGTTCGCGCATCTGGGGCATGGCGCTGAGCACCTTCTTGCTGCCCTCGCGCATCGAGGAATAGAGCTTGCCCGAGAGCAGCTTGGCCAGGTAGTTGGACATGCCGCCCACATTGGGAGAGATGGACATTTCGTTGTCGTTGAGGATCACCAGCAAGTTGGAGTGGACGTGACCCGCATGGTTGAGGGCCTCGTAGGCCATACCGGCGGTCATGGCTCCATCGCCGATGATGGCTGCCACGCGGCGCTCGCTGTTCTGGTGCTGTGCCGCGATGGCCATGCCCAGGGCCGCGCTGATGGAGGTGCTGGAGTGGCCGGCCCCGAAGCAGTCGTATTCACTCTCCGAGCGCTTCAAGAACCCTGAGATGCCGTCCTGCTGGCGGATGCCGGCCATGGCCTGGCGGCGCCCAGTGAGAATCTTGTGGGCATAGGCCTGGTGGCCCACGTCCCACACTAGGCGGTCATCGGGGGTGTTGAAGACATAGTGCAGTGCCACGGTGAGTTCCACCGTACCCAGGCTGGCGGCCAGGTGGCCGCCGGTGCGGGCCACCGACTGGATGATGAAGGCGCGCACCTCTTCCGCCACCTGGGCCAGTTCCTCCCGGGACAGTGCGCGCAGGCGGGCAGGGGAGTCGATGGTTTCCAGGAGGGGATAGCGCGGTGGCTCGTTCATCTCGAGTATCTGGGCCTGTTTTTGCCAAAACAAGGAATGATGCGGTGTTTGGGGGCGGGATGCAAGTCTCTGCTGTCGGTGAGGTGTGAGGGGGGCGGGGTGGGGTGTGAGATAAATCTATTGGATTTCAGCGGTTTGCTTGCGTCTTTCTCCTCACACCTTACCCCTCACACCTCACCGACCTAATATTCGCGCCCCACGATATACTGCGCGATCCAGCGCAGCGGGTCTGCGTCACCGCCCAGGGGCTCCAGCAGGGCCAGGGCCCGCTCATGGAGTTCAGCGGCCTTGCGCCTGGCCCCTTCCAGGCCCAGCAGGGCAGGGTAGGTGGGCTTGTTGCGCTCCATGTCGGCACCCTGTGCCTTGCCCAGAGTGGCCGTGTCGCCCTCCACGTCGAGGATGTCGTCGCGGATCTGAAAGGCGAGGCCGATGCAGCGGGCGTAGCTGCCCAGCTGGCGCAGGGTCTCCTCCGCCAGATCGGGGCGGGACAGTGCTGCGAGTGTGACGCTGGCGCGGATCAGGGCGCCGGTCTTGCGCAGGTGCATGTTCTCCAGTTCCTGGAGGTCGAGATCCTTGCCCACGGCCTCCAGGTCGATGGCCTGCCCGCCCGCCATGCCCTGGGAACTGCTGGCCACCGCCAGGGTATCGATCATGCGCAGGCGGCGCTGAACAGGGGTGCGGATGGCGGGATCCTGGGCCAGGATATGGAATGCCAGAGCCTGTAGGGCATCGCCGGTGAGAATAGCCATGGCGTCGCCGTAGACCTTGTGGCAGGTGGGCTTGCCACGCCGCAGGTCGTCGTCGTCCATGGCCGGCAGGTCGTCGTGCACCAGGGAGTAGGCATGGATCAACTCCACGGCGCAGGCCGGGCCATCCAGCTGCGCCGCGTCGATGCCCAGGGAACGTCCGGTGGCATAGACCAGCAGGGGGCGCACGTACTTGCCGCCCGCCAGCGCGGCATAACGCATGGCCTCGTGGAGGGTGCAGGGCGGAGTGGCGGCACTGGGCAGCCAGTGGTCCAGGGTCCGCTCGATGCGGTCCCGGCAGAAGGCCATCAGTTGCTGTAGGGAGGTGTTGGGGTCAGCCGCCATTTTCCGCTTCGAAGACCTCGAGGCCGGTCTCACCGTTCTGCTCCAGGAGGACCTGCACCTTCTGCTCCGCTGCCTTGAGTGCCTCCTGGCAGCTGCGTGTGAGCTTGATGCCCCGCTCGAAGCATTGCAGGGATTCCTCCAGGCTGATGTCGCCTTCCTCCATATGCTGGATCAACTGCTCCAACTCCTCCAGCGCTTGCTCCAGGTCCGGCGTGTCGTCTTTTTTCGCGGCTTTCTTGGCCAAGGGTGTGCTCCAGGGGTGAAAGGTTTCAGGATTGAGACAAGATACCGAATGAGGGAGGGCGAGTACAAGGGGGGCTGGGGGAGTGAAGAGTAATGAGTGATGCGTGATGGAGCCGGCTGGACTCTCCCCCTCATCACTCATCACTCATTACGCATCACCTGTTTGGATCTTTCCACTGGCTTTCTCCCAGC
>CAYRLE010000083.1:0-11532 GCA_964425105.1 uncultured Gammaproteobacteria bacterium | reverse complement strand
CCCGGGGAGCCATCTCCTCGCAGAACTGCCTAAGCGCCTGAATTTTTAATAGTTCCCTCCCGGAAACCCGCCTTTTCCTCATGAAGTATACCCCACCCCTCCAGCCAGCCCTGCCCCGGGATGCCCAGCGCCATTGCCGGTGGGGCAGACTCTACGGCAGCAGTGCAGGACTGGCCGTTGCCAATGCCTGCCAAGCATACGACGGCCTGACGGTGCTCCTCACCAGCGATATGCGCAGCAGCGAACTCCTGGAAAATGAATTGCGCTTCTATCTGGAAGCGGGACGGGATGAGTTGCTGGTGTTCCCCGACCGCGAGACCCTGCCCTACGACATCTTCTCCCCACACCAGGACATTGTCTCGGAACGACTCAGCGTCCTCTACCGCGCGCCGCGCCTGCAGCGCGGCCTGCTCATTGTGCCTGTCTCCACCCTCATGGTGCGCCTGCCGCCCCGGGAATACCTGGAGGGAAACACCCTGTTGCTGGACCGCGGGGAACAGCTGGACATGGATGCCCTGCGCCAGCGCCTGGACAGGAGCGGCTACCGCCATGTGGCCCAGGTGATGGAACATGGCGAATATTCCATCCGCGGCGGGCTCATGGATCTCTTCCCCATGGGCAGCCGCCAACCCTACCGCATCGACCTATTCGATGACGAAGTGGAGACCATCCGCATCTTCGACCCGGAAAGCCAGCGCTCCGTGCGCCAGGTGCAGCAGATCCGCCTCATGCCGGCCCACGAATTCCCCCTGGACGAGGCCGCCATCACCCGCTTCCGGCAGGCCTTCCGCAGCGTCTTTTCCGGCGATCCCCAGGGCAGTACGATCTACCGCGAAGTGAGCAAGCAGGCGGCCCCGCCCGGTATCGAATACTATCTGCCGCTGTTCTTCCAACAATGCGCCACCCTCTTCGACTACCTGCCCCGCAACACCCAGCTGTTTCTCACGCAGGACGTCATGGGGGCCGCCGAAGACTTCTGGCAGCAGGTGGAGGAACGCTACGAACAGGGCCGCCACGACAGGGAGCGTCCCCTATTGCCGCCGCCCCAGGTTTTCCTGCCGCCCGCCGAGATCCACGCCGCCCTGGAACAGCGCCCGCGCTGCGAGCTGCAGGTCTTCGAGTTGGAGGCAGCGGCGCAACACCACAATTACGCCACCCGCGCCGTTCCCCAGCTGAGCCTGCCACCGGCGTCGCGCCATCCCCTGGCGCCGCTGCTGGAATTCATTGGCGACTTCCCAGGCCGCATCCTACTGGTGGCGGAAACCAGCGGCCGCCGCGAGGCGCTGCTGGAGATGCTCCACGAAGCAGGCCACTACCCCGCCGCCGTCGCCGCCTGGCAGGAATTCCTGGCTGGAGATACGCGCCTCGGGCTGACGGTGGCCACCCTGTCGCGTGGCCTGTTGCTGGAAGAACCCCTGCTGGCGGTGATCACAGAGACGGAGTTGTTCGGCGAACAGGTCATGCAGCGCCGGCGCCGCAAGCGCGCGCGCGACAGCGACGCGGTGATCCGCAATCTCACCGAGTTGCACAGCGGCGCGCCGGTGGTCCACGAGGAACATGGCGTGGGCCGCTATCTGGGACTGCAGACCCTCACCGTGGGCGGCGTGAGCACCGAATTCCTCACCCTTGAGTATGCCGACGGCGACAAGCTCTACGTGCCGGTGTCCTCCCTGCATCTCATCAGCCGCTATACCGGCGCCAGCCCGGAACAGGCGCCGCTGCACAAGTTGGGCAGCGGCCAGTGGCAGCGTGCCAAGCGCCGCGCCGCGAGCAAGGCCCGCGACGTGGCCGCGGAACTGCTGGACATCTACGCCCGCCGCCAGGCGCGCCAGGGGCGGATCTTCCCGGCGCCCGACGATCAGTATGCGGCCTTCGCCGCCAGCTTCCCCTTCGAGGAGACCCCCGACCAGCTGGACGCCATCAACGACGTCATCAATGACATGACCAGCGGCAAGCCCATGGACCGCCTGGTATGCGGCGACGTGGGCTTCGGCAAGACCGAGGTGGCCATGCGCGCCGCCTTCACCGCCGTCCAGGGCGGCGCCCAGGTGGCGGTGCTGGTGCCTACCACCCTGCTGGCCCAGCAGCACTACCAGAATTTCCGCGACCGCTTCGCCGACCTGCCGGTGCATATCGAGGCCTTGTCCCGCTTTCGCAGCGCCAAACAGCAGCAGGAGATCCTCGAACACGCCGCCCAGGGCCAGGTGGACATCCTCATCGGCACCCACAAGCTGCTCCAGCCCCAGGTGAAATTCAAGAATCTCGGCCTGGTGATCATCGACGAGGAACACCGCTTCGGGGTGCGCCAGAAGGAGGCGCTGAAGGCCCTGCGCGCCGAGGTGGACGTACTGACGCTGACCGCCACCCCCATTCCGCGCACCCTCAACATGGCACTGTCCAGCCTGCGCGACCTGTCCATCATCGCCACCCCGCCGCGCCAGCGCCTGGCCATCAAGACCTTCGTGCGCGAATGGGACGCTGCTCTACTGCGCGAGGCCTGCCAGCGCGAGATCCGCCGCGGCGGCCAGGTCTACTTCCTGCACAACGAGGTGCGCAGCATCGACAAGATGCGCCAGGAACTGGAGCGTCTGCTGCCGGAGGCCGGCGTGCGCGTCGCCCACGGCCAGATGCCGGAGCGCGATCTGGAACAGATCATGCTGGACTTCTACCACCAGCGCTTCAATATCCTGCTCTGCACCACCATCATCGAGAGCGGCATCGACGTGCCCAACGCCAACACCATCATCATCAACCGCGCCGACAAGCTGGGCCTGGCCCAGCTCTATCAGCTGCGCGGCCGGGTGGGCCGCTCCCATCACCAGGCTTACGCCTATCTGCTGGTGCCGCCGCCCAAGGCCATGAGCGCCGATGCCGTGAAACGCCTGGAGGCCATCGAGTCCATCGAGGACCTGGGCGCCGGCTTTACCCTGGCCACCCACGACCTGGAGATCCGCGGCGCCGGCGAACTGCTGGGCGAGGACCAGAGCGGCCAGATCCATGAGATCGGCTTCTCCATGTACACCGAGATGCTGGAACGGGCGGTCAGCGCCCTCAAGTCCGGGCGCCAGCCGGAACTGGATCAGCCCCTGCACCCCCAGACCGAGGTGGACCTGCGGGTGCCGGCACTGATCCCGGCGGACTACCTGCCCGATGTGCACAGCCGCCTGGTGATGTACAAGCGCATCGCCAGCGCCGCTGGCGATGCGGAGCTCTACGAACTGCAGGTAGAGATGATCGACCGCTTCGGCCTCCTCCCCGAGGCCGTCAAGAACCTGTTCCGGGTCACCGCCGTGCGCCTCAAGGCTCAAGCCCTGGGCATCCGCAAGATCGAGGCCGGGGACAGCGAGGGCCGCATCCTGTTCGAGGCTGAGCCGCGCATCGATGCCGCACGCCTCATCCAGCTCATCCAGTCCCAGCCGCGCCGCTACCGTTTCGACGGCCGCGAGAAGCTGCGCTTCCAACTCGACGGCGGCGACCTGGAGAGCCGTGCCGCCGCCATCGAACAACTGCTGGACACCCTGGCGCCACCGGCCTGAGGACGGCGTGCGCCATCTGCGTTATAATTTGTCACTTGTATTCTCGCCCCCTGCCCCCTTTGAAAGGGGGGCAGGAAATAAACTGAATAGAACAGCGCGCAAACAATAAAACAAACGATATCGCCATGCCCATCACCCCCGAAGAAGCCCGCACCGTCCTGGAACAGGCCGACTGCCTCTACGACACCAGCCAGGTGGATGCCGCCTTTGGGCGCTTGGCGGCGGACATCGGCGCCCGTCTCGCCGACAGCGACCCCCTGGTGCTGTGCATCATGCAGGGCGGTCTGATCCCGGGCGGCATGCTGCTGCCGCGCCTCGACTTCCCCCTGCAGATGGACTACATCCACGCCACCCGCTACGGCGGCGGCACCAGCGGCGGCGAGTTGCGCTGGATCGTCCGGCCCTCCTCGCCTCTCCAGGACAGGGTGGTCCTGCTCATCGACGACATCCACGACGAGGGCCTGACCCTGGACGCCATTACCCGGGACTGCCAGGCGGCGGGCGCCGCCGAGGTCTTCAGCGCCGTACTGGTGAACAAGATCCACGACCGCAAACACGGCCTGCGGGCCGATTTCACGGGGCTGGACGTGGCGGACCGCTATGTCTTCGGCTACGGAATGGACTACCAAGGCTATCTGCGCAACGCCCCCGGCATCTACGCGGTGAAGGAAGATGCCTGAACTGGCCATCATCGGAGGTACCGGCCTCACCACCCTGCAGGGACTGGAGATCATCGGTCAGGAGACGGTTCAGACACCTTATGGCGCCCCCTCCTGCCCCCTCACCCACGGCGTACTCTGTGAACGGGAGATCGTTTTTCTGGCCCGTCACGGCCGAGACCATACCATCCCGCCCCACCGCATCAACTACCGCGCCAACATCTGGGCCCTCAAAGAGGCTGGAGTCCAGGGCATCGTGGCCGTGGCGGCAGTGGGCGGCATCACCGCGGAGGCTTTCCCTACCCGCTTGGTGATCCCGGACCAGATCATCGACTACACCTGGTCGCGGCCCCACACCTATTTCGAGGAGGGCCTGTCCCACGTCACCCATGTGGACTTCACCTGGCCCTACCATGAGACGCTGCGCCAGCAGC
Source organism: uncultured Gammaproteobacteria bacterium (assembly GCA_964425105.1). Classification (GTDB taxonomy): domain Bacteria; phylum Pseudomonadota; class Gammaproteobacteria; order SZUA-140; family SZUA-140; genus S012-109. The sequence goes on along the minus strand of CAYRLE010000083.1, from coordinate 6,903 downwards.
TGATCGAGGCGTCCAGGACAGCGGGACTGGATATCTGCAAACACGGCACCTATGGCGCCACCCAGGGACCACGCCTGGAAAGCGCCGCCGAGGTCGGCCGCCTGAAACGGGACGGTTGCACCCTCGTCGGCATGACCGGCATGCCGGAAGCGGCCCTGGCCCGGGAACTGGAACTGCCCTATGCCTGCTGCGCCGTGGTGGCCAACTGGGCCGCCGGCTGCGGCGGTGCCGACGAGATCATCGAAATGGCGGAGATCGAGAGGAATCTGGTACAGGGCATGAGCGACACGCGCCGCTTACTGGAGCACCTCATCGGCCGCCTCTGAGGCGGCCTCCCCCTCTTCTGTGGCTGCCACCGGCTGCGGATATTCATAGGGTGTCACCAGAGCGATCATGCCGAAGCGGGGATGGTCGAAATAATGCAGTTCGCCGCTGCGCAGGCGCCGGCTCTGCTGCATCCTGAACAGATGGGGGGGGTGCTTCCTGGCAAAGGCATTGAAGATGCTGAAGAGACTGCCCTGATCTGCCTCCTCGTGGGCGCTGTCATAGAGCAAATCCACATTGAAATGCAGATAGCGGTTGACACTGACGGTGATCAGGCCGTCGAGCCTGGCGCTCAACCGGCCGGGCTCGCTACCGAACAGTTTATCGCCGTTGAGCAGTGAAGGGGGAGGCGCCGCCAGGCTGTCGCTGACCCTGGGAACAGGCTCCGCATCCGCCCCCTCCTCCTGCCAGTGGATATGCACTGCCCCCCCTGCCTCCTGGCGCGGAAAGGCCGGCTGGCGCCAGGCGAGATGCAGAAATGGCGTAAACTCTCCTGACAGGGCCAGCCTGTTTTCCATGGCAACCAGGCGCTGCTCGGCCACCGGCAGTAGCTGATAGGGGATGACAGGCGGCGCCGCGGCGTACGTCTCATCACTTTCATGCGCGCCAAGAATCGGCGCCAACGCCGGCGCCAGTTCAATGGCCTCGCTTCCCTGCGGCGCCCCCGGCTCCTCTGGCCAGTGTTCCGCCGCCACGGCCTTCTCGCCGTCCACCGTAAAGAGAAGAATCTCCACCTCGAACCAGCGGTCGCCCGCATCGCTCACCGCCGCGGCAAGCGCGGCATGGAGACACAGTACAAGCAGTACAATCAATCGTTTCATGACAGCATGGCCCATTCAAATTTGCCATGATACGGCCTCTTCACCGAGAATGACAAATCAGGCGTGGGAAGTGATGAGTAATGCGTCGCAGGCTTCACCCCTTGCTCATCACACATCACGCATCACTCATTACTCATCACTGAAGGGAAAAAATGGCGATACGTGAAGTCTTGAAAATGGGCAACCCCGTGCTGCTGCAAGTGGCGGAACCGGTCTCGGAATTCAATACCGCGGAACTGGACCAACTGGTGTCCGACATGTTCGACACCATGGCGGCACTGGAGGGCGCCGGCCTGGCCGCCCCCCAGATCGGCGTCAGCCGGCGCATCGTGATCTTCGGCGTGGAGGCCAACCCCCGTTACCCGGAAGTGGAACCTGTCCCCACCACGGTGCTCATCAACCCCCTCATCGAGGTGCTGGACCAGACCCTGGAAGAGGACTGGGAGGGCTGCCTCAGCGTCCCCGGCCTGCGCGGCCTGGTGCCCCGCTACCGCCGCATCCGCTATACGGGCTTCGATCTGCAGGGTCAGCCCATCGAACGCAGCGCAGAAGGCTTCCACGCCCGCGTGGTGCAGCACGAATGCGATCATCTGGACGGCATTCTCTATCCGCAGCGCATCCGCGACCTGCGCCAGTTCGGCTTCGAGTCCGAACTGCTGGCGGAAGAGGAGGCGTAGCGCCCTCTCCGCCCTCCCCCGTGGGCACCGCCCACCTTATTTGTGAGGGGTGAGGGGTGAGGGGTGAGGGGTGACCGGAGCCCAATCCCGCGCCTCACTCCTCACACCTTACTCCTCACGAAACATGCTGGTGGGCGGTGCCCGCCCACAGCTAGTGGAAATCCTGAAACGCCCTTCCTCAGACCACCACGGTGATGGCCACATCGCCCTCCTTGCGCAACACCCGGATGCCCACGTCCTGGGGATGGCGGCGCAACCTGAGGTCCACCGAGGCATGGCCCAGCCGCAGGTTGTGGATGATCATCTCATCGAGGAACTCCGGTAGCTGAGGATAGACGAAGCTGATGCGCGACTCCTGGGGATCGAAGGACAGGCCGAGGCAGGCCTGCAGCAGATAGAAGGCGGTAGTGCTGGCCCAGGCCTGGGGCGAGCAGGCGACAGGGTAGAGGGTGGGACCCTGGCCGCTGCGGCGCACGAAACCGCAGAACAACTCCGGCAGGCGGTGCAACTCCATGAAGATGGAGGCATCGAACATACCAGCCAGGATCTTCAGGGCATGCTCGCGGTAGCCGTAACGGGCCAGGCCCATGGCGATCAGCGCATTGTCGTGGGGCCAGATGGAGCCGTTGTGATAGGACATGGGATTGTAGCGCTGCTCCGAAGCGGCGATGGTGCGCACCCCCCAACCCGAGAAGGAGGCCTCGGAGAGCAGGGTTTCCGCCACCCGGCGCCCGTACTGACGGCTGGCGATGCCGCTGAACAGGGCATGGCCGGCATTGGAGGAGCGCACCCGGCAGGGCTGCTTGTCACCATCCAGGGCGATGGCGAAGGTGGACAACTCCTCGCACCAGAACTGCTCGTTGAAACGGTTTTTCAGATCGCAGGCCTCACAACGCAATTGATGCGCCCGCTTCAGTTCGCCGAACAACTCCGCCAGATCCGCGGCATGGAGCTTGGCCTGATAGACATAGCCCTGCACCTCGCACAGTGCGATAGGCCCCTTGGCGGGCTGGCCGTCGGCATGGAAGATGGAATCGTCGGAATCCTTCCAGCCCTGGTGCACCAGTCCCCGCTCTCCATGACGCTGGTACTCCACGAAGCCGTCGCCGTCCACGTCCCCATACTGGTCGATCCACTCCAGGGCGCGCTCGATATTGGACCAGATGCTCTCGATGAACACCCGGTCGCCGCTGCGCTGGTAGTACTCGCCGGCGAGGACGATGAACAGGGGCGTGGCATCCACGGTGCCGTAGTACATGCCAAAGGGGATCTCCCCCAAGGCCGCCAGTTCGCCCTTGCGGGTCTCGTGCATGATCTTGCCCGGCTCCGCCTCCTGCTGCGGATTCACTTCCCGCGCCTGGGTGGCGGCGAGAAAGTTGAGCACCCCGCGGGCCAGATCCGGATAGACCCACAGGGACTGCAAGGCGGTGATGATGCCATCGCGGCCGAAGGGGGTGCTGAACCAAGGCACCCCGGCGAAGGGATAGGGCCCCTCCGGCAAGTCGGTGGTCAGCATGTGGAGATCGGCGGCCGAGCGGTTGAGCCAGTTGTTGAACTGCTCATTGGAGGTATAGATGTCACTGCAGTGCGACTTGACCCCGTCCAGCTCGTCAGTGGTACGGCTCACCGCCTGTTCATAGGTGGCGACCTCCGCGGCCTCCTCCCCTTCCAGGCAAGCGATGGTGAGATAGAGATTGCTGCAGCCGCGCGGTGCCAGCTGGATGTGAAAACGGGCCCGGTTGCCCGTCAGTTCCGTGGGCTGCTGGCTGAACAGCAGGCGGGTGCGGCGCTTGACGCCGTCCAGCCCCACATAACCCAACTCCACGTGGTCCTCCGCGATCACCGCCGGCAGCATCAGGCCGCGCTGTTTGCGCTTGACACCGCGCACCTCGAAGATATCCAGGTAGTCGGCGTCGAATTCGAAGGTCAGCGGCAGATCCACCGAGTCGTCGGAATAATTGGTGAGGCGCACCAGTTCGTAACAGCGTCCGTCGCGCAACACCTTGGCGCGGAAGATATGCAGCGAATCGTTGTGCAGCTTGACGCGCCCGGCCTCGTAGAGGTCGGGATTGGTGAGATCCACGTCGAGGATGGTGTTGTCCTCCTTGACAGTGGAATTGAGCAGGATGGCGCGCCGCTCATTGATCAGCAGTTCGAGGTGGGACAGGAAGCGGGTCCCCTGGTGATAGAGACCCTGCTCCCCGATGCTGATGCGCTGGATATCGCCATGGCGGTTGAACAGCGCAAAGGTCTCGCCATGCTTGAGAACCCGGGTGCGGTCGTCTGCATGGGCTGAGGAGGCTGATATGTACCAGCGGTCATCGACCTTTATGACATCTTCCATCGATTCCTACATTGCCTCTTGGGATGGCGCCGCCCCATAGATTACATCGTTATAGACCGCGACGTAATCCCGCGCCATGCGGCTGGCGGAAAAACGCTTCTCAAACACTTGTCGGCAGCTGCGGCGACTTATTGAATCGATCTGCCGCACCGCTGCGGCGGCGCTCGCGATGTCGTCCACAATGAAGCCGGTCACCCCCTGGTCCACCACCTCGGGCACCGAGCCATGGCGGTAGGCCACCACCGGCGTGCCGCAGGCCATGGCCTCGATCATCACCAGGCCAAAAGGCTCCGGCCAGTCGATGGGCAGCAGCAGGGCATAGGCATTGCCCAGGAACTCGTCCTTCTCACGTTCGCCGATCTCGCCGATATACTCCACCAGCGGATCATCCAGCAAGGGGCGGATGCGTTCCTGGAAATATTTCTCGTCGACGGGGTCCACCTTGGCCGCGATGCGCAGCGGCATGCCCACGCGGCGGGCGATCTCGATGGCGCGGTCCACCCGCTTCTCCGGCGAGATGCGGCCGAGAAAGGCCAGGTAGCTGCCAGGATCCTCCCGGAAGGTATAGTTGCCGGCGGGCACGCCGTTGTACACCGTGGCCTGCCAATGGGCATGGGGCAGCGGCAGACGCTGGGCAGCGGAGATGGAAATCACCGGAATGTCGCGGTATTCCTGGAACAGGGCGTGCAATTCCGGCAGATCCAGACGGCCGTGCATGGTGGTGATGGTGGGCAGGCCCATACGGCGGGTGAGCGGAAAATGCAGGGCATCGAGATGAAAATGAATGACATCGAAATCACCAGCCCGCTGATAGACCTGTTCGATCAACAGCAGATGGAAGATTTCCGGATTGATATATTTGCGGTCCAGGCGCAGGGCATGCGGGACGATGGGCACCAGCTCGGCCGAGGTCTGGGAATCGCCGCTGGCAAACAGGGTGACCTGATGCCCCTGCTTCACCAGTTCCTCAGTCAGGTAGGAGGCCACCCGCTCGGTCCCCCCATAGAGCTTCGGCGGCACGCTTTCGATCAATGGCGCAACTTGGGCTATTCTCATTGTTTCCTCCTTAAATCGCAAAGAAAAGACTAAGCTTTACCGGCGACTATATTAGTTTCCTCATGCGCTTTATGAGATAATTCTCGGTTTACAACAACCCTCCGAATTTTAAGAACAGTAATGAGTGATGCGTAATGGGTGATGGGATAGCCCTCCACCCACATTACTCATCACGCATTACCCATCACCCCTTCATGGTAAGGACGGAGCGCAGCAATTTAAAGATCCTCAGCCGCGGCCCGCACCAGATTGCGCGGCGCCTCGCGGCTGGCCCAGGCGATGTGCGGGGTCACGATCAAACGAGGGATATCGCCCGTCAGCAGCGGGTGGTCTCCCAGGGGCGGTTCCATGGAGAGCACATCCACCCCGGCGCCGCCCAGATGCCCCGCCTGCAGGGACGGCGGCGCTGCCGGGGCGCAGTGGCAGGGCAGCAGCGCCATGGGGAGAGGGCTTCCCGGAGAGGGCCGTAGTCCAGGCCCCCCCGTCCCAGGGAAGCTTCATCGAGAAACACGCCTACCATACCACGTCCTCCTTCTTGCGGTCGGTTTACATTACGGTGTTTCGCAGCGGCACACCATGGTGACAGAATCCCGCCTCCTGACCACAGCCTCACAAACTTAACAATATAGATCATATAAGTATTATTAATAATTGTTTTGCATCAATATTTTTTGAATTAAAAATGTGACGCCCTCCATTTCCCCGGCTGGCTCGCGATATGCATGAACCCTTATTAAGGCATGGTGTCCTCCATGCCGTTAAATAAAGCAAGGCAGCACAGTCAGGATTTTTACCCATGAACATTGCGTTCAGGAGGATTTCGACATGACTAACATGCTGATTGAATCGGTCGTCATGGCCTTCGTGATGGGCGGCATCGTCGGTGCCGCCGCAGCCCTGTGCCTCAGATCCAGCAGATTCTGGGGCCCTCAGGGATCCGACGAGCACTTGGCCAGCAAGCCGCTTCCTGTCAGAAGTCATCAGCGCCGTAGCCGCTGACCCTGCCCATCCTCCACCAGGAGAGGTGAGCCCGCCCATCCCCGGCCACATGGGGACGCTCTCCTTGTGATCCCTTGAGCTGGGACCCAACGGATGACGCCACCGCTTAGCGCCAAGAAAGTCGATATTTTTCAAATCATAACAGAAGCCATCTCCCCTTCTTTATCAAAGCGCCATCTCCCCATCCCGGCCATATAAAAAAGGCGGCACCGTCACCGGCGCCGCCTCTGTTGTTACGCCTGATCTCATCAGGCTGCGCGACGCTCGTCCTCGCCGCTGCCGCGGGCCCCACGGCCCTGGCGGAAGGGAACGATACGGCCGCGCTCAGGCTGCTCTGCTGTAGTTAGCAGGGAAACCAAAGGTGCGCTCCCGGTGGCCACCAGCGACAGCAGTATCTCACCGCCCAGCGTGAGCAGAACCTCGCTCATGGTCACCGGCGTCTCACCGAGGAATATCTGCCCGATGAGCAAGGCTCCAAGGATGGCATAGAAGGTGACTTCCAGCCCCCTGAGCACGGCAGCAGGATGCGAATGAATCATCTTGACATTCCACATAGCTAACCTCCTTCAATGTCAACTATAGAATACCAATTACCCATTCGGGCACCTGCCGGCGGAGCGCTCCTGGATGAACCAGAAACCCCGTCGACAGGCTTCCTTGATCAGGCATTGATAATGACGCA
>CAYRLE010000082.1:5109-11532 GCA_964425105.1 uncultured Gammaproteobacteria bacterium | reverse complement strand
CTGCCGAAGGTTTCCTGGTAGCGGGCCTCGAATTCCTCCAGGGTGAAGTGGTGGTTCTGGGTGCCGTGGTGTTCGATCTTGACGGCGCCCAACAGGGAGGCGATGCGGCCGCTGGTTTCCAGGTCCTTGCCATGCATGAGGCCGTAGAGCAGGCCGGCGCGGTAGGCGTCGCCGCAGCCGGTGGGGTCGCAGACGGCCTTGGGGGTGGCGGGCGGGATGTTGATTTCCTTTTCGCGGGTGTAGATCTGGGAGCCCTTGGCGCCGCGGGTGATGATCACGGCCTCGACGTGCTCCGCCATCTCATGGGGCGAGAGGGCGGTGCGCTGCTGGAACAGCTCCGCCTCGTAGTCGTTGAGCGTCAGCCAGGTGGCCTTGTCCAGGAAGGCACGCAGGTCCGCGCCGTCGAACATGGGCAGGCCCTGGCCGGGATCGAAGATGAAGGGGATGCCTGCCTCGTGGAACTGGTTGGCGTGCTCCACCATGCCTTCGCGGCCGTCGGGGGAGACGATGCCGATGGTGATGCCCTCGGCGTCGCTCACCTTGTTTTCATGGGCCAGGCCCATGGCGCCGGGGTGGAAGGCGGTGATCTGGTTGTCGTCCATGTCGGTGGTGATGTAAGCCTGGGCGGTGTAGGCCTCATCGAACACCCGGATGTGGCGGCGGCTGATGCCGCACTGCTCCAGCCAGTGGGCATAGGGCTCGAAGTCCTTGCCCACGGTGGCCATGGGCAGGCCGTCGCCGCCCAGCAGTTTCAGGTTGTAGGCGATGTTGCCGGCGCAGCCGCCGAACTCGCGGCGCATCTCGGGCACCATGAAGGAGACATTGAGCATGTGCACCTTGTCCGGCAGGATGTGATTCTTGAAGAGGTCGGGGAAGACCATGATGGAGTCGTAGGCCATGGAACCGCAGATCAGTGCTGTCATTGTTTTCTTTCCTGTCGTTCTATGCTGTCTGGTTTAATCGGGTGCGCCTCACCCCTCACACCTTACTCCTCACCGGATTCCCACACCAGGTTCAGTTCGCGCGCGGCGCGCACGTCGTCCAGGCGCCGCACCGGCAGGGTGTGGGGGGCGCTCTTCACCACTTCCGGATTGCTCTCCGCTTCGCGCTGGATCTGCGCCATGGCCGCGATGAAGGCATCCAGGGTATCCTTGTCCTCGGTCTCGGTGGGCTCGATGAGAAAGCATTCCGGCACCAGCAGGGGGAAGTAGGTGGTGGGGGCGTGCATGCCGTGGTCCAGCAGGCGCTTGGCGAAGTCCATGGCGCTGACCCCCAGTTCCTTGGCCTGGCGTCTGAGGGTGACGATGAATTCGTGGGTGGCGCGGCGCTCGGGGAAGGCCAGCTCGAAGCCGGCGTCGCGCAGGCGCGCCATCATGTAGTTGGCGTTGAGGGTGGCATATTCCGCCACCCGCTGCATGCCCTCGCGGCCCAGCAGGCGGGCGTAGACATAGGCCCGCAGCAGCACCCCGGCGTTGCCGCCGAAGGCCGACAGGCGGCCGATGCTCTCGGGACGGTCGCCCTCCTCCAGCCAGCGGCAAGCGTCCCCTTCCCGGGCCACGATGGGGATGGGCAGGTAGGGCAGCAGGCGTTCGCTGACGCCTACCGGGCCGGCGCCGGGGCCGCCGCCGCCATGGGGGGTGGAGAAGGTCTTGTGGAGATTGAGATGGATAACGTCGAAGCCCATGTCGCCGGGGCGCACCTTGCCGAGGATGGCGTTGAGGTTGGCGCCGTCGTAATAGAGCAGGCCGCCGGCCTCGTGGACGGTGCGCGCGATCTCGGTGATGCGCCGCTCGAAGGCCCCCAGGGTGGAGGGGTTGGTGAGCATGAGCCCGGCGGTCTGGGGGCCCACGGCTTCGCGCAGCGCTTCCAGGTCCACGTCGCCCTGGGCATCGGTGGGAATCTCGCGCGCCGTGTAGCCGCACATCACCGCGGTGGCGGGATTGGTGCCGTGGGCGGCGTCGGGCACCAGGATCTCGCGCCGCCCCTCATCGCCGCGGGCGTCGTGGTAGGCGCGGATCATGGCGATGCCGGCGAATTCCCCCTGGGCCCCGGCCATGGGCGCCAGCGACACGCCGCGCATGCCGGTGACGCTCTTGAGCATCTCCTGCAATTCGAACAGGCAGGCCAGGAAGCCCTGCCCGGTGGCGTCCGGCGCCAGAGGGTGGCGCGCCAGGAACTGGGGCAGCATGGCCAGGGTGTTGCAGGCCCGCGGGTTGTATTTCATGGTGCAGGAACCCAGGGGGTAGAACTGGGTGTCGATGGCGAAGTTGCGCTGGGAGAGCCGCGTATAGTGGCGCACCGCCTGCATCTCGGAGACCTCGGGCAGGGCCGGCGCCGCGTCGCGTAGCAACTCACGGGGAATGTCCTCAGCCTCTGGCGTCTGCGCCGGGGCGTGGGACGGACTGCGGCGTCCGGGGCGGGACTGTTCGAAGATCAGGGGGCTGGCACTCATTTTGTTACCTTTTGTTACGTGAGGTGTGAAACGTACCATCACTCATTACGCATCACTCATCACCCGTCATGCCGACTACAAGTCGGCGCTCCCAGGAAGCATGGGACAAGAAAAGCCAACATCTCACCGCTTCACAAACCCAGCGCTGCCAGGGCGCGCTGGTAGTCGGGTTCGGCGGCGATGTCCGCCACCAGTTCGCTGTGCAGCACGCGGTCGTTTTCGTCCAGCACCACCACGGCGCGGGCGGTGATGCCCGCCAGGGGGCCGTCCTGGATCAGCACCCCGTAGTCCTTGGCGAACTTGCGCGAGCGCATCATGGATAATGGAACCACCTTGTCGATCCCCGCCCCCTTGCAGAAGCGCTGCATGGCGAAGGGCAGGTCGGCTGAGATCACCAGCATCACGGCATCGGCGGGCGCCTGCTGGTTGAATTTTTTCGTGGAGGCGGCGCACAGCGGGGTGTCCAGGCTGGGCACGATGCTCAGCAGCTTCTTTCTGCCGCGATAGTCTGCCAGGCTGCGGTTGCGCAGCGTCTCGTCCACCAGCAGGAAGTCGGGAGCGGTCTCCCCCGGCGCCGGCAGTTCGCCGTTGGTGTGGGTCTCGGTTCCCTGCAGGGCAATGGTGGCCATGGTCTGTTCCTCAGTCCTGCGCCAGGGCGTGGCGCAAGGCCCTGGCGTAGTGATCGATATCCGTTTCGCTCTTGGTCTCGGTGGCGCACAGCAGCAGCGCCTCGCCCAGCTCCGGGTAATGGGCCTGCAGCGAATAGCCGCCGAGGATGCCCTGCGCCGCCAGTCGTTCCAGCACCGTCGCCGCCGGCGCCGTCTCGAAGCGGATCACCGCTTCGTGGAAGCGGGGCGCGGAAAACAACACCGTCACGCCGTCGATGTCCTGCAGGCATTGCAGCAGGCGCCGGGTGTTGGCGTGGCAGGCCTGGGCCGTGGCGCGCAGGCCGCTGCCCCCCAGCAGGGCCATGTGGATGGTGGCGGCGGTGACCATCAGGCCCTGGTTGGTGCAGATGTTGGAGGTGGCCTTGGAGCGGCGGATGTGCTGCTCGCGGGCCTGCAGGGTGAGGCTGTAGCCGCTGTGGCCGTCCAGGTCCACGGTGCGCCCCACGATGCGTCCCGGCATCTGGCGCATGTGGGCGCGGCGGCAGCACATGAAGCCGAAATAGGGGCCGCCGGAAGCGAGCGGCACCCCCAGGGGCTGGCCCTCGCCGCAGACGATGTCGGCGCCCTTCGCCCCCCACTGTCCCGGCGGCTTGAGCAGGGCCATGGCCAGGGGATTGACCACCGCGATCACCAGGGCCTGGTGGCCATGGGCCCAGTCGGTGAGCGCATCCACCTGCTCCAGGCTGCCGAAGAAGTTGGGCTGGGGGATCACCAGGGCGGCGCAAGCGCCGGGCTCCGCCGCCAGGGCGGCGGGGTCGAGGCGGCCCTGGGCGGGATCGAAGTCCAGCAGCTCCAGTTCGATGCCCTGGTGGCGCACGATGGTCTCCACCACCTGGCGGTAGCGGGGATGGACCGTGCGCGGCATGAGGATGCGCCGGCTCTTGGCGGCACGGTTGGCGCGCACCGCCATGAGCACCGCCTCGGCCAGGGCGGAGGCCCCGTCGTAGAGGGAGGCGTTGGACACCTCCATGGCCGTGAGGCGCGCCATCATGGTCTGGTACTCGTAGAGCAACTGCAGGGTGCCCTGGCTGGCCTCGGCCTGGTAGGGGGTGTAGGCGGTGTAGTATTCACCGCGGGTGGTGATCTCCCACACGGCGGCGGGGATGTGATGCTCGTAGGCGCCGGCCCCCAGGAAGCTCAGGGGCTGGCTGTCGCGGGCCGCGCGCTCGGCCATGAGGCGCGCGATCTCCTGCTCGCCCATACCCGCGGGAATGCCTTCCAGCTCGCCGCTCAGCAGTTCGCGGGGAATCTCGTCGAACAGGTCCTCGATACTGCCGGCGCCGATGGCCGCCAGCATCTGTCGCACGTCGTCTTCGGTGTGAGGGATATAGGGCATGAACCGGCCTTAGTCCGCTTCCGCTTCCACCATCGCGGCGTAGTCGTCGGCACTCATCAGTTCGCCCAGCTCCTGGTCATTGCTCAAGCGCACCTGCATGATCCAGCCATCGCCGTAGGGGTCCTGATTCACCAGCTCGGGGGTATCGGCCAACTGCTCGTTCACCGCCACGACCTCGCCGCTCACCGGACTGTAGACATCGGAGGCGGCCTTCACCGATTCCACCACCGCGCACTCCTGGCCGGCATGGACCTCGGCGCCCACCTCGGGCAGCTCCACATAGACCATGTCACCCAACAGCTCCTGGGCGTGGTCGGTGATACCGACCCTGACCGTGCCGTCGCTCAGTTCCTCCACCCATTCGTGGCTCTTGGTGTATTTCAGACCGGCTGGAATCTCACTCATTGTTTTTCTCCGCTTTTAAGATACAAGTTGACAAGGTACAAGATACAAACCCGGGATGGGCCATTCTAAGCTCGCCCTCACACCTTGTATTTTGCCAACTTGTATCTTGCCAACTTGTATCTTGTATCTAAACCAACGCCTTGCCCTGGCGCACGAAGGGCGGCTTCACCACCCGCGCCGGCAGGCGCTTGCCACGCATCTCCACCTCGCAGTGCTCGAATGCCGGACCGCTGACCCGCGCCAGGGCGATACCTTTTTTCAGGAAGGGCGAGAAGGTGCCGCTGGTGATCTCGCCCACCTGGACGCCGTCCACAAAAAGCGCCTGATGGCCACGCAGCACACCGCGCCCCTCCAGCACCAGCCCCACCTGGCGGCGCAGGGCGGGATCATCGCGCCGCGCCGCCAGGGCGGGGCGGCCGATGAAGTCGCGCGCTGCCGGCTCCCAGGCCACGGTCCAGCCCAGGCCGGCCTCCATGGGCAGCACCGTCTCGTCCATGTCCGTGCCGTACAGGGCCATGCCCGCCTCCAGGCGCAGGGTGTCCCGCGCCCCCAGCCCCACCGGCTTGACGCCGCTATTATACAGGGCGCGCCAGAAATCGGCGGCCGCCGTGGCGGGCAGCAGGATCTCATAGCCGTCCTCGCCGGTATAGCCGGTGCGGGCCACGAACAACGCCCCCAGCTCCACGGCGTGAAAAGGCGCCAGGGCCGCCGCCGCCTCGGCCTGGGGCGGAGACAGCACGCTGTGCACCTTGGCGCGGGCCGCCGGGCCCTGCACCGCGATCAGGGCATCGTCCAGGCGCTCGTCGATGCTGAGTTCGAAACCGCGGGCCTGGCGCCCGATCCACGCCAGGTCCTTGTCGTGGGTGGCGGCGTTGACCACCATGCGGTAGCGCCCGCCCCCCAGCCAGTAGACGATGAGGTCGTCGATGACCCCGCCGCCCTCGTTGAGCATGCAGCTGTAGAGGGCCTTGCCCGGGCTCAGGCGGTCGATGTCGTTGGCCAGCAGGCGGCGCAGGAAGTCCGCCGCGCCGGCGCCTTCCAGATCCAGCACCGTCATGTGGGAGACATCGAACATCCCGGCATCACTGCGCACCTGCTGGTGCTCCTCCAGCTGGGAGCCATAGTGCAGTGGCATGTCCCAGCCGGCGAAGTCCACGATCTTCGCCGCCAGCCGCCGATGTTCCGTATAAAGCGGGGTTTGTCTGCCCATAGATTTCCTCTCCCGAACCGGACCGGTCAATATACCCGCTGGGGGGGATAAAACCAAGCCCAGGAACAAGCGCTTTCCCCGTAAAAACAAGGGGAATGGTCATGACCGCCATGGGATGGCCGGAACCTCTTCCCGGTCGACTCGCGGAGGCCTCCCGACCGGCGGAAAAAGGCGGATCACCGAAGCGTAGCGACTTGATCCACCCCGCCGGGCGGGAGATCAGCCGCAGTGCCGGAGACCGGGAAGAGGCTCCGGCCATCCCATCGATGAAAACTCCATTCCCTCAGCGGCTGGTCTCGCCGCGCATGATGATCCACATGGCGGGCAGGGAACCCAGCAGCAGCAGCAGGGC
>CAYRLE010000082.1:0-5009 GCA_964425105.1 uncultured Gammaproteobacteria bacterium | reverse complement strand
TCCTGGGACTGCACCGCCAGGGGCAGGAAGCGCACCACCAGGGCCAGCACCAGGGCCAGCAGGCCACCGTAGAGCAGGGGCAGCTGGGAGATGATGAAGAACAGGGCCCCCAGGGCCACCACCGGGCCCGGCAGCACGAAGCCGATGCTGGAGAGCTGGAGATAGAAGGCACTGAGCCAGGAACGCACGCGGTTGTAGTAGTAGCCGATGGGCAGGGCAGCGAGCACCGCCACGCTGGCGGCCACGAAGGCCAGCAGCATGGAATTGCCCAGATAGCCCCAGAACTCCATGCCGATGGCCTGCTGCTGCCAGGCCTGCCAGCTCCAGGACAGCAGCCAGGCCAGGGGCAGACCGAAGGCCAGCAGGCCGATGCCACCCAGCCAGCTCCAGATGAGCAGCAGCTCGCCGCGCGTGGCCGGCTTGGGCGCCACCTTCTTCATGCGGCTGCCGAAGTAGTAACGTTGGCGGCTGCGGAAGAAGCGTTCCAGCACCAGGAAGGTCAGGGCCAGGAACACCAGCACCAGGCTCAGGCCCGCCGCCGCGTTGTAGTCGAAGCGCCCGGTCATCTGCAGGTAGATGCTGAGGGTGAAGGTCTGGTAGCGCAGCATGCTCACCGCGCCGAAGTCCGACAGCACATGGAGGGTGACCACCGCCAACCCCGCTGCCACGGCGGGACGGATCAGGGGCAGGGTGATGCGCCAGAACACCTCCCGCGACGAGGCCCCCTGCAGGCGCGCCGCCTCCTCCAGGTGGGGATTGCCGCGCCCGATGGCGGCATAGGACATGAGGAACACATAGGAGAAGCCCGACAGGGCCAGCACCAGGGCCACGCCAAAGACGTTGTAGAGGTCGGGCGGGGCCACACTGCCAGCGCTCAGCGACTCCCAGAGCCGCCCCAGCCAGCCCTCGCTCTCCAGCAGGGAGCTGTAGATATAGGCGAAGACGTAGGTGGGGATGGTGAGCGGCAGCACCATCAGCCACAGGGCCAGGCGACGCCCGGGAAAGCTGCGCCGCGCAAGGAGCCAGGCGGCGGACACCCCCAGCAGCAGGCAGCCCAGGGCCACCAGGAGCACCAGGGAGAGGGTGTTCCAGAGCAGCAGCGGCAGGCGACTGGTCCACAGGCCGCGCCACTCCGCCGCGGACAGCTGGAGACTGGCATGAATCACATACAGCAAGGGGATGGCCGCCAGCAGCACGACCACCCCCGTGGTGTAGGGAAGCAGGTTGTCCTTGCGCAAGACCATGTTAGGGCATGCCCACCGCCTCCAGCAGGTCGATGGTGGCGTTGCGCTTACGGGCCAGTTCCGCCATGGGCACGTCGGCCACCTTGTAGCTGGAGACCGGCGGGATGGCCGGATCGGCAGGCACCCCCTGGCGCGTGGGATACTCGTGATTCACGTTGGCGAAGATCTTCTGGCCCGCTGCCGAGACCAGGAAGGCCACCAGGCGTCGGGCGCGCGCCTGCTGTTTGCTGTATTTGCTCACTGCCACACCGGCCACGTTCCAGGCCACGCCCATGCCGTGTTCGCCCTGGTCCGGCAGCAGGATGCGGATGTGGGCGTCGGGATGCTTGGCCAGGTGGCGGTAGATGTAGTAGTGGTTCACCAGGCCGATGTCCTTCCTGCCCGCCGCCACCGCCGCGACGATCTTGCTGTGCTTGTTGAAGACCGCACCGTGGACATTGTCGCGCATGCCCTCCAGCCAGTGGCGGGTGCGCACCACCCCGGCCTTGATCATGTACACCGTGGTGCCGGCGATGAAACTCTCGTTGCTGCTGTTGGTGATGCCCAGGCGCCCCTCGAGCCTGGGGTCCGCCAGGTCGAACACCGAGCGGACGAAGTCGCTGCGCCGCTGGTCCGTGTTCACCACCAGCACCCGGGCCCGCGCCGAGAGCCCGATCCAGGTGTTGTCGGGGGCGCGCAGGCGGGCGTCGATGACGCCGGCGACATCCTCTGGCAAGGGTGCGAACAGGCCCATGTCGCTGCCCAGCTGGAGATTGCCGGCATCGTTGCTGATATAGAGGTCGGCCTGGGTGCGCGCGCCTTCGATGCGCAGCTTGTTGAGCAGCGCGGTGGACTTGGCGCTGTGCAGGATCACCGGAATGCCGGTCTCTTTGGTGAAGGCTTCGATCACGGGTTTGACGAACTTGTCGCTGCGCCCCGAATAGATCACCAGGGCCTTCTCGGCCGCAAACAGGGGGGCGCTGAACAGCAGGGCCAGCATCAGGATCCAGACTCGACGCACCATGTCGCTTGCTCCTCCAAAAGACTCAGTTCATGAAAGGGATTTATGAATGATAATTATTCTCATCTCAGCATGCAAGGATGGACGTGGTCTTTTATTCTCCCCCTACCTCTCTCTTATTAACCCGGCAACAATATATGTCGTATTCAGCCGTTGCGTGCTGGTTCGCGGCAAGGCGGCGAAATGCCGCTGTAGTCATTCTACAGCAAGTTTCGCCAACGCGGTCCGCGGGGCAGCACGCAACGGCCTGTCCTTTGATTTCAATCAGTTAGGGACTTCAGGCATGCACTGGCACCGCGTTGCAGCGCTTGCCAATGGAATCACCATTGCCGGCGCACTGCGCCTTGTTCCAGCGCATGCCTAAAGTCCTGAATACGACATATATTGTTGCCGGGTTAATAATAGAAGTAGAAGCGCTATGCCGGCATAAAAAACTCCCGGGGGGGCGTGCAGCCCCGGCCGGGAGTTTTCAGGTTCTGCCCAGGAATGCTGCTAGGCGCTGGCTTCCTTGTAATAGGACACCACCCGCTCCACTTCATTCCTGGAGCCCAGGATCACCGGCACCCGCTGGTGCAGCTCGTGGGGCTGGATATCCATGATGCGCTCCCGTCCCGTGGAGCTGACGCCACCGGCCTGTTCCACGATGAAGGACATGGGGTTGGCCTCGTACATCAGGCGCAGGCGGCCTTCCTTGCTGGGGTCCTTGTTGTCCTTGGGATACATGAAGATGCCGCCGCGGGTCAGGATGCGGTGCACCTCGGCCACCATGGAGGCCACCCAGCGCATGTTGAAATTCTCGCCCCGCGGACCCTCGGCTCCGGCCAGCAACTCGTCGATGTAACGCCGCGTGGGCGCATCCCAGAAGCGGCTGTTGGAGGCGTTGATGGCGAACTCCCGGGTGTCCGCCGGGATCTGCATGTCGGGATGGGTGAGGATGAACTCACCCACGCTCTGGTCCAGGGTGAAGCCGTTGACCCCCTGGCCGGTGGTCATCACCATCATGGTGGACGGGCCGTAGAGGGCGTAGCCGGCACACACCTGCTGAGTGCCGGGCTGCAGGAAGTCGGCCTCGCTGGGATCCGTGACGCCGTCGGGACAGCGCAGGATGGAGAAGATGGTGCCCACGGAGATGTTCACATCGATGTTGGAGGAACCGTCCAGGGGATCGAACACCAGCAGATACTTGCCCCGCGGGTAGCGCTCCGGGATGGGATAGACCTCTTCCATCTCCTCCGAGGCCATGCCTGCGAGGTGGCCGCCCCATTCGTTGGCCTTGATCATCATGTCATTGGAGATGACATCCAGTTTCTTCTGGGTCTCGCCCTGGACGTTCTCGCTGCCGGCGCTGCCGAGGACACCCACCAGGGCGCCCTTGTTGACCGCCGCCGAGATGCTTTTGCAGGCGGTGAAGGTGTCGTTGAGCACCGAGGTGAAATCACCGGAGCCACCGGTGCGGCGCTGTTCCTCGATAATGAACTGGGTAATGGTCTGGCCTATAGGCATGGATAATTCCTCTTTGCTTATTTTTTAGAAAATCTTTTGCGCGAGAGTTCAGGGTATGGACGTCGCAGCCGCCGCTGCCGCATAGATATCGCCGTTCGCATGCAGACGCCTTCGGGGTCTGCCGGTCCCCCTCTCCCATGGAAGTGGGGCTATTATCCTCTTTTTGAGTTGGATTTCAAAATCAGCGGACTGGATTTGCTCGCCGCCACGCTGCACAATAGCGCTATTGGCTTACTACAAGGGCGGACCGAACCCGGAACCAGCAAGTGGCATCAGGAGAAGAGAGTGATGGAACACCTCATTGCGCAGCACCCGGCGGGCAAGAGCCGTACGGCCCTACCGCCCCTCTATCTGAAGAAACAGGAGGAACGCCGCATCCGTTCCGGCCACCTGTGGGTCTTCAGCAACGAAATCGATGCCATTCGCTCGCCGCTGGCCGGCTTCGCCATGGGCCAGCAGGTGGAGTTGCGCGACAGCCGCGACCGCTTCCTGGGCAACGCCTATGTCAATCCCCACACCCTGATCTGTGCCCGCCTCATCAGCCGTCGCAAGGGGCAGACCCTGGACTATCGACTGTTGCTGGAGCGCCTGCGCCGCGCCCTGACCCTCCGCGAACGGCGTTTCCCGCAACCCTTCTACCGCATGGTGTTCGGCGAGGGCGACGCTCTGCCGGGACTGGTGGTGGACCGCTTCGACGATGTCTGCGTCATCCAGATCACCACCGCCGGCATGGAAAACCTCAAGGCGGAGATCGTCGACGCCCTGGACACCCTGCTGCAACCCGCCCATATCATCCTGCGCAACGACACCGGCATCCGCCACCTGGAAGGCCTACCCTTATATGAAGAAACCCTGCGCGGTAATCCGCCGGACTGCGTGACGGTACAGGAAAACGGGGCGCGCTTCTGCATCCATCCCCTCACTGGTCAGAAGACCGGCTGGTACTACGACCACCGCGACAACCGCGCCCGTCTTGCACCCTACGTGCCCGGCGCCCGGGTGCTCGATCTGTTCAGCTACAGCGGCGCCTGGGGTGTGCAGGCCGCCCAGCACGGTGCCTGCGAGGTGCTGTGTGTGGACGAATCCCGGCCGGCCCTGGAACAGGCCCGCCACAATGCCGCGCAGAACGGCCTGGCGGACAAGCTGGAGACCCGCGCCGGGGACGCCTTCGCGGTGCTCAAGTCGCTGCGCGAGGAGCAGAAGCGCTTCGATGTGGTGATCGTCGATCCCCCGGCCTTCATCAAGCGCAAGAAGGACCTGGC
>CAYRLE010000081.1:0-11804 GCA_964425105.1 uncultured Gammaproteobacteria bacterium | reverse complement strand
TAGGTGAAGGCCAGCTCGGCGCCCTCCCGGTGCATGGCCTGGGCGATGCCCCAGGCGATGGAACGGGTGCTGGCGACCCCCACGATCAATGCGCGCTTGCCTTGTAAGAATCCCATAGCGTTACCTTTATGTTAGTGTTGGTGGTTACGAGTTAGCCCGGTACTTATTGTTGTAATGTAAGCGAATCTGTGATGAGTGAGGCGTAAGGGGTGAGGAGAAATCATTATCAAGCATCAAGTGCCGCACTCATCTCCTCACTCCTGACCCCTCACGCCACACTCATCACTATTGCCCATTAAGTCGCGAATCCAGGTAATATATCATGCTGGACAAGTGAGAATGCCCTGCTATTGTAATGATATTTCCCCAGTCTTACATAATATTCTGTCTATTCCCGCAGACTGGCGCGCCGCTGCGCCGGAGTGGTGGCGGATGCGCCTGCTGGGGCTGAGTCTGCTGCTGTTGATGCTGGGGGGCTGCGGCGAGCGGCCGTGGAACAATCCCTATCCCGCTGCGGAAGACGATCAGAACATCATGTACGCCTCTTTCCGGGAGCGCCCCAAGCATCTCGATCCGGCCCGCTCCTACAGTGCCAACGAGTACCAGTTCATCGGCCAGATCTACGAGCCGCCGCTGCAGTACCATTACTTGAAGCGGCCCTATACTCTGGTGCCGCTGGCGGCGGCGGAGATGCCCCGGGCGCGTTTCTACGCTGCCGACGGCAGGGAGCTGGACGGCACGGATGGCGAGGCGGTGGCCTACAGCGTCTATGATATCCGCATCCGTCCCGGCATCCGCTACCAGCCGCATCCCGCCTTTGCCCGCGACGCCTCGGGAAACTACCTCTATCACCAGCTGGGTGCGGAACGCCTCAAGAAGATCTACAGCTTGGCGGACTTTGCCGAGACCGGCAGCCGGGAACTGGTGGCG
This sequence comes from uncultured Gammaproteobacteria bacterium, assembly GCA_964425105.1. Classification (GTDB taxonomy): domain Bacteria; phylum Pseudomonadota; class Gammaproteobacteria; order SZUA-140; family SZUA-140; genus S012-109. The sequence continues at coordinate 10,874 of CAYRLE010000081.1, read as the reverse complement.
GCGGACTATGTCTACCAGATCAAACGCCTGGCCCATCCGCGCCTGTTCTCACCCATCTTCGGCATCATGAGCGAGTACATCGTCGGCCTCAAGGAATATGCCGCCCGTCTGGAGGCGGCGGACCGGGCGCTGCGCGCCGCCGGCGGCAGCTATCTGGATCTGACCCAGTATCCTCTAGAGGGGGCACAGGTGCTGGACCGCTATACCTACCGCATCAAGGTGCGCGGCAAATATCCCCAGCTGCGCTATTGGCTGGCCATGCCCTTTTTCGCACCCCTGCCACCGGAGGCGGACCGCTTCTACTCCCAGCCCGGCATGGCGGAGAAGAACCTCACCCTGGACTGGTATCCGGTGGGCACCGGCCCCTACATGCTCACCGTCAACGACCCCAACCGGCGCATGGTGCTGGCGCGCAACCCCAATTTCCATGGCGAACGCTATCCGGTCCACGGCCAGCCTGAGGACGCCGCAGCGGGACTGCTGGCAGACGCCGGCCGTCCTCTGCCCTTCATCGACAAGGTGGTGTACAGCCTGGAGAAAGAGGACATTCCCTACTGGAACAAGTTTCTGCAGGGCTATTACGACACCTCGGGCATCACCTCCGACAGTTTCGATCAGGCCGTGCGAGTGGGCGGCGAAGGCGAGGTGGCGCTCACCGATGCCATGCGCGCCAAGGGCATTCAGCTGCTCACTGCCGTCAATACCTCCATTTTCTATCTCGGCTTCAACATGCTGGACCCGGTGGTGGGGGGCTACGGCGAGCGCCAGCGCAAGCTGCGCCAGGCCCTTTCCATCGCCCTGGACTACGAGGAATACATTTCCATCTTCGCCAATGGCCGCGGCATCCCCGCCCAGGGGCCTATCCCGCCGGGCATCTTCGGCCATGTGCCGGGGCGCGCCGGCATCAACCCTTATGTCTATGAGTGGCGCAACGGCCATCCCCGGCGCAAGGCCATCGAGGCGGCGCGCCGCCTGCTGGCGGAGGCGGGTTATGCCAACGGTGTCGATCAGGAGACGGGCAAGCCCCTGGTGCTGTACTTCGATGTCACTGCCATGGGGCCGGACGACAAGGCGCGCCTGGAATGGTACCGCAAGCAGTTTCAGAAGCTGGACATCCAGCTGGTGGTGCGCAGCAGCGACTACAACCGCTTTCAGGACAAGTTGCGCAATGGCAATGCCCAGATCTTCATCTGGGGCTGGAATGCCGACTATCCCGACCCGGAGAATTTCCTGTTTTTGCTCTACGGCCCCAACGGCAAGGCCCGGCACCATGGCGAAAATGCCGCCAACTATGCCAACCCCGAATTCGACCGCCTCTTCGAGGAGATGAAGAACATGGACAACGGGCCGCAGCGCCAGGCCATCATCGATGAAATGGTCGCCATCGTGCGCCGCGACGCCCCCTGGGTATGGGGTTTCCACCCCAAGGGGTTTTCCCTCTATCATAGCTGGTATCACAACGCCAAGCCCAACCTGATGGCCAACAATACCCTGAAGTACCGGCGCATCGATCCCCAGCTGCGCAAGCGCCTGCGCGCCCAGTGGAACCAACCGCTGCTGTGGCCGCTGGGTCTGCTGCTGCTCCTGCTGCTGGCCCTGCTGATACCGGCCTGGTTCAGTTATCTGCGCCGCATCCGCCAGCCGGCGCTCGGCGCCGGGGAGGGGTGAGGCGCCATGTTTGCCTACATCGTCCGCCGCCTGCTGTATGCCATACCGATTCTGATCGGCGTCAACCTGATCACCTTCATGTTGTTTTTCGTGGTCAACACCCCCGACGACATGGCGCGCATGCACCTGGGCATGAAGCACGTGACTCCGGCGGCCATCGAGAAGTGGAAGGCGGAGCGCGGCTATGACAAGCCGCTGCTCTACAATAGCGAACAGAAGGGTGTGGCACGCTTTACCGACACCATATTCTTTGCGAAGTCCCTGCGCCTGTTCGCCTTCCAGTTCGGGCGCTCCGATGCCGGGCGCGACATCGGTCACGACATCTATCAACGCATGTGGCCCAGTCTGGCCATCGCCGTGCCCATTCTGATCTTCGGCCTGCTGACCAACATCACTGTAGCCCTGGTGCTGGTGTTCTTCCGCGCCACCTATGTGGACGTGGTGGGGGTGGTGATGCTGGTGGCGCTGATGTCCATCTCTTCCCTGTTCTACATCATCGGCGGCCAGTATCTGATCGGCAAGCTGCTGCACCTGGTGCCCATCTCGGGCTATGACGGCGGCCTGCGGGCCATCAAGTTCATCATCCTGCCAGTGCTGATCGCCATACTCTACGGCATCGGCTCCGGCGGTCGCTGGTACCGCACCATCTTCCTCGAAGAGGCGGGCAAGGACTATGTGCGCACCGCGCGCGCCAAGGGTTTGAGTGAACGCCTGGTGTTGTTCCGCCACGTGTTGAAGAACGCCATGATCCCCATCCTCACCGGGGTGGTGGTGTTGCTGCCACTGTTGTTCATGGGCAGCCTGGTGCTGGAATCCTTTTTCGGCATTCCCGGCCTGGGCAGCTACACCATCGATGCCATCCGCTCCCAGGACTTCGCCATCGTGCGTTCCATGGTGTTTCTGGGCTCGGTGCTCTACATCATCGGCCTGTTGCTCACCGATGTCTCCTACACCCTGGTGGATCCGAGGATCAGGCTATCATGAAGCATGTTATAGGGCATGCCGGTCTTGGGAGGCGCCATGGGTATTGAGCAGCTGGCCTACCTGAGGGGGCTGAAGCCGGTGCTGTTGTGGACCGATGCCCTGGTGTTCGTGCTGCTGGCGGTCATCGGCGCGTTCCTGTTCTATGCCCGCCGTCATCCGCATCTGTGGGCGCCCTGGCAGCGGGTATTCGCCAGCCGGGTGGGCATGGTCTCCATGGTGATCATCGCCTGCTACGTGGTGGTGGGTCTGCTGGACTCGGTTCATTTCCGCGAACCTCTCAAGCAGCAGAACGGCAATAGCGAAGTCTATTATTCAGTGGAGGCGCTGAGCCTCCTGGATCTGGTGCTGCGTCCTCTCAAGGAGCGCAGTGAAAAGACTTATTCCGCCCCCTTCGCCACCCATCTCTATGCCAAGGAGACCCTGGAACTGCCCGACGGCAGCCGGGTGCGGGACTATCCGCGCCTCCGCTACGGCGGCGCCCACCTCGCCGACCCCCGCCGCCAGCGTGGCCAGGACATCCTGCAGCGCAGCCTGCAGGGCCTGGCCTCGGGGGCCGTCCTGTGGCTGTTGTTCGCCCTCTTGTGGGTGGGGCTGCTGGCCCACCGCGGCAGCCGCCCCTATGGTTTCATGCTGCGCCAGGTGGTGTCTGGGCGCTGCGACCTGCCATGGCGGGTGATGCTGGTGACGGCAGCGGTGATTTTCATTGCCGTGGCCTGGGCGGTGGAACTGGCACCCTTCTATCACATCTTCGGCACCGACAAGGTGGGCCAGGATGTGTTCTACCAGACCCTGAAGAGTATCCGCACCGCCCTGGTGATCGGCACCCTGACCACCCTGGTGATGCTGCCCTTTGCCTTGATGCTGGGCATCATGGCGGGCTACTTCCGGGGCTGGGTGGATGACGTGATCCAGTATCTCTACACCACCCTCAATTCCATTCCCGGGGTGCTGCTCATCGCCTCCGCCGTGCTCATGCTGCAGGTCTATATCGACACCCATCCCGAATTGTTCGAAACCGCCGCCGCGCGTGCCGACATGCGCCTGCTGTTTCTGTGTATCATTCTCGGAGTGACCAGCTGGACGGGCCTGTGCCGCCTGCTGCGCGGCGAGACCATGAAACTCCATGGCGTGGAGTTCGTGCAGGCGGCCACTGCCTTCGGTGTGCCCCACCGTCGCATTATGAGCCGCCACCTGCTGCCCAACGTGATGCATATCGTGCTCATCACCGTGGTGTTGGACTTCAGCGGCCTGGTGCTGGCGGAGGCCATTCTCTCCTATGTGGGTGTGGGGGTGGATCCCTCCATGCACAGCTGGGGCAACATGATCAATGGTGCGCGCCTGGAGATGGCCCGTGATCCCATGGTGTGGTGGTCGCTGCTGGCGGCCTTCGTATTCATGTTCGTGTTGGTGCTGGCGGCCAATCTGCTGTCGGATGCGGTGCGCGACGCCTTCGATCCGCGCCTGCGCCGGGGCTGACGAGTGAACAGTAATGAGTGAAGAGTGATGAGTAAAAATAGGTTTATTCATCACTCATCACTATTACCCATCACTCATTACTCATTACTCATTACCCATTACCCATACAAAGGCAATATGCCATACCTCCGGAGATAGGGAGTACATGGGCGAACCGAGACAATACACATGACCGACATACTGCTGAGCGTGCGCAATCTGACCACCCGCTTCAAGACGGCGGGCGCGGTCCTGCATGCCGTGGACGATGTCAGTTTCGACATCCGCCGCGGCGAGACCTTTGCCCTGCTGGGAGAGTCGGGCTGCGGCAAATCCATGACCTCGCTGTCCATTATGCGCCTGGTGCCGGCGCCAGCGGGGCGCATCATCGCGGGGCAGGTGTTGCTGGACGGCGAGGATCTGTTGGCCCTGCCGGAGATGGAGATGCGCCGCGTGCGCGGCAAGCGCATCGCCATGATCTTCCAGGAGCCCATGACCTCCCTCAATCCGGTGCTCAGCGTGGGGGAGCAGATCGCTGAGACGGTGCGCCTCCATCGCGGGCTCAGGGGCGGCGCCGCCCGCGGCGTGGTGCTGGAACTGCTGGATGCCGTGGGCATCCCCGACCCCCGGCGCCGTTACGAGGAATACCCCCACCAGCTGTCCGGGGGCATGAAGCAGCGGGTGATGATCGCCATCGCCCTGGCCGGTGAGCCCGATCTGCTCATCGCCGACGAGCCCACCACGGCCCTGGATGTGACCATTCAGGCCCAGGTTCTGGAACTGCTGGGGCGCCTGCAGCAGGAGACCGGCATGGCAGTATTGCTGATCACCCATGATCTGGGCGTGGTGGCGGGCATGGCCGACCGGGTGGCAGTAATGTATGCCGGACAGATTGTGGAGCAGGGTTCGCGCGACGAATTCTTCGCCGAGCCACGCCATCCCTATAGTCGCAAGCTGTTCGAGTCGCTGCCGGATATCAGCAAGCGTGACCGCCGTTTGACCGTGATCCCGGGTGCGGTGCCGACATTGAGCCGTGCCTTTCGTGGTTGCCGCTTCGCAGAGCGTTGCGACTACGCCTGGCAGGACTGTCGTGATAGCGAGCCGCGCTGGGTGGCTGCAGGGCAGCGGGGTGTGCGCTGTCATCTCTATGATCCACCGTTCGCCAGCCGGAGACCTCTGACACCTGCGGACGACAAGGGGGCAGAGCCCAGTTTTTTGCCCCATGCCGTGCAGCGGGATGAGCGACTCCTGGAACTGGAGGCGGTGAAGGTCCACTTCCCCATCCAGCGTGGCTTGTTCAAGCGCACTGCGGGGTACGTCTATGCCGTGGATGGCGTCTCCCTGCGTATCGACAAGGGCGCCACAGTGGCCTTGGTGGGGGAGTCGGGCTGCGGTAAGACCACCATCGGCAAGGCTATTCTGCAGTTGATCCGCCCAACCGCAGGGCACATCCTGCTAGAGGGAACCGATCTCACCCGCCTGCGCGGCGAGGCACTGCGCAGGCGGCGCAGCGATTTTCAGATTATCTTTCAGGACCCTTTTTCTTCCATGAATCCGCGCATGCTGGTGGGAGACATTATTCAGGAAGGCATGGTGGCTCTGGGCCTGGAAAAAGATCCCCTGCGCCGTGTGGCACGGGTGGACCAGCTGCTGGAGCAGGTTGGCCTGCCGGCAGCTGCCAAGAGACGCTATCCTCATGAGTTCTCTGGTGGTCAGCGCCAGCGCATCTGCATCGCCCGCGCCCTGGCGGTCAATCCCAAGCTGCTGGTGTGTGACGAGCCCACCAGTGCCCTGGATATCTCGGTGCAGGCCCAGATCCTCAATCTGCTCAAGGGTCTGCAGCACGAACTGGGCCTGTCCTATCTGTTCATCACCCACAACCTGTCGGTAGTGGGCTATCTGTCCGACGAAGTGGCGGTGATGTACCTGGGGCGGATCGTGGAATACGGCAGCGTGGACAAGGTGTTGACCCAGGCCAGGCATCCCTACACCCAGGCGCTGCTATCGGCCATTCCCGTCATCGACCAAGAGAGGCAGCGGGAAGTGATCCGCCTGGAAGGGGATCTGCCTTCGCCTGCCGATCCGCCCGCTGGTTGTCATTTCCATACCCGTTGTCCCCATGTCATGCCGGTGTGCCGCAGCCGTTACCCCGGCCCTACCGAGTTGGGTGAGGGGCACCGGGTGCATTGTTTTCTCTACGGAGACGAGGGCAGTGGTCGCGGCTAGGGTGGCAATGCCCACCCTAGATGATTGTGCTGGGGGTTTGTTGTTGAGGGTAGGCTGGGCATTGCCCACCATAACGCCGGATTTCAGTGCAGCAGTTCACTGAAAGGGATCACCTCTATGGCTTGGCCGGGACTGACGGTGGTGTTGGCGGGCACCACTGCCAGGCAGTCTGCCCAGGTGATGGAGGAGAGGATGGCGGAACCCTGTTGCGGGTGGAGTGAGACCCGGTTGCATCCCGCGCCATCCGCGCTGACTCTCGCCCGCAGGTATTCGCTGCGGGCGATGGCATTGCTGCGGGTGAAGCCTGCCGTGGCCCACAGGCGCCTGGGCAGCCACTCGCCGCAGCCTTGCAGTTTGCGCAGGGCCGGGCGGGCGAAGAGGCAGAAGGTGATAAACAAGGACACCGGGTTGCCAGGCAGGCCCAGTAGCGGTGTTTCGCCGATATGGCCGAAGGCCAGGGGTTTGCCGGGTTTGACGGCAATGCGCCACAACTCCAGGCGACCCAGGGTGGTGATGGCGTTTTTGATGTGGTCTTCCTCTCCCACCGAGGCGCCACCGCTGGTGAGGATGAGATCGCTGCCCGCGGCGGCCTGCAGCAGGGCCTCCAGGGTGGCTTCGTAGTCGTCGCCGATGATGCCCAAGTCCATCACTTCACAGCCCAGGTTTTGCAGCAGGCTGTTGAGGGCGTAGCGGTTGGAGTTGTAGATCCTGCCAGGATCCAGAGGCGTGCCCGGCGGGACCAGTTCGTTGCCGGTGAACAGGGTGGCGATGCGCAGGCGGCGGAATACCTCCAAGGCGGCACTGCCGGTGGAGGCTGCCAGCCCCAGGTGTTGAGGCTGGAGCCGGGTGCCGGCAGCGAGAATCTGCTCACCGCTGCGCAGGTCCTCACCCTGGCGGCGGACGTGGCGGCCCCTGGTGACCGGGGCTTCGATGACTACCCGCCCCTCTGCGGCGCGGCACTGCTCCTGCATGACCACGGTGTCTGCGCCGGGTGGCAGTGGCGCACCGGTGAAGATGCGCGCAGCGCTGGCCGGTCGCAGGGGCGCCGGCATGTCCCCGGCCGCCACCCGTTGGCTGACCGGCAGGACGGTGTTGCCCTCTGCGGCCAGGTCGGCAGCGTTCAGGGCGTAGCCGTCCATGGCGCTGTTGTCGAAGGGCGGCACATCTACCACCGCCGTCAGCCTACAGGCCAGCACCCGCCCCAGGGCCTGCTCCAGAGCCACCGTTTCAGTTTCCCCCACGGGGGTGATGGCATCCAGCAGGCGCGCCAGGGCCTGGGATTCTTCAAGGAGATCCTTGTTGCAGGGATGGTGGGGCATCGGCTCCATGATAGCTCAAAAGCAGAGGGAAGATACATGGGGAAAGATACAAGGGATTGCGGGGCGCTGTCGCGCCCAGCCAGAATCAGTTGAACAGGCCTGGGAAGAAATGCCTCAGGGTTCCGGGAATGAAACGGGCATGGCTCTGGCGGGCATCGCGCTGCAGGTATTCATGGAACTTGCGGGTATGGTTGCGCAGGGTGAGCGCCGGTTCTTCCAGGGTCTTGTCCCACAGGTGGACGACGTGTTGGGCCAGTTGCCCGATGCACTGGGCGGCGGTGGCATCTTCGGCGTATTCCAGCAGGGGGATGCCGGCCCTGATGCTGCGGCGTACGGTGTTGTCAGCGAAGATGAAGCCGTAGGGTTCGCAATGCAATGAGAAACGCTCGGCAGCGAGTTGCATGCTGTTGTCGAGGGCGCCCAACTCATCGGGATGATCGGCCATGTTCAGGATCAGTCGTGGCTGATAGCGCGCACAGGCCTGTTCCACCAGCTGCGCCGCCTGCGGCTCAATAGCCGCCAGGCGCTGGGCAATCATTGCCATGGTCGGCGTGTCCCCGCTCTCCTGTTCCAGCGCAAGCAATTCCTGCACCAGACGCTGCCTGGCAGGATGGCTGCGCACTGCCCGATCCAGGGAGCGGCGTGCAAGATGATGAAAAAAGGCGGTCATATTCCTGATGGCCGTGGGTTCTGGGGTGGTGACAACCAGGCCGCGGGTGGCGATGCGGAAGAAATCAAGGATGTTGTAGCTGTTGCCGGCCCCCAGATCCAATATCAGATAACGGGCGGGCAGCTGGCTCAAGTGGCGGATCAGTTTCAGCTTCTGATGGTAAGCAAGGTTGGCGGCAAAGGGGCGCTGGCTGTCTCCGCCCAGGAACCTCAGGTGGCGCCAGGGAGTGGCTTGCAGGTAGTCACCGAGTTTTGCCCCCGCGGTGTGCATGAACTCGACAATGCCGCCATGGTGCTCCCCGCAGCCGAGAAAGCTGTGCAGATCCGGGCTGCCCAGGTCCAGATCGGCCACTACCGTGGCATGTCCCATCTTGGCCAGGGCAATGGCGAGATTGGCGCTGAGCAGGCTCTTGCCGACACCGCCCTTGCCGCTGGCGACGGGGATGATGGTCAGTTGCTGGCGCATCGATAAAGAAAATCCCCTCTTTGTCGCTGTAATCAATGAAGTGGCAACCGGGTGCCGTTGGCTAGGTATACGGCTGATAGGAAGATTTGTTTAGCAAAAGGAGAGTTTGGATAGGGCCTCGTCCAGGGCTTTGCCAAGGAGTAATGGCATGATGAAAACCATCGGCATCGATGAACTCAACATTTTGGTGGTGGAGCCCTCGGCCATCCAGCATCGCATTATCACCGGGCATCTTGTGGCCTGCGGGGTGCAGCATGTGCAGCGTGCCGATGACGGGGGCACGGCACTGGATATCATGGGAGGCATGATGCCGGACCTGGTGGTCAGCGCCCTCTACTTGCCAGACATGACCGGTACCGTGCTGGTGGAGCGTATGCGTGACGACGAACATCTGCAGACGATTCCCTTTATGTTGATTTCCAGCGAGACAAATTTCCGTTATCTCGACCCGGTTCGCCAGGCTGGAGCGGTGGCCGTTCTGCCCAAGCCATTTCAACAGGCTCAGCTGGAAAAGGCGCTCTATACGACCCTGGACTTTCTCGCGCCGGCGACACTGCGGGTGGGGGATCTGGATGCCGAAGACCTCAGCGTGCTGATCGTGGACGACAGCCGCTTTGCACGCGGGCATATCCGCCGCACCCTGGAGGGTTTTGGTATCGAGAAGATCAGTGAGGCCGAAAACGGCCGCGCTGCCATAGACTTGATCCGCCAGCAGCTGTTCGATTTTATCGTCACCGACTACAACATGCCGGAGATGAGCGGCGATCAGCTGGTCGAATATATCAGGACCCAGAGTGACCAGCCCGACATCCCGATACTCATGGTATCCAGCGAGGCCGACCTGAGCCGCCTGGCAGGCGTTGAGCAGGGCGGTGTCTCCGCCCTCTGTGACAAGCCTTTCGAGGCCGGCGTAGTGCGAGAACTGATCTGCAAGATCATGGGTTAAGAAGGAAAATCCTACTCCTGCCCGGGAGCGCCGCTCCTTTGCCCCCCGTCTCTCGAATCCGCAGTTGCTAAAGTCTTTCGGCAAAAAGCCGATCATTCTTATCAGGATATAGAGAGCAAGAGTCTCCATGCCTCGGGATTGACCCCTTCCCTGTCGTTCCCACAATTATCATTCCGTGGCCATCCATTGGCTGATGCCACTCTTTTCAGTAACTGGCCCAAGTCCCGCCTTTGTACAAACTTCAGATGCTTGGCTGTTTTCCTCTGTGAGCGCCTAGCATCCATGGGCCGGATGCCGTGCACCCGGTTGATCTATAGAGGTTACGTGTTGAAACCGGGAGGATAGGGAATGAATGCTTTGTTTGCACCCGCCAAGGCGGCTATGGGGCGCCTGCATTATCTGCACAAATTTGTCTTGATCTTTGTGATCTTTCTTATTCCCCTGGGGATACTAAGCAGTATCTTGTTCAGGAGCATTACTCAGGATGTACAGTTCCTTGAGCAAGAAAGGCGCGGGGTGGAGTATATCGGCGTGTTGCGTCCTCTGTTGGAGAAGATCCCACAGCACCGCGGTATGACGAATGCCTATCTGAATGGCGACGATTCATTCAAGGACAAGATCGGCGCTATCCGCAGCGACATCGACCGTTCATTCATCGCATTGAAAAAATTGGACGATAAACTGGGCGGGGCATTACGAACCGGCGGCAAAGTCAGGGCATTGAAGCGCCAGTGGCGTCATCTTGAGGACAACGCCCTAAAGATGCAGTCTGCAGAATCTTTTGCTGCGCACAGCGTGCTCATCAAGGCTGTAATCGGACTGATTGCCGAAGTGGGAGACAGTTCAAACCTGATTCTGGATCCGGAGCTGGATAGCTACTATCTGATGGATGCCGTGGTCAATCGCCTGCCCTCCCTGACCGATGCCATGGGTCAGGCCCGCGGCCTGGGCAGCGGCGCAGCAGCCAAGGGTGTTTTGGATAGCGCCGCAAAGATCCGCCTCGCCGTGCTTATGGATCAGGTGTCTTCCGGCAATGAGGCCTTGGGTCATGCGCTGAAAGTGATTGGGGAGAAGAGTCCGCGAATCGAAATGGGCCTCAAGGGCGTTGGTCTTACGTCCGTCAACAGGACCAAGGCGTTCT
>CAYRLE010000080.1:0-11832 GCA_964425105.1 uncultured Gammaproteobacteria bacterium | reverse complement strand
CCTCCAAGAAAGAGCGTGGCCGCCTCGAATCCCAGAACGTAGTGGCTGCCCAGTAGACGAGCGCCTCCTGCAATGGCGCACAAAATGATGCCGGCGATAGCGGCCACATTACCCCCTGCCTCATAGAATTGTTTCATAGCGCCTCCCCTCCTGCTGATTGCCCAATTCTGATAGTAAACCCAAAGATATGCCGGAGGAAACCACAGCATCGTTGCGGTGGGCGGTTCCCACCCTACGAATCTGCGCTCTGCCTGAAGGACTTGCGCAGCAGGTGGGGAATCAACAGATGCAGGGGCATGCGCAGATAGTGGGAACGGACATACAGCAGCCCGCGGGCCAAAGCGCTGCCCGGAGGCTTGCAGCTGTCGTGGTCCACCTCCAGTGCGCGCTGGAAGAGTGCATCCATCACGACTGACAGAGGAGGTGGCGGGCGTCCGTCAGCGGTAGACTCAAGGGCTTGCAGGGGAACCGGTGTATCCAGCAGGCGCGCAGTATAGCGCAGGGCATAATAGAGGGGGCGCAGCAGATCCAGTTCACGCGCCCGCCTCTGCAATCGCGTCCAGAAGCTCTCCTGCGATGAGAAATGGCGCAGCAAGGTGTCGAGATCCACCAGATCCCGCAACCCCCGCTCCAGTTCACCGTCGTGAAAGAGATGCGTGGCGCTGTGCAGCACCATATCGGCAGGAGCCAGCACCTGTACTCTCCATGGCGCATCGATGGTGATCGCATCGCTGAAGAGCTTGCCAGGGTCGGGATGCAGTCGCGCCGTCTCGGGGAGGATGTTGTGATGCACGTCCAGCACGGTGCGCCGCCGGATGTGCCGCAAGGGAGGCAGTTCATGCATCCAGGTGCGGTAATAATGCTGGTCATAGGGGTCGAGATGGGTACTCATCCAGCCATGTTGCAGGAGGGCTTGCTCCACGGCATCGAGACGGACCTTGGGCACCAGGATATCGATGTCATTGAAGAGGCGGCCACGGCTGTTGGGCAGTTCCGCCAGCAGATAGGCCGCCCCCTTGAGCAGCAGCAGCGGTATTTCCAGCTGTTGCAGGGCCCGCGCGAGGCAACGCACCTCCCAGCGCACCACGCGCTGCTGGGCATGGGCATAGATGCGCGCCGACTCAAGGTGCGCCAGCGCCTGCTCCGGTACATGCGTCAGTAGTTGCCGCGCCTCGAAAAGGGCATGGAGATGGGCCAGCAGTTCAGCTCGGCGCGCCTGGCGCACCAGGAGATCCCACTGGCCGAGCGGCAGGGCGGCGCTGTCATCGGGCCGGCGCAGAATCTTCAGAAGAAGACTGCAACGATCATGCATCATCCAGCCCCCGGCGGCATCGGCAGCGCCTCGAAGACTGCCAGCGCCTGTTCCAGATCCTGATATTCGAAACGGTAGCAATCACAGTCATCGATCAGGCCGCCCAAGACCTGAAAGGCGCGGCCACCAACCACGCTGTAATTGAAGGCGTTGTCCACCAGTTCCATGAGCATGCGTGCCCTGGATTCCCGCTCCAACTCGCCCCGGCCACCGGGCTGGTAGTGCGGGGCAATCACCCAGGCGGCAGGCGCGCCCTCAGCGGCCCGCTCCACGCTGTCCTGCGGCGCCCGCATATGGGCCACTGTCCCCTTGCGGGTATCCACACAGGGGTCGCCGATCACCACGCCCGGCAGGAAGTGGCGAATGATATCGATAGAGTCATTCTTGAGCCCGATGGGACGGGGATTGGGAATCAAGCGGCCACTGCCGAGATCGACAATGGCCATCTCATCTGAGAACAGGCGCCAGCCATGTCCGGCAAGGGCAGCGCAGAGGGTGCTCTTGCCTGCGCCGGGCGCGCCCGGCAGAATCACCGCATGCCCGCCACGCTCCACCACGGCGGCATGGAGAATGACATGGTGGTTCAGATATGACGCCATACACCAATTCAGCCCCCATTCCAGCATGGGAAAGGCCTGGGACAGAGGCAGGGGCTTGAAGGGCGAACGGCCGTCCAGGTAGAAACAGACCTGGGGCCTGAACCAGCGCCGTATGCCCGCAGGACGCGCCAGGCTGATATGAAAATCGATAAAGGTATCGTCATCGACCAGGGCGTAATCCCCATAGAGGGTGGCAAGAGCGTCGATGACGGCAACAAGTGGGGATTGAATGCGAACGGTTATCGGCCCGGTACGCAGAGCGAGGCCCGACCCTTTCAACCGCCCTGCCAGTTCAGCCGTGGAAAGGACAGACAGCTTCACAAAGGCAAGGGTTCCACGATATCCAGGCGCTGCAACACACCCAGAGTGCGCATCAGCTGAGAATGAGGGCTGGCGCCCCCGCCAGCGGAGGCCGCCGCTGTAGTCTCCACTGCCAGAAGCAACTCTTCTGTGTCGGCCGGCCCCTGATGAAGAATCTTGTAGATGCGCGTGGCACTGCTATCCAGGAGATGGGTATCCCCTGAGCCCCCATGGAAGAGCACAAGCATGCCGTCCCATTCCTGGGTCAGAAATTCAGCATCCTCGGCCAGTCGCCAGCGGCTACCTTCGACGCCCTTCATCCTTGCGGGGCTTACCAGTCATCCCGCTCGTTCAACAGCTGGAAATCTTCCTTGAGCCCCTCGGGATCCACGAGGTGCCGGGCATTCCACATCTCGATGATCTGGTCCTCGGTATAACCGAAGATCTCGGGGCCAAAGTGAGCTGCGTTGAGCAGAGCAGCCACGGCATGGGCACCCAGCTGATAGCGATCATCGACCCCTGTCATCATGATGACCTCCATCATGGTAGCGCCACCATAGAGATTGCCGCCGAAGGGACCGCTCTGCCCAGCACTGCTGCGGTAGGCCGAATGGAAAGGTGTGCCGTTGACATAGGCATCGCAGTGACCGTTCCCGCCGTGCCGTTCCTGGCATTCACCGACCGTGTAGGGATGAGGCCATTCATCGTGATGGTTCATCCAGTAACCCGGCGTATACCCCGCACAGTAATGATCATCATCGGGATTGGAAAGGTTACCGGAAAGCGTTCCTGAAACCGTACAATGGCGCGCCAGTACCGGCCTGCTCGATACCGTCATGATGACGGCAGGCGCGGCAATACCCGCCCCTTTCAGGAAACGCCTGCGTCCGCTGGAATACGCACCACCCGTCATGCCAGAACCCTGCCCTTCTCCCTGGTCCAGATGTTCCGCCCCACTGCGGTTAGCCGCTGTGTTTTTTTGTTCATTTTCAGCCACTTCGAATACTCCTGTGTGGCTCTAATTTATCTTCGTCTTTAAGATATATTAGAATCTTGTTTCTAGATCTGATTCTACCCTTCAGAGAGCACATTTATTATCCCTTTTCAAGTGTCAATATTCAAGCATTCAATTCATCTAATTTCTTTATATACATACTTCATACCAAGCAAGCCACAGGAATTTTTCAAATAAATATCAATCAGATAAAACACACAAAAAAACCATGCCCCAGAAAGTGTAAAATATACTGACACGCCGCAAAAAAAACGAGCACCAACCCCGCAAAATTCGCCTGATAACGGCGTCTCAGGGAAGCGAGACCTCGGAATTGGAGATCAGCGTGCGCACGTACTCGATGGGGATGGCATAGGTGATGCCGCTGGGCTCGGAAAGCACACTTTCCTTCTTGCCCTTCACCAGCACCATGTTGATGACGCCGATCACCGCACCGCTTTCCGGGTGATAGAGGGGGCTGCCGCTGTTGCCTGGGTAGGCCGTGGCATCCAGCTGAAAGACATCGAAGGGGGTGCGCAGCTGTTTGATCAGCTCTGATTTGAGTTGGACCGCATTATCGAGGGGCGCGATGATGGGTGTAATGGCGGAAATGATGCCGCGGTGCGTGACCGGAAACAGCCCCAGCACGGCACCGATGGGAAACCCGGTAAAGGCATACAACTCGCCCTCCCTGACCCGGGAGGAATCACCCAGCTTCATGGCGGGCAGCGGGAAACCCGTGATCCTCAAGATCGCCAGATCATGCTGCCGGTCGATGGCAATCCTGCCGGCCTTGCGCACCCTGGAGTCGCGGCCCCGCCCGACGAAAACAGCAAAATATTCGTTCTTTACCTTATCAATTTTTCTGTCTACGACATGGAGATTGGTGAGCACATAGCGGCCATTGCCGATGACGAAGCCCGAACCCAGCAGATGTGCGGGGGGCGAGCGGGTCTGCTGATAGGTGCCTATGCCGACGATGCTGGGCCTGATGCGCTCGATGGTGTCCGCAAGATCTGCACGGGCGACAGAACAGGTGATACCCAGCAGCAGGGCGCCGAACAGGCGGCAATGCCGGCGGCAAGCTTCAGTCAGCGCCATGAGAGCGTAGCTCATGCACGGTTGATGATCTCCGCAATGGTGTATTCCTTGATATGCTTCGCATGAGTGTAAATGATGAGCTCCCCGATCAACCCCAAGGCGAACAATTGCGCACCCAATACCACCAGCAGCAAACTCAGCAGCAAGGCAGGGCGGTCGGCAAGCGGCACCTGAAAGAAAAGCCGCTGAACAACCAGGAACAAAGTGGTCAATGCACCTGCACCAAAGGTCGCACTACCCACCAGGCCGAAAAAGCGCAATGGCTTCTTTGTAAACTTGACGAGAAAGAAGACCGTCAGAATATCGAGAATACGGCGCAGATAGACACCGGGGTTGTAGATGCGGCGCTGAAGGTCCTTGGATGACTGACGCAGCTTGACTTCCTTGACCCGGAACCCGTAGCGGGTCGCCAGCAAGGGAAAGAAACGATGCTGGTCACCATAGATGGGCACCTCCTCAATGACAGCGCGCTGGAAAACGCGCACGCCGCAGCCCAGATCATGAAATGAGGAATCAGCAAGGAAATTCAGAAAACCGTGAAACATACGGGACTGGAACTGATTGATTCCGGAATCGATCCTAGGCCAACGCCAGGCTGTCACCATATCATGGCCATCCAAGGCCTTGATCAGACCTGGCAGATCTGCGGCCTCTATCTGGTGATAGGCCGGCAAGGTCAGAATGATCTTCCCCGCTGCATGACGGAAACCTGCCGTCATGGCCGTAGCCTCGCCGAACCACTTGGCCAATTGGATGATGGTGATCGGTTCACCCTCGTGCTGCAAGGCCTTCAATGCCTTGACCACATCTGGAAATTCACCGTCGATCACATAGATGAATTCATGGCTGAGCCCTGTTTCCTTGATGCTCCGCAGGTACTCGTAATAAAGCTCCCGCACATCGTCGAAACGCTCGCTGACGGGAATAACTATCGAAACATCGATCTTTTCAGACATGGGGCTTACTCATCCTCCCGTGTAAGCTTGGATTTTCCATCATGGGGTGGGTAGACCTCCACTGTCAGTGCAGAAAGCCGGTACAGGTCGATATCACCGGTCTTATAAATCAGTTCGCCCAGGGCGCCGCAGAAGACGAGGAACGTGGCCAAGGTGGCAAACAGAATGAAAATGCCCGGCATCACCACCGTGACCGCCTCACCTGCAACCATAAAGTCACGTAAACTGATCACCAAAGCGACGAGACTCACCAGCGCCATGGGCACGGCAAGCATGACGAACCAGAGAAAGGGGCGCGCGGAGAAGGAGATGATCGTCTTGATGGCCAGCAGATCCAGCAGAACCTTGTAGATCCTCGACAAGCCGTACTTCGAGACCCCGAAACGGCGCGCATGATGAGCAACCTTGATCTCAGCGATGCGGGCACCCGCGACCGAGGCCATGGCGGGTATGAAGCGGTGCATCTCCGAATAGAGCGGCACCTCCTTGATGACGCTGGCCCGGTAGGCCTTCAGGGAACAGCCATTGTCCTTGATGGGCACACCGGTCACCTTGCCGATCAGCCAATTGGCGATCCGGGAAGGAATCTTACGGCTGATGAGCTTGTCCTGGCGCTTGTGGCGCCAGCCCACCACGATGTCGTAGCCCTCATTGATCTTCTCGATAAAGGCGGGAATATCCTTAGGATCGTTCTGCAGATCGCCATCCATGGTAATCAGGATCTCACCCCGGGCGAGATCGATCCCAGCAGCCATGGCCGGAGTCTGGCCATAGTTCTTGCGAAACCTCACCACCTTCAGGCGCGGGTCCTGTTCCGCCAACGCCGCGGCCCGTTCAAAGGTGGCATCCTGACTGCCATCGTCGATGAAGAGCATCTCCTGGTTCGGTGTGATACCGTCGAGAGTCCGCACGATGGACTCGTACAGGGGAAGAACATTGTCCTCCTCGTTATATAACGGCACGATGACGGAGATCTCTGCCGAGGTATCCTCGGCAGTCACGTCACTGGCTCCCATGGCACCCCCCCTGATAACGAATGCTGGCGAACCCCATCGCGCCCTCTCGGACCACTACCCGTAACAGCCTGCATGAGGGGGCGGAAGACGAGACTGTCAAGCAGCGCCCAAGGGCTGCCCACGCTGTGCCCCAATGCCTCACCATTGCGGACCATGACCAGGTCGAGACTGGGCACCACAAGGGTCAGCTGCTGACCACCACCCACCCCGAGAAAGGCGTCAGGCGGCAGGGAGGGCCATTTCCCATCGACATTCAGTATCCAGCCATGATTGGTCGAAATGCGCTGTGTGGCATCAAAGCCACGATCAAGAACCCGGTCGACCCAAGAAGGCTCGATCAATGTCTTGCCTCCCCAGCGCCCCCTGTCCAGCATCAGCTGACCTATCCTGGCCGCAGTTCGCGCCGTCAAGGACGCGCCGCTGCCAAAGGCATACAGGCGCAGCCCATCGGCTTCGTGCTCTTCGCCATAACTGATACGCCAGGCGGCATCCGGGATATGCAGGGGCTCCATGATCCGTTCCCGAAGCAGGGTCTTGATGTCCTTCTGCGGCGCATCCTGCAGTGCCCTGGTGACCACATAGGCCAAGGCGTAATAGCCTACGCCGGCATATTTTTCCCGCGTTCCTGGCGGGAACAGGAACGGCACATCGAAAACCGCCATTTGAAACCGCTTGTCACGGTGCTCATAGTAATCCTTTTTCCAGCCTTCCAGCTGGCCAGCCTTCCCCTTGACAAAATCGACGTCGTCCAGGCCCGCGGTATGGAAAGCGAGATCCCTGACCCTGATCCTGCTCCTCACAGGATCAGGCTTCAGCGCCGGGACGAATTTGCTGATGCTGTCGTCCAGGTCCATGCGCCCATCGGTGAGGCAGACCAGCAATGTTGTGATGCCCAGCAGCGGCTTCGCCATGGCGGAGGTATAGTGTTTGGCATTCGGCCCCGCGCCAAAGCCATACCACTCGTAGACCACCTTGTTGCCACGCACTACGAGGACAGCATCCGTATCATGAGCCGCCAGCTGCTTCCTCCATCTGTCCAGCGCGTCCCGGTCCAGGCCCGCCTGGGAGGGGGGCAGCGAATCCCAAGTGAGATCGGGCGATGCCAGCCAATCCTGGATCTCAATAGAGAATTCCCACAGGCGGTAGCGGTAAGGATAAAGGCCACTGGCCATCAACACGATGAGGACGGCAACCACCAGGGACTTCCTGCTACTCAAAAGGCCCATCGG
This sequence comes from uncultured Gammaproteobacteria bacterium, assembly GCA_964425105.1. Taxonomy (GTDB): domain Bacteria; phylum Pseudomonadota; class Gammaproteobacteria; order SZUA-140; family SZUA-140; genus S012-109. The sequence goes on along the minus strand of CAYRLE010000080.1, from coordinate 4,325 downwards.
CGCCATCCCAGCAAGAGAAAAAGGATACAGTTCAACACAGAATGATCAAGGCATCTGGCCACAAATTATAAAATTCCACTTCCTGCTTCAGCTTGCTGACATCCTGCCGAAGCAGCTCCCCGCCCAGCCCAGATCCATTGTTCTGCAGCCTTATTATCGGTTCATTTACACTTTATCTTGAGACAGGCTGTGCTTCTCCAGGGGGCACCAGAAGGCTACCACCGCGAGGGTGACGATGACAAGGAATCCCTCATATCCTGCCACCCTGCTGCCTGTCTGAATTCATGTACAGGTTCAACTGCTTACCGATCTTTCTTAAGGCATAGCCAAAATGGCTCTCCATGGCGGCGCCTGGAAATTCTGCAAATCTGAAATAAATCGGATATACTGGCGGCCGTCCGTCATGGCGAAGAACACTGCCATCAACAGGCGGACGACACCCTCCAAGAATAACAACAATCGTTGTCAGGCCCAGCTGCCGCAGTAATTTTTATCTCCCCGGGTGCGGAACCCCCGATGCATCGCTCGCGTGTTAGTGATGGGGTCCGCGTCAGAAGCGGGAGAACATTCTGCAGGACAAACTACGGCAATAATGAATTTTGTGACGAGGAACATACCGCAAGCCCCGGGGGCGACCGATACTACACAGGGGCGGCAAATGTGTCTCCCACGCGAAGAATGCCCCAGACCACCCAGAGAGACTGTCGCAATATGCTGTTTTTAAATAGGCTTCTCATTGTAATCCTGAGTGTGGCAGTCACCGCCTGCGGCGGTGGAGGCAGCACTGGGGGACAAGATGCCATCACCCTGCAAGGCAGCGTGGGTGACGGCCCCGTGGTCTCCGCTACGGTAACCATCAGTGACGCCGGAGGAACTGTCCTGGCCACCGTATCCAGCGACGGCCAGGCTGTCTACCGTGCCGAGATACCTGCCGACGCCCGCTTCCCCTTACTTCTCAGTGCCCGGGGAGGAACCGACATCGTCTCTGGCCAGGCACCCGATTTCACGCTCCAGTCAGTAGTAACCGGCACTGGCGGACAGACGGCCAATCTCAACCCCTTCACCACGCTCATCGTCACCACGGCCCAGGCCATGCAAGGAGGCCTGAACACCGCAAACCTTGCCCGCGCAAAGTCCCTCGTCCTTAGCCGCCTGAACTTCGGCCTGGATGACCGTTTGGTCAGTGATCCCATCAGCAGCCCCGTCACGCCCGGCAACGTCGCCAATATCGTCAAGGCCAGCGAGGCCCTGGCAGAGACGATCCGGCGTAGCCGCGACGCCTTGGCCGCGGCAGGCGTCAACCTCAGTGAAGACCAGTTCATCACCCGCCTGTCTGCGGACCTGAGCGACGGACAATTGGACGGCAGCGGCGCAAACCAGAATCCAGATGAAGATTTACGCATCGCCGTCACCACCCAACTCATTGCAGGACAGGTCCTCATCGAGGCGCTCAACAACACCCTCAAGGTCAATGGCAACTCCGCCACGTCACAACTCGACTCAGCCATCCGCCTCATCCTGCCCGCCGCATCCCAGACAACAGCTGATGTTGCTATCAGTGCGGCCATGCTGAGCCAGGCGCGCCAGGCCATCCAGGCAGCCCAGGCCCTGTCAAGCGGCAACGAGCTTGCGCCTCTCATGACGGCACTGGACGCCATCGGCGCGGACAGCCTGCCGAACGCTATTGTCCTGCCACCGGATGTCGATACGGCCCTCGACCTGACGCTCTCCCGCCTGGTGTCCGCCAGCCAGGCCGAACTCAACAACGTCATGGACACCATCACCAACAACAGCCGCAACAATCCACCCACTATCAGCGGATCACCGCCTACCACGGTAACGGTAGGCGCCACATACAGCTTTGCACCCGGCGTCAGCGATGCCGATGGCGACACGCTGACCTTCAGTATCAGCAACAAGCCATCATGGGCCGCCTTCAACACCAGCACCGGCGCCCTGACGGGAACACCCTCCACCGGCGATATTGGTATCGCCAGCGGCATTGTCATCAGCGTCAGCGACGGCATCTCCGTGACAGCCCTGCCCTCATTCAGCATTACCGTGAGCGACGTCTCAGGGGCCCCGCTGAATATCACCGGCACATCGATTACAGCCTATCAATGGGATACCCTGGCCGCCGGCGGGCTGGTCTATGTGGACAGGGCCTATACCTATACCACGGTGCCCGCCACCTACAGCGGAATGCGCAACCTGAAAACGGTGAATGGTGACAAGGCATCGAGCGGCAGCAGCTTCCTGTCGTTCAGCGTGAACAGAGACGTTACCGTCTATATCGCCCACGACACCAGCATTGCCAGCAAACCCTCATGGCTCAGCACGTGGACAGACACGGGCGACCAGCTCATCACCAGTGATAGCCCTCTGCAACTGTACCGCAAGGACTTCCCGGCAGGCACCATAATACTGGGTGGAAACGGAGGCAGCAGTTCTGACAGCATGTATGTCGTGCTCGTTTCATCAGCAGGCGGCAGCGGCTCTGCGATACCCTTTGCCACCGACGACAGTGCAACGACCCCACAGAACACCGCAGTCACCATCGATGTGCTGGCAAATGATACCGGACTTGCGGATACCCCGGTTGTCGTCAGCATACTGTCGGCTCCGGGCAACGGCACAGCGCTCGTCAACCCTGACAATACCATTACCTATACGCCAACGACTGGCTTCGCTGGCATGGATACCCTGAACTACAGGGTGACCGACGCGGATGGCGACATTGCCACCGCAAGCGCGACAATCCAGGTGAACTGTGCCACATGTGCTATAGGAGTTACCCTGGATGTCAACTGGGCGGCCAATCCTGCGTCTGAAAACGTGCTCGGTTATGAGTTATACTTTGGCAATTCGGCAGGCGGGAGCACTTTGCTGGTTGCAACCATCCCACCCTCTGCCTCACCCTCGGCCTCCTTTGATGCGTGGAATGACCTCAATCTCAGAATAGGAGATACAGCATGTTTCCGTATCAAGGCATATAACGTTGCCGGCTCCTCTGGCTTTTCTTCTGCTGCATGCACAGTTATGTGATTTCAATGGACCAAATACCATGAAACGAACAAATATCAGTCGTCAGCAAATAAAGTTCCTGGTTCTGTCTGCCACCCTGTTTGCAGGATTATTCACCCAGGAATCGTCCTTGTCACAACCGGCACCATACCCCCCCAGCGACTATATCAGCAGCATAACGTGGGACACTGGCAGCAAGACGCAGGCAGCGCCAGGCAGTGATCTCTGGCCTACAACATGGGGAGCTGATGGCAATATCTACACCTCATGGGGAGATGGAGGGGGGTTTGGAGGAACGAATTCCTTGGGCCGGGTAAGCATGGGATTTGCCAGGATGGAAGGTCCGCCGGCTTCGTACACCGGCATCAACGTCAATGGCGGATACAATTCCATTTACGCCTCCTCATTCCCGAGCAAGGGCAAGACAGCGGGAATGCTGTCTGTCAATGGAACACTCTATGCCTGGGTCAACATGCAGAATGGCAGCCCGCCTGACACCAAGTTGATTTGGTCGTATGACATGGGAAAAACATGGCAACTGTCCACGTGGAAATTCCCCGACCCTGCAGACAGGCAATTCATGCCATCATCCTTTGTGAATTTCGGCCAAGACTATAGCAATGCGAAGGATAATTATATCTATAGCTATGGCGGCAAGTGGATACCGACAGACGGGCCTGAAAACAATGCCTATCTAATGAGGGTGGATAAATCTCAGATACAAGTGCGCTCAGCGTATCAGTTTTTCGCTGGTTTCGATACAAACAACAACCCGATATGGAGTTCCAATATTCAGGATCGACAACCAGCGTTTTCTGACCCTAATGGAGTGGGAAATCCTGGACTTGTCTCCGTAATCTACAATGAACCGCTTGCCCGATTCATCCTTACTGCAGCACATCGTGCGCCACCTGGATCAGGCGCAAGATTCCCTGATTTCGGCACACCTTCCAACCTGGGCATATTCGAGTCCATGACGCCATGGGGACCCTGGAAGACGGTGGCATATTATGAGGACTGGCTTGGTTTCGGGGATAACGATGAGGCACTCGTTTACTCGCTACCTACCAAGTGGATCAGCAGCGACGGAAAAACGATATGGCTGATCTTCAGCTCCTGGCCAGGTTCTGATTCATTCAACATGGTTAAAGGCACATTAACACTGACTCCAACACAACCACCATCAACGCCTACGGGGGTCTCTGTTAACAAACGCTAGATGCGTCGAAAATATCTCGCATTTTTCTTTCCACCAGATACTTAGCCTTCAGCCCCGCATTCGTTCATCATCGTGACAATCT
>CAYRLE010000079.1:0-12279 GCA_964425105.1 uncultured Gammaproteobacteria bacterium | reverse complement strand
GGATATCACCCACTATGTTTATGCCGCTTTGATTACTGCTTCTTCTATCTTCTTTGGAAGCGTTACCGGGATAAAATATTCTTCTGGATACAGGTAATCTTCACCAGACTCATCTATGACCCGTATCTGCTTGTGCTTCGCAGCGTCAGAATCAGGTATGGCCTCATATATTTTTCGCTTTTCCAAAGAAGCTGGGTAATCGTCGTTTTTGACGCAGATAACCAATTTATGTGATTTCATATTCTTCATGGATCAGTCTCAACTCAGATAACGTTTGATCTTGAATTCCTTCTTTCCTATACCTGTTGCTTCGTACCAGTGTAGTTCAACCTGCACGATTGATCCATTGGCGAGCTTCACCTGCGCAATCCCCTTCCGTTTTCTCCATCTGCCTTTTCCATATACCTTCTGCAATCTGGGTAGCTCACGAATCGCTTTTCCCGTGGCGAATGTCTCTTGGTTCTCAATTTTTCCAATTATCTCAAAGTGCATTGACGATGCTCTCTTGCGTCAATTATGGAGTAGCTTGAGGCGAATGGCGATTTTACCTCCCTATTTTTCCGTTACTCCACGACCCTCCCCCGCAGCGCTTTTATCCTGCCGCGCTGGGTTTTGGTATCCAGGCGCCTTTTTTGGGAGCCTTTCGTCGGCCGGGTCGGCCGCCTTGTTTTTCTAACCACGACCACTTCTTTGAGCATTTCCTGCAATCGCTCCAGGGCATCTTCGCGGTTCTGCTCTTGGGTGCGGAAGCGTTGCGCCTTGATGATGATGACGCCCTTCTTGCTGATGCGGCGGTCTCGCAGGTTCAGCAGGCGCTGCTTGTAGAAGGCGGGCAAGGTGGAGGCGCGGATGTCGAAGCGCAGGTGGATGGCGGAGGAAACTTTGTTGACGTTTTGTCCACCGGCGCCCTGGGCGCGGATCGGGGTGATCTCGATCTCGTCGTCGGGTATGGAGATATTAAGGGCAGATGCGGGCTTCATGGGTTATGCCGGGCGGGGATGTTCCTGTCCGTGGTTTTGTATTCTTCTATATTAACCCTGTTTTGGCTGGGACTAAAACGTTGGTTTAAAAACTAGGGTCTTGGTGGGCGGTGCCCACCCTACGGAGGGATATAAACAGGGGTTTGGTGAGCGCTGCCCACCCTATGGCTGTCAGGCGTTGGCCATTTCCACGGCTTCGTCCACGTCTACGGCCACCAGGCGTGAGACGCCGGGTTCGTGCATGGTGACGCCCACCAGTTGCTGGGCCATTTCCATGGTGATCTTGTTGTGGGTGATGACCACGAACTGCACCTGCTGGGACATTTCCTTCACCAGCTGGCAGAAGCGCGCGGCGTTGTTGTCGTCCAGGGGGGCGTCCACTTCGTCCAGCATGCAGAAGGGGGCGGGGTTGAGTTCGAACATGGCGAACACCAGGGCGATGGCGGTGAGCGCCTTTTCGCCGCCGGACAGCAGGTGGATGCTGCCGTTGCGCTTGCCGGGGGGCTGGGCCATGATGGTGACGCCGGCCTCCAGGAGGTCGTTGCTGGTCATCTCCAGGTAGGCGCGGCCACCGCCGAAGAGGCGCGGATAGAGTTCCTGGAGGCGGTCGTTGACGTGCTCGTAGGTCTCCTTGAAGCGGGTGCGGGTCTCGTTGTCGATCTTGCGGATGGCCCCTTCCAGGGTGTCGAGGGCCTCGTTGAGGTCGGCCAGCTGGGCGTCGAGGTATTCCTTGCGCTCTGACTGTTCCTGGTATTCGTCGATGGCGGCCAGGTTGATGGCGCCCATGCGCTGGATGCGCTGGGCCAGCTGTTCCAGTCGTTCCTGCCAGGCGCCCTCCTCGGCTTCCTGCGGCAGGTTCTCCAGCAGTGTCTCAAGCTCGAAGCCGGTCTCCTGGAGTTGTTCCAGCAGGGTCTGGCGGCGCACCCGGAGTTCCTGGCCGGCCATGCGCAGCTGCTCCATGGCGGCGCGCATCTCTTCCAGCTGGCGCTCGATGGTGTTGCGCTGTTCCTCCAGCTGGCGCAGGGCGTGTTCGCAGTTCTCCACGGCATGGCGCGCCTCGCTCAGGCTCTGCTCCACTTCCAGGCGCTGCTTGAGCAGCACTTCCAGTTCCGCCTTCATGGTGTTGATGGGGCCGTCGCCGTCCTCTAAGGCCTTGCGCAGTTCCTCGCGCTGGCGGCTCAGGTGGGAGAGCTGGCTCTCCATGCGCTGATAGCTCACTTCCAGGGATTTGAGCTGGGCCGCCATGGACTCGCTGCGCATGGCGATCTCGCGGGCGCGGTCGCGGTCGTTGCGGGCCTGCTCGCGGCACTGCTCCAGGGTGCGGCGCAGTTCGTCGCGCCGCTGGAGGAGGCTGTTGCGCTGGGGTTCGTGATCTTCGGTCTCGGCCACCACCCCTTCCAGGCGCCCGCGGGCCTGGGACAGCTCCTGCTTGTCGCTCTCTATCTGGCGGCCGATTTCCTCGATCTCCTCCGCCAGGCGCTGGCGTCGCAGGCGCAATTGTTCCAGTTTGGCCTCCAGGCTGCTGAGGCGGGCCTGCAGTTCGGCATGCTGGCGGGCGACGGCGGCATGGCGCTGCTGGGTCTGTTCGCGCTGCTCTTCCAGTTCGCGGACGCGCTCGGTGCCCTCGCGCAGTTGTTCTTCCAGGGTCGCCACGCGGCCGGCCGCACTGGCCAGGGTCTCGCTCAACTCGCGCAGTTCCTGCTCGCGCTGCAGCACGCCAGTGCTCTCGTCGCCGGGACGGCTGACGCGCACCCAGTTGCGGCCCAGCCAGACTCCGCTGCGGGTCACCACGGACTCGTCCACGCCCAGGCGCTCGCGCAGGGCCAGGGCCTCGTCCAGATTCTCCACCCCATAGATGCCCGCCAGCAGGCTGCTCAGGTCCCAGGGGGCCTGGACCTTGCCCAGCAGGGGCGCGGCCAGTTCTCCGCCATGCGCGGAGGCCGCCACCGTGGTGTCCAGCAGGGTGAGGCTGCCCTCCCCCAGGCCTTCCAACTCAGTGGCGATGCTGTCCAGTCCTTCCACGCAGACCGCTTCCAGGTAGGGACCCAGCACGGTTTCCACCGCCTGTTCCCAGCCCGGCGCCACCTGCAGAGACTCCGCCAGGCGCTGCCGGTCTGCCAGGCCCTTGGCCTCCAGCCACTGGCGGGCGGCGCCCTGCTGCTTGCCCAGGGCGGCCTGCTGCAGGGCCTCCAGGGTGGCATGGCGCTTCTGCACTTCCTGCAGCTGGCGCCGCGCCTCGGCCAGATCGGCATTCAGCTTGCGGTTCTCCTCACGCTGGCTGCCCAGGCGGCTCATCAGGGACTGTAGTTCCTGTTCTACCTGCTCGCGCCCGGCGGTCAGTTCCTGCAGCTGGCGCACCAGGGTCTCCATGGAGGCTTCGTCCACCTGCTCGCCCACCAGGCGCTGCTCCTCGCTGAGGCGCTGCAGGCGCTCGTGCAGCTGCAGCAGGTGCTCTTCCAGGTGATGGATGCGGGTGCGCTCCACTTCGGCCTCCTGGATCTGCGCGGCGGCGCGGGTGTTGAAGGCGTCCCATTCGTTCTGCCAGAGCTGCATCTGTTGTTCCGCCTCGGCCAGGGCGGCGCCGGACACCTGCTCGGCGCCGCGCGCCTGCTCCAGTTCCGGTTCGCTCTGCTGCAGGGCCTGGCGCAGGCCGTCGATCTCGCCGCTGTCCTGGTCGATATGGTTCTGGATCTCGCGCCAGGCGCGCTCCACTTCCGCCAGGTCCTGCTGGTTCTTCTGCAGGCGCTCGGTGGCGTGCTGAATGGCCTGCTCCAGGCGCGCGATCTCCGCGCCCACACTGTAGTAGCGAGCCTGAACCTCGTTGAAGGCCTCGTTGGCCTCCACATGGTGTTCGCGTTGTTTCTCGATCTCGGCTTCCACGGCGCGCAGTTCCGCCACCTTGGCCTCCAGCGCCGTCTCGCGCGCCGCGATCTCCTTCTCCCGCCCGTCCAGTTCCCGGTTGAGGGCCTGCCAGCGCAGGGCCAGCAGCTGGGCCTTGACCTCGCGCTCCTCCTGCTTCACCACCTTGTAGCGCTCGGCGGTCTTGGCCTGGCGCTGCAGCTTCTCAAGTCGCTTCACAAGTTCAGACAACAAGTCATTGAGACGACTTATATTATCCTTTGCACCCCGGATGCGGTTCTCGGTTTCCCGGCGCCGCTCCTTGTACTTGGAGATGCCCGCCACCTCTTCCAGGAATACCCGCAACTCCTCTGGCTTGGCCTCGATGAGCCGGGACACCGTGCCCTGCTCGATGATGGCGTAGCTGCGCGGCCCCAGCCCGGTGCCCAGGAAGATATCGGTGATGTCGCGGCGCCGGCAGCGGGTGCCATTGAGGTAGTAGACCGACTGGCCGTCACGGGAGAGATGGCGTTTGATGGCGATCTCGCTGTATTGGGCATACTGGCCGCCCAGGGTGCCGTCGTTGTTGTCGAACACCAGTTCGATGGTGGCATGGCCCACCGGCTTGCGCGAGGTGGAGCCGTTGAAGATCACATCCTCCAGGGAGTCGCCGCGCAAATGCTTGGCGGAACTCTCCCCCAGCACCCAGCGCACCGCATCGATGACATTAGACTTGCCGCAGCCGTTGGGCCCGACGACGCCAATGAGCTGGCTGGGGAAGGTGATGCTGGTAGGGTCGACGAAAGACTTGAATCCGGCGAGCTTGATCTTTTTTAGGCGCATGGGGCGCCAAGATACAGGAAAATCGGTCGTTGGGACAAGGGTGTGAGGGGTGAGGCGTGATGGGTGAGGCGCAAACCCTGGATGATGAACAAGGGAAACAACTGCTTAGCTTCTGTATCTGAGAATGTGTAATATATCGGGGCCGTGTGGGGCGGAGGGCCGAGGACCATCGCCCGCTCCTCACGCCTCACGAAATAAACCGCGGAGCAAGACAGCACATGCCCAGCAAACCCAGCAAAGAACTCGAAACCTTCGACAACCCCCGCCCGGGGCGGGACTACACCATTCGCATCCGGATCCCGGAGTTCACCTGCCTGTGCCCCAAGACCGGGCAGCCCGATTTCGCCGTGATCCATATCGAATACGTGCCGGCCAAGCGCTGTGTGGAGCTCAAGTCCCTGAAGCTCTATATCTGGTCCTTCCGCGACGAAGGCGCCTTTCACGAGGCGGTGACCAACCAGATTCTGGACGACCTGGTGCGCGCCTGCGAGCCCCACTTCATGCGGGTGAGCGCCGAATTCAACGTGCGCGGCGGCATCTACACCACGGTGGTGGCCGACTACCAGAGCGACACCTGGGTGGCGCCCAGCCCCGTCAGCCTGCCCTGAACAGCGCGGCGGGGCCACTGCTGTGACATCCCCCCTCTTCCTGGGCCTGGACCTGGGCACCAGCGGCTGCCGCCTGTGCGTGGTGGACGAGGCCGGCGGGCAACGGGCCTGCTTCAGCCGCCCCTGGGAAGAGGGCCAGTCGGCCTCCCCCCGCCACTGGTGGCAGGGCGTCTGCGAACTGCTGAAGCGGGCAACGGCGCAGCTGCCCGCCGCGGAACTGTGCGCCCTGGCCGTGGACGGCACCTCCGCCACCCTGCTGCTGTGCGCGGCCAACGGCAGCCCTCTGGGCCCGGTGCTCATGTATCACGATGACCGGGCCCGCGCGGAGGCGGCGCGCCTGCGGGAACAGGCGCCCGCGGACTTCCCCGTGCACAGCGCCACTTCTTCCCTGGCCAAGCTGCTCTGGCTGCAGCGCCTGCCCGAGGCGCGCCAGGCCCAATATGCCCTGCATCAGGCGGACTGGATCGGCGGGCGCCTGCTGGGGCGCTACGGCCTCAGTGACGAGAACAACTGCCTCAAGCTGGGCTTCGATGTGCGCCGCCGCTGCTGGCCGGACTGGCTGGACGAACTGGGGGTGGAGACCCGCCTGCTGCCCGAGGTGAAGCCGGCCGGCACGCCCCTGGGCACCATGGACACCGTCCTCGCCCGTGAACTGGGGTTGCCGGGCGGCCTGCAAGTGCTGGCGGGCACCAGCGACGGCGTGGCGGCCTTTCTCGCCAGCGGTGTTAAACTGTGCGGGGAGGCGGTGACCTCCCTGGGTTCCACACTGGTGATCAAGGTGCTTTCCGATGAGTACGTCAATGCCTGGCAATACGGGGTCTACAGCCACCGCCTGGGCCGGCGCTGGCTGGCGGGCGGTGCGTCGAACTGCGGCGGCGCCGTGCTGCGCCAGTACTTCAGCCAGGAGCAACTGGAGCGCATGACGCCCCAGTTGCAGCCCGATCGGCCCACGGGGCTGGACTACTACCCCCTGCCGCGGCGCGGCGAGCGCTTCCCCGTCAACGACCCGGAACTCGCACCGCGCCTGGAACCACGGCCCCGTGATCCTGTGCGCTTCTACCAGGGCATTCTGGAGGGCATCGCCCAGGTGGAGGCCGAAGGCTACCGCCTGCTGGCGGAACTCGGCGCCCCCTGGCCGCAACGCATCTACACGGTGGGCGGCGGCGCGGCCAATGCCGCCTGGACGCGCATCCGCGCCCGCATCCTCGGGGTGCCGGTGCAGCCCGCCGCCCATCAGGAAGCCGCCTATGGCACGGCCCTGCTGGCCCGCGACGGCTGGCTGGCGGAGGCGGCCGGCTCATGATCCCCCAGGCCCTGGCGGGCGCCGGTTTTCTACTGCAGGGTTTCCGGCTCATGGTGCAGCCGGGGGTGCGGCGCTACGTGGTCATCCCGCTGTTGATCAATTTCCTCCTCTTTTCCCTGTTCATCGCCCTGGGCCTCACTGAGATCTCCACCCTGCTGGAATGGCTGCTGGGCAATCTGCCGGACTGGCTGCAGTGGCTGGAGTGGCTGCTGTGGCCCCTATTCCTGCTGGCCTTTCTGCTCATGGGCTTCTATCTCACCCTGATGCTGGCGGGATTGGTGGCGGCGCCCTTCAACGGCCTTCTGGCCGAGGCCGTGGAACGCCGCCTGGGCCATGAGGAAAGCCCTGGTGGCGGCTGGCGCGCATTCCTCGCCACCCTGCTGCCCAGCCTGCTGAGCGAGTTGCGCAAGCTGGGCTATTTCCTGCTGCGCGCCCTGCCCCTGCTGCTGCTGTTTCTGATCCCCGGCCTCAACCTGGCCGCCCCCCTGCTGTGGCTGCTGTTCTCCGCCTGGATGCTGGCCCTGGAATATCTCGACTACCCGCTGTCCAATCACGGCCGCCTGTTTCCCCGCTACCGCGGGGCGCTGCGGCAGCGGCGCTGGCTGGCCCTGGGCTTCGGCGGCACGGTGTTGCTGCTGACCCTGGTGCCGCTGCTCAATTTCATCGTCATGCCCGCCGCCGTGGCGGGGGCCACGGCTCTGGCGGTGAAGGAAAATCTCCTGCAGGAAGAAGAAAAAGGAAACTGATGGAAACCTGGCAAGAACTGATCCTGGCCCTGATCCAGGGACTCACCGAATTCCTCCCCATCTCCAGCTCCGCCCACCTGATTCTCTTTCCCCGCCTCATGGGCTGGAACGATCAGGGCCTGGCCTTCGACGTGGCGGTGCATGTGGGCACCCTAGGGGCGGTGGTGCTCTATTTCCGCCGCGAGTTGTTGAAGATGAGCCGCGACTGGGCCGCCTCGCTTGCCACCCGCCGGTGCACCCCCGAGGCGCGCCTGGCCTGGGGTGTGCTCATCGGCACCATCCCGGTGGGGCTGTTCGGCCTGCTGTTCAAGGACTTCATCGAGACCAGCCTGCGCTCGCCCCTGGTGATCGCCCTGGCCACCATCGTCTTCGGGCTGCTGCTGTGGTGGGCCGACCGCCGCGGCCGGCGCCAGCGCGACGAATACAGCCTGAGCCTGGGGGACATCCTCTACATCGGCCTGGCCCAGGCCGTGGCCCTGATCCCCGGCACCTCGCGGTCCGGCATCACCATCACCGCCGGCCTCATGCTGGGTCTGTCCCGCGCCGGCGCCGCGCGCTTCTCCTTCCTGCTCTCCATACCGGTGATCGTCCTGGCGGGACTGCTGGAAGTGCGCGACCTGGTGCAGGGCAGCGCCGCCCTGCCCCTGACGGACCTGCTGCTGGGCGCCGCAGTCTCGGGTGTCACCGCCTACCTCAGCATCCATTTCTTCCTCAGCCTGCTGGAACGTATCGGCATGCTGCCCTTCATCGTCTACCGGTTGCTGCTGGGGGCGATGCTGCTGGTGCTGTTTTAGTGGGTGATGAGTGATGGGTGAAGAGTGATGCGTAATGCGTATATGAATCCATCACCCATCACTCATCACACCAGCCTCCTCAACCCGCCAGAAAATCCCCCAGGCGCCGCACGCCCTCCTCAAGCTGCGCCATGCCCGTAGTGTAGGCGAAGCGCACATGCCCCTCGGCCCGGTAACTGCCGAAGTCGCAGCCGGGGGTGACGGCCACTCCGGCCTCTTCCAGGAGGCGGCGGCAGAAGGCGAAGCTGTCATCGCTGAAGGCGCTGCAGCCGGCATAGATATAGAAGGCCCCCTGTGGCTCGGCGCCGATCTCGAAGCCCAGTGTGCGCAGGGCCGGCAGCAGATAATCGCGCCGCCGCCGGAATTCCGCACGCCGTTCATCCAGGATGGCAATGGATTCGGGGGCGAAGGCGGCCAGCGCGGCATGCTGGGCCGGTGTGGAGGCGGCCAGGAAGAGGTTCTGGGCCAGGCGGTCCAGGGCCGGCACGAAGGCCGGTGGCGCCACCAGCCAGCCCAGGCGCCAGCCGGTCATGGAGAAATATTTGGAGAAGCTGTTGATGACGAAAACACCGTCCGACAGCGCCAGGGCGCTGGGCGGCGCCGCGCCGTACACCAGGCCATGGTAGATCTCGTCCATGATGAGGATGCCGCCCAGCTGCTGGACGCAGTCCACGATGCGCCGCAGCTCATCCAGCGGCACCAGCATGCCGGTAGGATTGGCCGGCGAGGCCAGCAGCACACAGCGACTGCGCGGCCCCCAACGCGCGGCGATCATCTCCGCCGTCGGCTGATAGGCCGTGGCGGCATCCACCGGCAGGGAGACGGCCTCGCCCTCCAGGAGGCGCACGAAATGGCGGTTGCAGGGATAGCCGGGATCCGCCATCAGTACCTGGTGGCCGGGATCGAGCAAGACCCCCAGCACCAACAGCAGGGCCCCGGAGGCGCCCGGTGTCACCACCACCCGCCCCGCATCCACTGTCAGGCCGTAGTGGCGCTGGTAATGACCGGCGATGGCCTGGCGCAGTTCGGGCAGTCCCAGGGCAGCAGTGTAATGGGTATGTCCAGCGCGAAGGGCGGCGACGCCTGCCTCTACCACAGAGGGCGGCGCCGTGAAGTCCGGCTCGCCGATTTCCATGTGGACGATGCTGTGCCCCGCGGCCTCCAGCTGGCGGGCGCGGGCCAGGATGTCCATGACATGGAAGGCCTGGATCTGGGACATGCGCGCCGCCAGCCGGGCGCCAGGATTATTTACTCCCACAGGCAGCGCAGCAACTCCAGGTCCACTTGGCACTGGTCCGCGGCCAGACGTTCGCGGCGCGTCCCGCCCAGCACCCGGCTGGGCTGCTCCGGCTCCCCCAGGTGCTCCACCACCAGCAGCGCCTCCCGGTAGTCGCCATCGCGGGTGTAGTCGTTGACGGTGATCAGGGTCTCCAGGCCGATGGCGCTGGCGGCACGCAGTCCGTTCTCCGAATCCTCGAACACCAGGCACTGCGGCGCTTCCAGATCCAGGGTCTCCAGCACGTATTCATAGACCTTGGGCGAGGGCTTCTTCTCACTGACCTCGTCCGCCGTGGCGATCAGCCGGAACCAGTCCACAGCTTCTGTGCCCAGGGTGTTTTCCAGCAGGGCCAGGACATTGCTGCGCGTGGTGGTGGTGGCGATGGCCAGGGTCAGCCCCGCCTCGCGCGCCTCCTGCAACAAGCGCTCCACACCCGGGCGCAGGCCGATGCGGCCCGTCTGCAGCAGCTCTTCGTAGTGGCGGTTCTTTTCCTTGTGCAGGCGCGGCACCAGTTTCTCCACATCGGCGGGACGCTGCTCGGGCGGCAGATAATGACTGATGAAATGGCGCATGCGCTCCTGGCCGCCGGTCACGGCCAGCAGTTCGCCATATAAATCCCTCGACCAGCACCAGTCCAGGCCGGCCTCGTCAAAGGCCTTGTTGAAGGCCACCCGGTGGCCCTCCCCTTCGGTGTCCGCCAGGGTACCGTCCACATCGAAAATCAGGGCTTGCGGCATTGCCACGCTTTATTTCTCCTCAGTTTGGGTGCCCCCAGGCATGGCCAGGCGGGGACACAGGACACAGTCTTCGGGATCAGGAAACAATCCCGCCATCGAATCAACAGGATATACTGTTTCCTGCGCCCGCTCACCCCCTGCCCGCCCCGGGGCATCCCCCGTCCGGCAACATAACTTGTTGTATCGCAATGGCCATTCTGGTATAAATAGCCGCTTCTTTTTCACAGACCTGGATTTCTTGGAGACGCATATGGCGGTTGCTAAGAAGAAGACTGCTCAGACCAAAACGGTGAAGAAAAAGGCTGCGGCGAAAGCACCGGCCAAGAAAAAGGCCGTTGCCAAAAAGCCTGTAGCAAAGAAGGCTGCACCCAAAAAGAAAGCGGCTGCAGCCAAGAAGGACAGCAGTAAATCAACAGCCAAGCCTGCTGCCTCGCGCGGCTCCACCCTGGAAGTCGGCGCCTTCGTTCCCTACAAGGAAAAGAAGGGCGAGGAGTACATGAACCCCCAGCAGATGGCCCACTTCCGCAGCATTCTGGAAAACTGGAAACGGGAACTGCTGGAGGAAATGGAGCGCACCGTCCATCACCTGCAGGACGAGGCGGCCAATTTCCCCGACCCCAACGACCGCGCCAGCCAGGAATCGGAATTCGCCCTGGAACTGCGCACCCGCGACCGCGAACGCAAGCTGATCAAGAAGATCGACGAGTCCCTGGCCAAGCTGGACAGCCTGGACTACGGCTACTGCGAGGTGTGCGGCGTGGAAATCGGCATCCGCCGCCTCGAGGCCCGTCCCACCGCCACCCTGTGCATCGACTGCAAGACCCTGGACGAGATCCGCGAGAAACAAAGCCTCGGCTGACTACAGCGTCTTTAGCCTCCTCCTTTGAAAAGGAGGGCTAAGGGATTCAATTTTTCAATTTTCTTTTCAAAGACACTCTCATCTCCACCCCCTTCCATTTTCAGAAAAAAGGGGGTGGAGATGAGCACTTCCCCGTAGAGTGGGCAGAGCCCACCCTTGCACGGATGAAGAAATCACCCCTCCTCCCTTAGGAACAGTGGAATTTACAGAGAACCTTCAATGGAGCGAAGGTAATACCTGCGCACGTGGCATTGTGCCCGCCCCTTGCTCTACAATACCAGACAAGAATTCGGGCCATGCTTTAATACCTGTGGGAGAACAATAATATGAGCACCACCAGCATCGACTCCATCCTCCACGAGGAACGCCTCTTCCCGCCCCCCGATGACTTCATCGCCGGGGCCAATATCAACGATCCAGTACAGTTGCAGAAGATGTACGAAGAGGCGGAGCGGGATCACGCAGGTTTCTGGGGCCGCCATGCCCGCAAGGAGCTCAGCTGGCAGCGGGAATTCACCACTATACTGGATGAGGACAAGGCGCCCTTCTACCAATGGTTCGCCGACGGCGTCCTCAACGTCTCCTACAACTGCCTGGACCGTCATCTGGCACAACGGGGTGACAAGACCGCCATCATCTTCGAAGGGGAACCCGGCGATGTACGCCGCATCAGCTATGCCGAGCTGCACCGCGAGACCTGCCGCTTCGCCAATGCCCTGAAGCGACATGGCGTCGTCAAGGGCGACCGGGTCATTCTCTACATGCCCATGGTGCCGGAGGCGGTGATCGCCATGCAGGCCTGCGCGCGCATCGGCGCCATCCACTCGGTGGTCTTCGGCGGCTTCTCCGCCGAGGCGCTGAAGGACCGCATCGACGATGCCGGCGCCAAACTGCTGATCACCGCCGACGGCGGCCACCGCGGTGGCAAGATCGTAGAACTGAAGGCGGCGGCGGACAAGGCGCTGACGCACTGCCACAGCGCCCCGGAGACGGTGATCGTACTGAAGCGCAGTGGCCACGAGGTGCCCATGGTCGCCGGCCGCGACATCTGGTGGGAAGACGCAGTGGCAGACATGGACGATCAGTGCGAACCGGAATGGGTGACTGCCGAGCACCCCCTGTTCATCCTCTACACCTCCGGCTCCACCGGCAAACCCAAAGGCATTCAGCATAGCAGTGCCGGCTACCTGCTGGGGGCCGTCACCACCATGAAATGGGTGTTCGACAGCCACGACGACGACATCTTCTGGTGCACCGCCGACGTGGGCTGGATCACCGGCCACACCTACGTG
>CAYRLE010000078.1:0-12365 GCA_964425105.1 uncultured Gammaproteobacteria bacterium | reverse complement strand
ATGAGCATCACCTGGTCGATACCCATTTGTCGGGCAGTTGCCTGCCAGCCTTGAGGCCCGGCCACGAACAGGGCGGTGGCGGCGGCGTCCGCGGTGCCGGCATCGTCGTGGATCACCGTGACCGACAGGGTGCCGCGGGCGGGGCGGCCGCTGCGCGGGTCGATGATGTGGTGGTAGCGCACGCCCTGGTAGTCGAAGAAGCGCTCGTAATTGCCCGAGGTGAAGACACTCTCGTCGCCGTGGGTTTCCAGGGCGGCGATGATGCCCGGGCCGCGGGGGTCACGGATGCCGATACGCCAGGGGCGCCCGCCATGGCTGCCGATGGCGCGCAGGTCGCCGCCGGCGTTGACGATGGCGTTGCGGATGCCCAGTGTCCGCAGACGCTCCACGGCCTGGTCCACGGCATAGCCCTTGGCGAAGCCGCCAAGATCGATCTGCAGGGCGGGATTGGCGCTGCGCAGCCGGTTGCCCTCGATGACCAAGTCGGCCAGGGTGGGGTGCTGCGCCAGGAGGCGGGCGATGGCCGCTTCGGGAGGCGGCGGGCCGGCGGGGCGGTCGTCGCTGTGGAAGCCCCACAATTTAATGAGTCTGCCGATCCCGGGATCGAACAGGGCGCCGCTGCGCAGGCTCAGCTTGCGTGCCTTGCGCAGCACGGCCAGGGTGGCCGGGTCGGCAGCGACGGTCTCGCCCGCCGCCAGGCGGCGGTTGATGTCGCTCAGGGTGCTGGGCTGCCAGGCATGCCAGGTTTGATAGACCTGGTTGAGTTCGTCCTCCACGGCGCGCACCGCGCGCGCCGCCTGGTCCTCGTCCACCCCCGCGATGCTGACGTTGACCAGGGTGCCCAGGGCCAGGAGTTGGGCCTGGTAGGGCGTCGGTGGGGGGTTGCCACAGGCCGCCAGCCCCAGGGCCAGGAGCAGGAGCAGGAGCAGGAGCCGCGGTAGGGGGGGGCTCATGGCAGCAGGGCCTCAATACGGTCCATGAGGCGGGCGCTGATGTCGAGTCCGTAGAGTTGGTCCAGTTCGCGGATGCAGGTGGGGCTGGTGACATTGATCTCGGTGAGATAGTCGCCGATGACATCCAGCCCCACGAACAGCAGTCCCCGCTCGCGCAGCGCCGGTCCCACCTGGGCGCAGATCCACTGGTCCCGTTCGCTCAGCGCCACGCCCACCCCCTGGCCGCCACTGGCCAGGTTGGCGCGGGTCTCGCCGGGGGCCGGGATGCGCGCCAGGGCGTAGGGGATGGCTTCGCCGTTCACCAGCAGGATGCGCTTGTCGCCGGCGCTGATCTCGGGGATGTAGCGCTGGGCCATGGCGAAGCGCCGGCCCCGTTCCGTCATCACCTCGATGATGACATTGATGTTGGGATTGCCGCCGGTGACCCGGAATACCGATTCGCCGCCCATGGCATCCAGAGGCTTGATGATGATGTCGCCCTGCTCGGCCAGGAAGGCCCGCAGGCGGTCGCCGTCGCGGGTCACCAGGGTGGGCGGGGTGCACTGGGGAAACCAAGCGGTGTAGAGTTTTTCGTTGATGTCGCGCAGGGCGCGGGGACTGTTGACCACGCGCACACCCTGCGATTCCGCCAGCTCCAGGAGGTGGGTGGCGTAGATGTATTCCATGTCGATGGGGGGGTCCTTGCGCATGAGCACCACATCCAGTTCGTGCAGCGGGGCTTCGCGGCAGGGTCCTGGGCGATACCAGTCGCCGTCGTCCTCCTGAAGGGTGAGGGGGCGCATGCGGGCATGGCACACGCCGTCGCGCAGGTAGAGGTCGCCCACCCCCATGACCTGCACACGCCAGCCCCGCGACTGGGCCGCGCGCATCATGGCCAGGGTGCTGTCTTTCTTGGGGTTGATGGTGTCCAGGGGATCCATCACCACGCCGATGTTCGTCATGGTCCGTAGGCCTTTATTGCTGGTGAATCGTCGTTGGGTGTCATGTGTCGAGGTGCCTGGGGATGGGGTGATGCGTAATGCGTAATGAGTGATGTGGTGTATATCATACTATTCCATCACCCATCACTCATTACGCATTACTCATCACCCGCTTCAGGAGGCGGGGGGCGCATCGCCGCTGGCCGCCAGCTCCCGGGCGGCGGCCAGCAGGGCCAGGCGTGCGATCACGCCATAGGCGTAGAAGCGGTTGGGGCCGGCGTCGGGGGCCATGTCCCGCTCGGGAGTGATGCAGGGTTCGGCGAAGGCCAGGGGCTCGAAGTGCATGCCGGGGGCGTTGAGGTTTTCATTGGCGCCGCGGCGGGTATGCACGCGGTAGAAGCCGCCCACCACGAAGTGGTCGATCATGTAGACCACGGGTTCCGTCACCGCCTGCTCCTTGCCCCAGGTCTCGAAGGTGTAGACGCCCTCCTGGAGGATCACCCGGCTGGTTTCCAGGCCGCCCTTGGAGGTGGCCATGCGGGTGCGCTGCTTGCGGTTCAGGGTGTGGACTTCGTCGGGGGAATGGACCGTCATGACGCCCATGCCATAGGTGCCGGCGTCGGCCTTGATGACCACGAAGGGTTGGTAGTCCAGGTCGTACTCGTCGTATTTGCGCTGGATGGCCTTGAGCAGAGTGTCGACGTTCTGGGCCAGGCACTCCTCGCCGCCGCGCTTCATGAAGTCGATGGCGCCGCACTTGAGAAACAGTGGCGTGATGAGCCAGGGGTCGATGTCCACCAGGGCGGCAAACTCCTCCGCCACTTGGCGGTACTGGAGAAAGTGGTCCGACTTGAGGCGGTCAGACCAGCCCAGGGCCAGGGGCGGGATGACCGGCTGTTCCAGGTCCTCCAGGATCGCCGGCCGTCCCGCAGCCAGGTCGTTGTTGAGCAGGATCATGCAGGGGTCGAAACCGTCCAGCACCAGGCGCCGGCCTTCGCGGCGGATGGGTTCCAGGCGCAGCTGGCGCCCCGATGGCAGCTTGAGGGTCAGCGTTTCCCGGAGTTCTTCCAGCAAAGAGCAGATGCGCACCCGGTAGCCCGCCTTCTGGATGATATCCTGGAGGGTGGCCAGGCTCTCCAGATAGAACATGTTGCGGGTGTGATTCTCCGGGATCAGCATGATCTGGCGGGCGGTGGGACAGATGCGCTCGATGGCCGACTGCATGGCCTGGATGCACAGCGGCAGCAGGTCGGGATTGAGATTGTTGAAGCCGGCGGGGAACAGATTGGTGTCCACCGGTGCCACCTTGAAGCCGGCATTGCGCAGGTCCACCGAGGCATAGAAGGGCGCCGCTGTCTGTTGCCACTGCTGGCGCAGCCAAGCCTCGATGTCCGTCTGGCGGGCCAGCAGGTGGTGTTCGATCTGCTGCAGGGGGCCGCTCAGCGCGGTGGTCAGATGGGGGACGGGGTGCAGGTGATGAAGTTTCATGAGTTCAAAGATACAAGGTACAAGATGCAAGATACAAGGGGAACGGCTCAGGCGAAGTCGCCCCAGAGGGTCTGCAGGGCGGCCAGTGCGGCCATACCGGCGGTTTCGGTGCGCAGGATGCGCGGCCCCAGGCGCAGGGGCTGGAACCCCTGGCTCTGCAGGCGGCGGAGTTCTCCTGCCGTGAGTCCGCCTTCGGGGCCGATGGTCAGGATCACTGCGCCCTGGGGCGTGTCCAGGCTACCCAGAGCGCCTGGGGCGGCGGCATCCAGTACTAATTTCAGCCCTGCCGCGGGTGCTTGCCACTGGTCCAGCGCCTGGGGAGGGTCCAGGGCGGGCAGGCGGTTGCGGCCACATTGTTCGCAGGCGTGGACGATGACGCCACGCCAGTGGGCGAGGCGCTTTTCCAGGCGCTCCCCGGTCAGTTTCACGTTGCAGCGCGCGGTGAACAGGGGGGCGATGCGTTTGACGCCCAGTTCCACCGCCTTCTGCAGGGTGTAGTCCATGCGCTCGCCGCGCGAGATTCCCTGGGCGAGGATGATCTCCAGGGGGGATTCCGCGTCCCGTTCCAGGGGCGCGCCGATTACCACCTCGGCGCAGCGGCCGCTGCCTGGCAGCAGAGTGGCCTGGTATTCCCGGCCCTGGCCGTCGAAGAGGGTGAGAAGGTCGCCGGCCTTGAGGCGCAGCACCCGCAGCAGGTGGCGGCTGGCGGCGTCGTCCAGTTGCAGGCATGCGCCGGTCTGCAGGGGGATGGCTTGGTGGATGCGGGGGATGCGCATGGGGGTGAGTATACCGTGAGGCGTGAGGGGCGTCAGGTGCCGCAGACCCGTTGGATGCCTTCCCAGGTGGCGCGGGTCATGAGTTCGATCTCCTCCCCATTGATCACATAGGGGGGCATGAAGTAGATCACGTCGCCCAGGGGGCGCAGCAGCACGCCCTGTCCCAGGGCGTATTGGCAGACTTGGCGGCCGCGCCGTTCCTGCCAGGGATAGGGGCGGCGGCGGGCCTTGTCCTGGACCAGTTCGACGGCCAGGATCATGCCCTGCTGGCGTACCTCGGCGACATGGGGGTGGTCGGCAAAGTGGGCCGTGTGTTGCGCCAGCAGGCCGCTCAGGTGACGGTTGTTCTCCAGCACATCGTCCTCCCGGAAGATGTCCAGGGTGGCGAGGGCGGCGCGGCAGCCCAGGGGGTTGCCGGTATAGCTGTGGGAGTGGAGGAAGGCCCTGAGGCGGGCGTAGTCGTCGTAGAATGCCTGGTAGATGTGATTGCTGGTGAGGGTCACGGAGAGGGGCAGATAGCCGCCGGTGAGGCCCTTGGAGAGGCACATGAAGTCGGGGCTGATGGCGGCCTGTTCGCAGGCAAACAGGGTGCCGGTGCGGCCGAAGCCCACCGCGATCTCGTCGGCGATGAGGTGGACCTGGTGGCGGTTGCAGGCCTCGCGCAACATTTCCAGATAGACCGGGTGGTACATGCGCATCTGGCCGGCGCATTGCACCAGGGGCTCAATGATGACGGCGCACACCTCGTGAGCGTGGCGCCGCAGGGCGTCCTCCATGGCGGCGAAGCGGCGCAGGGAGCATTCGGCCCAGGATTCGCCTGCTTCGCGTGTGAAGCAGTCCGGCGAGGGCACGGTGATGGTCTCCATGAGCAGGGGGCGGTAGGTCTCCTTGTAGAGGGCCACGTCGCCCGCCGCCAGGGCCCCCAGGGTCTCGCCGTGATAGCTGTTCGTGAGCGTGATGAACTTGGTCTTTTGCCGCTGTCCCCGGTTGTGCCAGTAGTGAAAGCTCATTTTCAGGGCCACTTCCACCGCCGAGGAGCCATTGTCGGCGAAGAAGCAGCGCGTCAGTCCGCCGGGGGCGAACTGCACCAGGCGCTCCGCCAGTTCCACGGCAGGCTCGTGGGTGAAGCCGGCCAGCAACACATGCTCCAGGGTGTCCAGCTGCGCTGTGAGGGCGGCATTGATGCGGGGGTTGGCGTGGCCGAACAGATTCACCCACCAGGAACTGATGGCGTCCAGATAGCGCTGCCCCTCGTAGTCTTCCAGCCAGACGCCGCGGCCGCGGCGGATGGGGATCAGGGGCGTGTCCTCGTGGTCCTTCATCTGGGTGCAGGGGTGCCACAGGACCTGCAGGTCCCGGGCCATGAGTTCTCTGTTGCGGGAGGCGGTCATGGGGCAATTCTACCCCATCCGCGAAGTGGGCAGGGATCAGGCCTGTTCCTGAGGGGCTTGCTGCCAGGACTTGGGAACCCGCACCTCGAAGCACAACCACTTACGGTAGGCGAATATCAGTCCCCCGATGAGCAGAAAGTTGATGAGTATTACCTGCGCCACCACCCACAACCAGCTGAATCCGGCCTCTTGGTTCACGGGGCCCCCGCTGTCTGTCTCGGGGGCATCCTCACTGACCACTGCAGCGGCTTCACTGTCTTCTTCTGCTGAGGGCGGGGAAGGGGGCGGGGTGCCGAAATGCAGCGGGCCGACCGTCACCTGCAGAGGTTTGCCGTCGGGCTTGCTGCCCTGGACCTGCACCTCCAGCCGGTAAGCGCCCGTTGCCTGGTAGGCTCCCAGATCCAGCTGCCACTGATTGTGATTGAGGCGCGGCACCGCCAGGGTTTCCTGTATTGCTCCGTTGTTCTCGAAAATCACGGCCGTGACAGCCATGCTGTCCGGTTCGATCATGCCGGCGCGGGGGATGACGAAGAGCGCCGGTATGCCGTCGACTGTTTCGATCACTGCCTCCACGGGACTGTTATGGACGTGAAAGGTCTGTTGCAGATGACGCCTGAAGGTGGTGCCGTCCACATCCACCGAGAGCCGCTGGGTGCCCGGCTCCAGGGACTCATCCAGTTCCAGCGTATAGGTGCCGTCGCCCGGCGCGGCATCCGCATGGCGGCCGTTGTCCAGCAGCAGCCACTCCCAGTGTCCGCCCTGCGAATTTTCCTGTTTGACGGTGACTTTGACGAAATGCAGGAATTCCTTTTTCTCGATGACCCGGCCTTGCTCCGTGAGGCTCACCAGGAAGGTGTAGCGCTCACCCAGTCCCAGGTTGTCGGGCAGGCGGGTGGTGATGACGTTGAGATCGCTGACCACCATGACCCGGTTGTCGGGGTCCATGTCTGCTGCAACCTGCCAGGTTCCCACCATGGGTCGCTCGATGGTGATGAGGTCGTAGCGTTTTTCGTGATGCCAACGCACGTTGGGTGGCAGGCGCTCGGCGCCGAACTCGATGCCATGAGGGGTGGTGAGGCGGGTGGGTGGCGCCGCCGGGCGACGGAAGATGAGGAGCGTCAGTTCTTCTATGCTGTCGTCTACCAGGACGCTGTTGTCTACCAGTGGCAGGGTCTGCGGTGCTGTGGCCTCTTCGAAGAGATGGAAGAAGATCCGCTCCAGACCCTCGGCGCTGGCCTTCTTATAGCGGCCGCCGCTGGCTGTGGCCAGCTGGCGCAGCAGCAGGTGGTCGGCGTCATCGGAGAGTGCGATGGTATGGATGGTGACACCGGCGCGTTGCAGGCGGGGCAGGATGTCGTTGAGAATGCGCTCGCGGGAGGCGCTGTTTTTCTGTTTGTCGGGGGAGATGTCCACGTAACCATCGGTGAGCAGGATCACGCTGCGCCGGCTTTCGCCGTCGCCGGCTTGTTTCCAATCCCAGGTGGCATCTGCCAGGGTGGCCTCCATGTTGGTATAGAGTCCGTGAGAACTGATCTGCTCCGCCGCCGCCATGGCACGGTTGCGCCAGTTGTCATCGACAGTGCCGTGAGGGACGAGCATGTTGACATAGCGGCCGAAGGTCCAGACGCCAGCCTGGCTGTTACGGGGTAGCAGTCCGGTGATGAGCTTGAGCGCGGGCACCCGCAGGTTGTCGGGATCGTTGCGCTTCATGCTGCCCGAGACATCGATGAGGATGCGGATGTCATTGCCCGCGGCGCCCTGGGCCGCTGCCGTCATCCCCAGTCCCAGCAACAGCAGCAGAATAATGTGGAGGATTTTTATCACAGCTTTGAGTTCTGGTGTCCGCTTCTGAAAGTTTTCGAATTACTAAGGAAAGCCAATATTCTTCGTCATCCCGCTGCCTCCGGAATGACAAATTATTCAGAATTCTTTAGTAGTTATCGGAGTTCGGGGCTGATCCTTTAAGCATCAGTTGATGGTGGAGCACCCGATGACTGCGCTTCGAGAGAGGCATCCCAGAGAGGCGGGATACTGGAACCCGGCGCCGAGTCTGTCCATAATGGGGGCTGGTTTCTGAAAGGAGATGGGGAACGGGTTCAATGATGGAGACATTGTTCGGTCGGCGTAACAAGGGGCGGCGGGTGCTGGATGAAGTGCGCCGCTTCGATACGCTGATCGGCCCCCAGGCGCAGCTGCAGGGAGTCTTCGAGGGTACTGACAATTGCATCGTCAATGGCACGGTCAGTGGCGATTGCCGCCTGCAGGGGGTCCTGGTGCTGGGCCAGCAGGGGACCTGGAAGGGCAATATCCATGTTGCCCATGCCATCATCTCCGGTCTGGTGGAGGGTGATATCGTGGTGCAGTGCAAGCTGGAACTGACCTCTACCGCTCGCATCCACGGTTCCATCGCCAGTCCTGCTATCGCCATCGCCAACGGGGCCATTCATGAAGGGGAGATCCACATGGAGGCGGCACCCGCTATTGTACGTTTCGAGGAAAAACGCAAGTCCTCCCGCGATTAGCTGCCTGCCTTCCCCCGAGCATTGATATCCATTCTTTTTTTGTGCCTTTCGGCGCCCTGGCCGCTTGTCGTTTCTGGCTCAGAAAGTCCTTGAAAAATATATAAGTGTTTTGATAAGGTAAAGAAGCGCCAACAGTTCTTTGGTGTGCGATCAACAATGACAAATTCAGTGAATGAGGAGGAAATACAATGTCCGAGAAAAGTGCCAGCATGCATGATAGTTTTCTGGTCCCAGCTATCGCTATCATCGTTTTTGCTTTGTTCATGGTGGCCAAATACACCATGTGATTAAGGGCTGTTTTCTGCCAGCTCGATGGCAGTTGCATCAAGGCACCTCTGATCTCCCTAGCTGTACAGTCGCGCTGGCGCTTTATCTATGAAGTGGTCTCGGACATCCTGCCAGGATCCAGGTAAGCTGTAGAGGTACTCCTCCGGGGCGGGACGTTTCAGGGGCGCCTTTTTTATCTTCCTTTTCCGACTCCCACCACTCCCTAATCCGGCCGTTTGTTGCGCAGGCCCAGGTTGATGATGCGTTGAATCAGGCTCTCGTAATCCAGCCCCGCCTTGTGGGCTGAGAAGGCGCTGTCTTCGTTTTCCGCGATGGCCGGGTTGGGGTTGGCCTCCAGGACATAGACTTGCCTGTCGTGGCTGATGCGCAGATCGAAACGGGCATAGCCACTGAGATCGAGAATGCGATAGGCGCGTTTGCAGATGGAAACGATATGGGCGCTCATGCCCTGGGGAAGATTGTTGGCAAAGCGATAATCGATGCCTTGGCGCTCCCGGTATCCATAATCCCACTTGACGCGGTGGGTGGCCACCTTGGCGGGGGCGGTGCCATGATTGCGAAAGATGATTTCGCGGAAGGGCAGTACCGACAGCCTGTTGTTGCCAATGACTGTGACATAGAGTTCCCGGCCGTCGATATATTGTTCTGCAATGGCATCACCATGGGTCAGTTCATGTATCAGGCGGACACGCTTGCGCAGCTGCGCCTCACTGTTTACCACAGAGGCCTGGGCGATGCCCACTGATCCCTCTTCCATCAATGACTTGACGATCATGGGGTAGGGCCGGTGGCGCTGCGCCCTGATGGTCTTCCCCCGGGGAAAGACGACGAATGCCGGCACCGTGATGTGGTGATGGGCGAGCAGGATCTTGGACAGAGCCTTGTCGCGCGCCAGCACCAGTCCCCGCGGATTGCAGCCCGTGTAGGGGATGTTCATCATTTCCAGATAGCTGACGACGTAGTAATCGAAGGCCGGGTTACCTGCAAACTCCTCCAGCAGGTTGAACACGATGTGTGGCCGCCATTCCTCGATGGTGTTGCGAATCGGGGCCAGGTTATCGTAGGCCCCGACCACCCGTACTTCATGGCCCAGTTGCAGGAGGGTGGTTTTGACGTCGAATTCCGTCTGGTACTTGGCCATGCGGACGTCATCGTAATCCTCCAGGTCCGTAGGCGGCACCAGGGTGGCATGCACCAGCAACATGACGCGCAGTTTTCTCATGGATAAAGGCCTGGCGGCTGCACCGGACGCAGAGCGCTGGCGCCGAATAAGGAGACTTGCTTTTCTTGACACATGTTTTCTTATGTGGTATCTAAATCAATACCCTGATTTAAGTTGTGGTTATGATGTTGCTTAAGGGATACTTCCGTTTATCAACCAATACCAAGGAGGTTTTCGATGGCTACACAAAGAGACGCGGCTTCCGATGATGGGGTTATCTGTATTGCCCTGACCATAATTATCTTACTGCTGTGGCTGGTCGCAGCCTCATTCTGAATTCTAACCCAAAAGCTCCAACGAAAATAAAACGGCCGGCCTGCTTTTGCAGGCCGGCCGTTTTGTCTTCGTGCCCTGGCCGCATAGCGGCCCCTCTGACTGAAAGTGGCTTTACTGTCGCCGGTCTTAGTAAACTGCGCCTATGGATACCAAGGCCACCCTCTTGAAACTATTGAGTGACGGGCGCTTTCATTCCGGGGCCCATTTGGGCGCCGCCCTGGGGATCGGCCGCAGTGCGGTGTGGAAACAGATCCGCGCCCTGACCGACAGGGACGTGGAGATCCATGCCGTGCGGGGGCGGGGTTATCGGCTGGCAGCACCGCTGGAGTTGCTGGATGCCGGGCGCATTTGGAACGCTTTGCCGAGTGGCAGCCGCCAGCGGCTGGTCGGCATGGAGATCCACCAGGAGGCGGATTCCACCAACCGTCTGCTGCTGGACAAGGCTGCACATAGCCAGGCACCCTATGCCTGCTTGGCCGAATATCAACGCGCCGGGCGTGGCAGGAGAGGGCGTCCATGGGTCGCGTCCTACGGCCGGAATATCTGTTTGTCACTCTTATGGCGTTTCCCGGCAACGCCTGCCAAGCTGAGCGTCTTGGGCCTGGTGGCCGGAGTGGCAGTGCTGCGTGCCTTGGCGGCCTTGGGTGTCAGCGATGCAGGCCTCAAGTGGCCCAACGACGTCATCTGGCGACAGGCCAAGCTGGCCGGCATTCTGGTGGAGTTGTCGGGGGAGATGAACGGCGACTGCCAGGCGGTGATAGGTGTCGGTCTGAACCTGAAAATGACGGCTGCTGCGGCTGCCGCCATCGACCAGCCGTGGGTTGATCTGGAGACTGTGCAGGGGCGGCCTGTCAGCCGCAATCAATGCTGTGCCCTGTTGCTGCACCACCTGCTGGAAACCTTGACGCATTTCGAGAGACAAGGCTTCTCCCATCTTGCAGATGAATGGCGTCGGCATGACATCACCCGCAACCAGGCAGTGCTGGTGATGCAGGGTGCTGAACGTCATAGTGGAATCGCCAGGGGTATCGATGACAACGGCGCCCTCCTGGTGGAGCAGACAGGGCGGCTGCAGCGCTTCATGTCGGGGGACGTCAGCCTGCGCCAGAAGCAGCCGCTTTGAATAGAACATGAGTATAGTGCTCGTCGATATAGGTAACTCACGCATCAAATGGGCGGCTGCCGAAGAGGGGGTGCTGGGCGTGGTACACAGTGTCGCCCATGAGGGCGATGTACGCCTCCTTCTGGACCATCCCGCCTGGCGGGGGTTGGAGCGTCCCCGGCGCATGCTGGTGGTCAGCGTCCTGGGCGCAGAGATGAATGCCGTGCTGGCGCAATGGGCGCAGCAGCAGTGGCAGCTGGCGGTGGAGTTCATGGTGGCCCGGCGCCAGGGTTGGGGTGTGCGCAACGGCTATCGGCAGCCGCACCAGCTGGGCGCTGACCGCTGGGCGGCTTTGGTGGCCGCCCGCGCCATCTGCGGGGGGGCATGCTGTATCTACGATTGTGGTACGGCGCTGACGGTGGATGTGCTGGCCGCTGACGGCGGACATCGTGGTGGGCTGATTATGCCGGGACTGAAGATGATGCGCGACGCATTGGGCCGGGGGACCGATGCGATCCAGATGGTGACTGGTGAAGAGTCATCCGCTGTGCCATTGTGCGCCGCAAACACTCGGGATGCGGTTCTGGCTGGGACGCTCTACAGTATGGTGGCAGTCATCGAGCGCTTTGCGCGCGAGGCGCGCGATACCCTGGGCGAGGAGCCGCTGCAGTTGCTCACCGGCGGAGATGGCGGCCGGCTGCTGCCGCTGTTACAGGGCGGCTTTCGGTATGAAGCGCATTTGGTGTTGCAGGGAGTGCTGATCATGGCAGGACAGAACTTATGAGAGTGCTGTTTCTGTTATTGTTGTTGCTCAATATTGCCTTCTTTGCCTGGTATTCGCGACAGCCTGTCGAGATGCCGCCTGCCGGGCGGACGGCAGCAGCGGCCGGTAACATCGTCCTCTTGCAGGAGCGCCACTCGCCGCCATCCAGCACTGTTGTTGCCCCTCCCCTGCCGGCCGTTTTATGTTACCGGGCCGGCCCCTTTGACGAGGCGTCGTTGGCAGAGCAGTTTCTCGCGGCCTTGCCAGTGGCGCCTGAGCGTCATCAGCTGAAGGTGGAGGAAGGTAAAACGCATGCCGGTTACTGGGTGAGGTGGCCGCAGGCCCAAGCCCTGGCCGAGGCACGCCGGATTTACCGGGAACTGCAGGAAAAGGGCGTCCGGGATGTGGCCATCACCCCTGCCGGCAAGGGGCATTACATCGTATCCCTGGGTGTTTTCAGGCACCGCGACACCATGGAGGAGCGGCGCAACAGGATGGCCGCCCTGGGATATTCAGTAGAGGTCGCAGATCGCTTCAAGACATTTGCCCGCTATTGGCTGTTGCTGGAATTCAAGCGCGCCCAGCCTGAAGTGGAGGCCGGGCTGCAAGCGATGCAGCGGCAGTTTCCCGCTGCTGCGTTTGAAAAGGCAGCGTGTTCATGAGT
>CAYRLE010000077.1:0-12461 GCA_964425105.1 uncultured Gammaproteobacteria bacterium | reverse complement strand
AAGGGGTCACTTCTGAATGGCAGAAAAGGGGACATTTCTGAATTGGGTTGACAGGTATTCCGGGAAAAATTCCTGTTTTTCCTGGGCGCCGCCCCCATTTACCAAGTCATCGAGTGAAGCCAGCACCCGCCTGAGCGGGACACTGCCGCCCCACGGAACGCAACGGCCCCCGGGTCACACAACCCGGGGGCCGTTGCAGACAAGCGGCCACCCCGCGGCGTGCCGGCTCAGTCGCTGACGTTGAGGGCCTGGCGCAGGGCCTCCTCAACCTCCTCGCTGGTGGGGGCCGCCTTGGGCTCCTCCTCCGTCCGGGCCAGCTGCTCACGGCGCTTGCGCTCCTGCTGATAGGCCATGCCGGTGCCGGCGGGAATCAGGCGCCCGACGATGACGTTCTCCTTGAGCCCACGCAGCTTGTCCACCTTGCCGTTGACGGCTGCCTCTGTCAGTACCCGCGTGGTCTCCTGGAAGGAGGCCGCGGAGATGAAGGACTCGGTGGCCAGCGAGGCCTTGGTGATACCCAGCAGCATGTTCTCGTACTGAGCCGGCTGCTTGCCCTCGGCCAGCATCTTCTCGTTCTCCTGTAGGATGCGCGCGCGCTCCACCTGATCCCCCTTGAGGAAGTTGGTATCACCCGGATCGCTGACCTCGACCTTGCGCAGCATCTGGCGCACGATGACCTCGATGTGCTTGTCGTTGATCTTCACGCCCTGCAGGCGATAGACATCCTGCACCTCCTTGACGATATAGTTGGCCAGCGCCTCCACCCCCAGCAGACGCAGGATGTCATGGGGCGAAAACTCACCGTCCACCACCACTTCGCCACGCTCCACATGCTCACCTTCGAAGACCGTGATGTGGCGCCACTTGGGAATCAGGGTCTCCTTGGTCTCGCCATCGGGGGCCACGAGCACCAGGCGCTGCTTGCCCTTGGTCTCCTTGCCGAAGCCCACGGTGCCCGAGATATCGGCCAGGATCGCCGGGTCCTTGGGCTTGCGGGCCTCGAACAGGTCCGCCACCCGAGGCAGACCACCGGTGATGTCGCGGGTCTTGGAGGACTCCTGGGGAATACGGGCAACCACGTCACCCACGTTCACCTCGGCGCCGTCTTCGATATTGATGATGGCGCCCGCCGGCAGGTAGTACACTGCCGGAATGTCGGTGCCGGCGAAGCACAGTTCCTTGCCGCTCTCGTCCACGATCTTCACCATGGGACGCAGGTCCTTGGCTGCCATACCGCGGCTCTTGGGATCGGTGACCACGAGACTGGACAGGCCGGTCACTTCATCGGTATAGCGCTGCACGGTGACGCCGTCCACGATGTCGCTGTACTGGAGGCGGCCCGCCACCTCGGTGACCACCGGATGGGTATGGGGATCCCAGGTGGCCAGCACTTGGCCGGCCTCCACTTGGTCGCCATCTTTCACCGTCAGGGTGGCGCCATAGGGGATCTTGTAGCGCTCACGCTCACGGCCGGTGCTGTCCAGCACCGCCAGTTCACCGGAGCGGGACACCGCCACCTGGAGGCCGCTGACGTTCTCCACCAGCTTGATGTTGTGGAGACGCACCGTACCGGTGGTCTTGATCTGCACGCTGTTGGCAGCCACGGCACGGGAGGCCGCGCCACCGATGTGGAAGGTGCGCATGGTCAGCTGGGTGCCGGGTTCACCGATACTCTGGGCGGCGATCACACCCACCGCCTCGCCGTTGTTGACGCGGTGACCGCGCGCCAGGTCGCGCCCGTAGCAGGTGGAGCAAATGCCGTAACGGGTCTCGCAGGTGATGGGCGAGCGCACCTTGATCTGCTCGATGCCCTCTTCCTCCACGCGCTGCGCCCAGTGCTCATCCAGCAGGGTGCCGGCGGGGAGGAACACCTCGTCCGCACTGCCCGGCATCAACACATCCTCGGCCACTACGCGACCCAGCACCAGGGTATTGAGGGATTCGACGATTTCGCCGCCCTCGATGATATGGTGCATGGTGAGGCCGCGCTGAGTGCCGCAGTCCACTTCGGTGATCACCAGATCCTGGGCCACGTCCACCAGGCGCCGGGTCAGATAACCCGAGTTGGCGGTCTTCAGCGCGGTATCGGCCAAGCCCTTGCGGGCACCATGGGTGGAGATGAAGTACTGCAGCACATCCAGCCCCTCGCGGAAATTGGCGGTAATAGGCGTCTCGATGATGGAGCCGTCGGGCTTGGCCATCAGGCCGCGCATCCCCGCCAGCTGGCGGATCTGGGCGGCGCTGCCACGGGCCCCGGAGTCGGCCATCATAAAGATGGAATTGAAGGACTTTACCCGGACTTCCTTGCCTTCTGCATCACGGGCCACTTCGCTGCCCAGCTTGTCCATCATGGCCTTGGCCACTTGGTCGTTGGTATGGGACCAGATGTCCACCACCTTGTTGTAGCGCTCGCCGTTGGTGACCAGACCGGATGTGTACTGGTTTTCGATATCCTTGATTTCACGCTCGGCGGCATTGATGATCTCGGTCTTCTCGTCCGGAATGATCATATCGTTGACGCCGATGGAGACGCCGGAGCGGGTGGCATTGGCGAAACCGGTATACATCAGCTTGTCGGCGAAGATCACGGTCTCCTTCAGGCCCACCTTGCGGTAGCACTCGTTGACCAGGTTGGAGATGGCCTTCTTGGTCATATCCCGGTTGATGAGTTCGAAGGGCAGGCCATCAGGCACGATCTCGAACAGCAGGGCGCGTCCCACGGTGGTATCCACCACCCGGGTGCGCTCCTGACGCTCGCCGTTGTCCAGCAATACCTCCTGGATGCGCACCTTGATCTTGGCATGCAAGTCCACATTGCGGCTCTCATAGGCACGATGCACCTCCCAGATATCACTGAAAGCCATACCCTCGCCGGGCACATTGATCTTCTCGCGAGTCATGTAGTAGAGCCCCAGCACCACGTCCTGCGAGGGCACGATGATGGGCTCGCCATTGGCCGGCGAGAGGATGTTGTTGGAGGACATCATCAGCGCGCGCGCCTCCAGCTGGGCCTCCAGGGACAGCGGCACGTGAACCGCCATCTGGTCGCCGTCGAAGTCGGCGTTGAAGGCTGTGCACACCAGGGGATGCAGCTGGATGGCCTTGCCCTCGATGAGCACCGGCTCGAAGGCCTGGATACCCAGGCGGTGCAGGGTGGGGGCGCGGTTCAACATCACCGGATGTTCGCGGATCACCTCGTCGAGGATATCCCAAACCTCCGGGCCTTCCTTCTCCACCAGCTTCTTGGCGGCCTTGATGGTAGTGGCCAGGCCGCGGCGCTCCACCTTGCTGAAGATGAAGGGCTTGAACAGTTCCAGGGCCATCTTCTTGGGCAGGCCGCACTGGTGCAGGCGCAGGGTCGGGCCCACCACGATCACGGAACGGCCCGAGTAGTCCACGCGCTTGCCCAGCAGGTTCTGGCGGAAGCGCCCCTGCTTGCCCTTGATCATGTCCGCCAGGGATTTCAGGGGGCGCTTGCTGGTGCCGGTGATGGCCTTGCCGCGGCGTCCGTTGTCCAGCAGGGCGTCCACGGCCTCCTGCAGCATGCGCTTCTCGTTGCGCACGATGATATCGGGAGCGTTAAGGTCCAGGAGCCGCTTCAAGCGGTTGTTGCGGTTGATGACGCGGCGGTACAGGTCGTTGAGGTCGGAGGTGGCGAAGCGGCCGCCATCCAGGGGCACCAGGGGGCGCAACTCGGGCGGCAGCACCGGCAGCACCGACATCACCATCCACTCCGGCTTGTTGCCGGAGGCGAGGAAGGCCTCCATCAGCTTGAGGCGCTTGCTGAGTTTCTTGATCTTGGTCTCGGAGCCGGCGGCGGCGATCTCCTCGCGCAGCTGCACCACTTCAGTCTTGATGTCCAGGGAGCGTAGCAGTTCGAAGACGGCCTCGGCGCCCATGCGTGCGTCGAAGTCGTCGCCATATTCCTCGATGGCGTCCAGGTAGGCCTCGTCGGTGAGCAGCTGGCCGCGTTCCAGCTGGGTGAGACCGGGGTCGATGACCACGAAGGCCTCGAAATAGAGCACCCGCTCGATGTCGCGCAAGGTCATGTCCAGCAGCAGGCCCATGCGCGACGGCAGGGACTTGAGGAACCAGATATGGGCCACCGGGCTGGCCAGCTCGATGTGGCCCATGCGCTCGCGGCGCACCTTGGTGACGGTCACTTCGACACCGCACTTCTCACAGATCACGCCGCGGTGCTTGAGGCGCTTGTACTTGCCGCACAGACATTCGTAGTCCTTCAGGGGACCGAAGATCTTAGCGCAGAACAGGCCGTCGCGCTCGGGTTTGAAGGTCCGGTAGTTGATGGTCTCGGGCTTCTTGACCTCGCCATAGGACCAGGAGCGAATCTTCGCGGGCGATGCCAATCCGATCCGAATAGAATCAAATTCATCGACCTGTCCCTGCTGCTTCAACAAGTTGAGTAGATTTTTCAACGCCTTGTCTCCTGCTCAATTAATTCTCATGGACTGGGTACACAAACCTCACCGGCAGCGGTGGGCTGTTTATTCCAGTTCCACATCGATACCCAGGGCGCGGATTTCCTTCAGCAGCACGTTGAAGGACTCCGGCATCCCGGGGTTCATGCGGTGGTCGCCATCGACGATGTTCTTGTACATGGCGGTACGGCCCTGGACATCATCGGACTTGACCGTCAGCATCTCCTGGAGGGTATAGGCGGCGCCGTAGGCCTCCAGGGCCCAGACCTCCATCTCGCCGAAGCGCTGGCCGCCGAACTGGGCCTTGCCGCCCAGGGGCTGCTGGGTCACCAGACTGTAGGGTCCGGTGGAACGGGCATGCATCTTGTCATCCACCAAGTGGTTGAGCTTGAGCATGTACATGTAGCCCACGGTGACGGAGCGCTCGAAGGCCTCGCCGGTACGGCCGTCGTAGAGCGTGGTCTGCCCAGTGGTGGGCAGATCGGCCATTTCCAGCATGGCCTTGATCTCATCTTCCCTGGCGCCATCGAACACCGGTGTGGCCATGGGCACGCCGCGGCGCAGATTGCCAGCCAGATCCAGGATCTCCTCATCCGTCAGGGTGGAAAGATCTTCCTTCTTACCACTGACATTATAGAGTTTATCCAGGAACTTGCGGATATCCGCAGCCTTCTGACGGGATTCGTACATCTCGCCGATCTTCTTGCCCAGGCCCTTGGCGGCCCATCCCAGGTGGGTTTCCAGCACCTGCCCCACGTTCATGCGCGAGGGCACACCGAGGGGGTTGAGGACGATGTCCACGGGGGTGCCGTCCTCCATATAGGGCATGTCCTCCACCGGCACGATCATGGACACCACGCCCTTGTTGCCGTGGCGCCCGGCCATCTTGTCGCCGGGCTGCATGCGGCGCTTCACGGCCAGATAGACCTTCACCATCTTCAGCACGCCAGGGGCCAGATCGTCGCCCGCCGTCAACTTGCCGCGCTTCTCTTCCAGCTTGGCGTCGTAGAGCTTCTTCTGCTGCTTGCGCTGGTTGTTGAGTTGCTCCAGCTGCTTGTTGGCGTCGTCGTTCTTGAGACGGATCTCGAACCACTTCTCGCGCGGCACGTCAGCCAGATAGGTCTTGGTGATCTTGGCGCCGGCCTTGAGCCCCTTGGGGCCGCCGTCGGCGGCCTTGCCCACGAGCAGCTTCTCCACGCGCTGGAAGATGTCCTCTTCCAGAATGCGGTATTCGTCATTGAGGTCCTTCTTGATGCGCTCCAGTTCCGCCTTCTCGATGGCCAGGGCGCGCGCATCCTTCTCCACGCCGTCGCGGGTGAAGACGCGCACGTCGATCACGGTGCCGGCCATCCCCGACGGCACCCGGGCCGACGTGTCCTTCACGTCGGAGGCCTTCTCGCCGAAGATGGCGCGGAGCAGCTTCTCCTCAGGGGTCAGCTGGGTCTCGCCCTTGGGGGTCACCTTGCCCACAAGGATGTCGCCAGGACCCACCTCGGCGCCGATGTAGACGATGCCGGACTCGTCCAGCTTTGCCAGGGCACTCTCGCCCACATTGGGGATGTCGCAGGTGATCTCCTCCGGCCCCAGTTTGGTGTCGCGGGCCACGCAGGTGATCTCCTCGATATGGATGGAGGTGTAGCGGTCCTCCTCCACCACCCGCTCGGAGATCAGGATGGAGTCCTCGAAGTTGTAGCCGTTCCAGGGCATGAAGGCCACCAGCATGTTTTGCCCCAGGGCCAGATCACCCATATCGGTGGAGGAGCCATCCGCCAGCACATCGCCCCTGGCGATGACATCGCCGGGCTTCACCAGCGGCTTCTGGTTGATGCAGGTGTTCTGGTTGGAGCGGGTGTATTTGGTGAGATTGTAGATGTCCACCCCGGGTTCGCCGTGGGCGGCCTCCTCATCGTTGACCCGCACCACCATGCGCCCGGCATCGACGGATTCCACAGTGCCGCCACGGGAGGCCACCACGGTGACACCGGAGTCGATGGCCACGGTGCGTTCCATGCCGGTACCCACCAGGGGCTTCTCGGCACGCAGCGTGGGCACGGCCTGGCGCTGCATGTTGGATCCCATGAGGGCACGGTTGGCGTCATCGTGTTCCAGGAAGGGGATCAGGGAGGCGGCCACCGAGACGATCTGCATGGGCGCCACGTCCATGTACTGCACCTGGTCGGGAGACTTCAGGGTGAATTCGTTCTGGTGCCGGCAGGACACCAGCTCCTCCAGCAGGCGGCCCTTTTCGTCCAGGGCCGCGCTGGCCTGGGCGATCACGTAGTCGCACTCTTCGATCGCCGACAGATAGACGATCTCGTCGCTGGCCCGGCCATCCACCACCTTGCGGTAGGGGGTTTCCAGGAAGCCATACTCATTGGTACGGGCATACACCGACATGGAATTGATCAGGCCGATGTTGGGCCCTTCCGGGGTCTCGATGGGACAGACCCGGCCATAGTGGGTGGGATGCACGTCGCGCACCTCGAAACCGGCCCGCTCGCGGGTCAGGCCGCCGGGGCCCAGTGCCGAGATGCGCCGCTTGTGGGTCACCTCGGAGAGCGGATTGTTCTGATCCATGAACTGCGACAGCTGGCTGGAACCGAAAAACTCCTTGATCACCGCGGTCACCGGCTTGGCGTTGATCATCTCCTGGGGCATCAGTCCCTCGCTTTCTGCCAGCGCCAGGCGCTCCTTCACTGCCCGTTCCACGCGCACCAGGCCGAGGCGGAACTGGTTTTCCACCATCTCACCCACGCAACGCACCCGGCGGTTGCCCAGATGGTCGATGTCATCCACCAGGCCCTTGCCGTTCTTGATGTCGATCAGCACCTTGAGGGCATCGAGGATATCGGACATGTCGCCGTATTCCTCGCACAGGGCCTTGGCGGCCTCGTCATTGCGCTGACTGAAGTAGATGCCATCGTAGAGGATGCCCGGCCCCTTCTCGCTGTCGCGGCCGATGCGCAGATTGAATTTCATGCGCCCTACGGCGGACAGGTCGTAGCGGTCGGGATTGAAGAACAGGTTGTGGAACAGCAGTTCCGCCGCCTCCTTGGTGGGCGGCTCGCCGGGACGCATCATGCGGTAGATCTCCACCAGCGCCTCGAGGCGGGTGCGGGTCTGGTCGATGCGCAGGGTGTCGGAGATGAAGGGACCGCAGTCCAGTTCATTGACATACAGGACCTGCAGTTCCTTGAGGCCGGCCTCGATGAGTTGGTCCAGCAGTTCGGCAGTGATCTCGCTGTTGGCCTCGGCGATCACCTCGCCGGTATCCTGGTCGATGATGTCATGGGCGATCACCTTGCCGATGACGTATTCGCGGGGCACCTCGAAACTGGTGATGGCGGCCTTCTCCATCTCGCGGATATGGCGCGCGGTGACGCGGCGCCCGGCCTCCACGATCACCTTGCCGCGCGGACCCTTGACCTCGAAGGGCAGGGTCTCGCCACGCAGGCGCTCCGGCACGATGTCCAAGGTAATACCATCCTTCTTGAAATGCAGGGTATTTGTGTCGAAGAATTTGCCGAGCATCTGCTCGTTGTTGTAACCCAGGGCGCGCAGCAGGATGGTGGCCGGCAGCTTGCGGCGCCGGTCGATGCGCACGAAGACGC
The DNA here is from genome assembly GCA_964425105.1 of uncultured Gammaproteobacteria bacterium. Classification (GTDB taxonomy): domain Bacteria; phylum Pseudomonadota; class Gammaproteobacteria; order SZUA-140; family SZUA-140; genus S012-109. The sequence goes on along the minus strand of CAYRLE010000077.1, from coordinate 4,411 downwards.
AGTCCAGGGGGTCGAATTCGAAGTCCAGCCAGGAACCGCGGTAGGGAATCACGCGCGCGGAGTAGAGCACCTTGCCGGAGGAATGGGTCTTGCCCTTGTCATGATCGAAGAACACGCCGGGGGAACGGTGCAGCTGGGAGACCACCACCCGCTCGGTGCCGTTGATCACGAAGGTGCCGTTGCCGGTCATGAGCGGGATCTCGCCCATGTAGACCTCCTGCTCGCGAATGTCCTTCACCACCTTGGCATTGGCCGGCGACTCCTTGTCATAGATCACCAGGCGCACCTTGACCTTCATGGGCGCCGAGTAGGTTACACCTCGCAGCTGGCATTCCTTGACGTCGAAGGTCGGCGTGCCCAATTCGTAACTGACATATTCCAGGGCGGCATTGCCGGAATAGCTGACGATGGGAAACACCGAGCGGAAAGCGGCTTCCAGTCCCTGGTCGGCGCGCTGTCCGGGGTGGGTATCCGCCTGCAGGAAAGTACGGTAGGATTGCAGCTGGGTTTCCAGCAGGTAGGGCACCTTGAGTACGCTGGACCGCTTACCAAAATCCTTGCGAATACACTTTTTCTCGGTATAGGTGTATGCCATGGGGGTTCCTCAGCACTTGTTGATTGTCAAATGGCAGGCCTGACGGATTGCCATTATCGATGATAGATCACACAAAATCCATAGGGAAATAGGCTGGCGGCCACGATTGGCCACCAGCCTTTTCCGGCTGGATCGAAACTACTGTCAAACGGCAGATGCGCTTATTTGAGCTCAACAGATGCGCCTGCTTCCTCCAGCTGCTTCTTGATTTCCTCGGCCTCATCCTTGGAGATGCCTTCCTTCACAGTGGAAGGCGCGCCTTCCACCAGTTCCTTGGCCTCCTTCAGGCCCAGACCGGTGATGGCGCGCACCGCCTTGATGACACCGACCTTCTTGTCACCGAAGCTGGTGAGAATGACGTCGAATTCGGTCTGCTCCTCGGCAGCCGCGGCCTCGCCACCGCCGGCAGCGGGGGCAGCCACAGCGGCCACGGCAGCGGCCGAAACACCAAACTTCTCTTCCATTGCATTGATCAGATCAACGACCTCCAACACGGTCATGTTGGAGATGGTTTCCAGAATTTCTTCAGTACTGACTGCCATTGTTAGTTCTCCTGAAATCAAATAGTTGAATATGTCTTATACCTGAATACCGTTGCCTGGCCGCGGTTAAGCGGCCTCTTTCTGCTCGCGGACTGCCGCCAGAGTCCGGGCCAGCTTGTTGGCAGGCTCGGCGAGGGTGCGGGCCAGTTTTTCGACCGGCGCCTTCATCACTGCCATGAGCATGCCGATGGCCTCGTCCTTGGTGGGCATCTTCGCCAGGCGCTCAGCATCTGCCACCTCCAGCAGCTTGCCGCGCAGCGCGACCACCTTGATCACCAGCTGGTCGTGCTCCTTGGCAAACTCCGTCAGCACCCGGGCTGGGGCTGCCGGCTCCTCGCCGGAAAACGCCAGCAGCAGAGGCCCCGACAGGGACTCACGCATACAGTCGAACTCGGTATTCTCCAGAGCGCGCCGTGCCAGCGTATTCTTTACCACCCGTACGTAGATGCCTGCCTCACGCGCATTACGGCGCAGGTCGGTCATGTCGGCGACGGTCAGGCCGCGATACTCAGCCGCAATGGCGGAATAGGCGGCTCCGGCCCGCTGGGCCACATCGGCAACGATTGCCTTTTTGTCTTCAAGGGTTAACAAATGTTCACCTCCTGAAACGACTGATGGTATAGCGAGGCAAAGCGCCTGCTCCCATCAGAGACTTTTCACAGGATGCCTCAAGGCATCCCCCCAACACGGCGACCGTCGCCAGGTATGAATCCTGCTCGGGTTGCACCGTCTGCGTAGGCCGGGGCTGAGCCCCATTAAGCAACCGGAAATATCGGCGCACCTACGGTCTTTGACGTCCCCCGGGTAGCGTCCCAACAGCGGAACGTCGCCCGAGAGTCCCAAAGTTCTTACAAAATCTTCCGGCTCAGACGCTGAGAGACGCCTGATCCACAATTACACCGGGCCCCATGGTGGTGGAGACCGTCACTTTCTTCATGTAGACGCCTTTCGCAGTACTGGGTTTGGCCTTGCGCAGGGCCTCCAGCAAGGTCTGCAGATTCTCGCGCAGGGCGGCCGCATCAAAGCTCACCTTGCCGATGGCACAATGGACGATACCGCCCTTGTCGGTGCGGTACTGGACCTGCCCTGCCTTGGCGTTCTTGACAGCGGTGGCGACATCTGGCGTCACCGTACCCACCTTGGGGTTGGGCATCAGGCCACGCGGGCCCAGGATCTGCCCCAGCTGACCCACGACACGCATGGCATCGGGGGTAGCGATGACGATGTCGAAATCGAGATTGCCGGCCTTCACGGCCTCGGCCAGATCCTCGAAGCCCACGATGTCGGCGCCGGCGGCCTTGGCGGCTTCGGCATTCTCGCCCTGGGCGAAGACCGCTACCCGCACCGTCTTGCCGGTACCATTGGGCAGCACAGTGGCGCCCCGCACCACCTGGTCGGACTTGCGGGGGTCCACACCCAGATTGACGCTGACCTCTACCGACTCATCGAACTTGACGGAAGACAGTTCCTTCAACAGCTGCAGGGCCTCGTCGATGCCGTAGAGCTTGCCCGGCTCCACCTTCTCGCGGATCGCGCGCATGCGCTTGCTCAGCTTGGCCATCTCAAACCCCCTCCGTCTCGATGCCCATGCTGCGCGCACTGCCGGCAATGGTGCGCACCGCCGCATCCATATCGGCGGCGGTCATGTCCTGCATCTTGGTCTGGGCGATCTCTTCCAGCTGGGCGCGGTTCACCTTGGCCACCTTCTTGGTGTTGGGTGTAGGACTGCCCTTGGGGATGCCAGCGGCCTTGCGCAGCAACACCGACGCCGGCGGCGTCTTGGTGATGAAGGAAAAGCTGCGGTCGGAATAGACCGTGATCACCACTGGAATGGGCAGACCGGGCTCCATGCCCTGGGTCTTGGCGTTGAACGCCTTGCAGAATTCCATAATATTGACGCCATGCTGGCCCAGCGCCGGACCCACCGGCGGACTGGGGTTCGCCTGTGCGGCGCCCACCTGCAACTTGATATATGCTTCGATCTTCTTTGCCATTTGCTCCTGCTCCCGGGTTCAAACGCCTTGCGGCTCCCCGTTTTGTGTTACGTGAGGTGTGAGGCGCAAGGTGTGAGGCGCGCCTGCCGCACCGCCTCACACCTTGCGCCTCACGCCTCACCCTAAATCAGCTCTTCTCCACCTGGCCGAACTCCAGTTCCACCGGCGTTGAACGACCAAAGATGGTCACCGCCACGCGCAGCCGGCTCTTGTCATAGTTGACTTCTTCCACCACGCCATTGAAATCGGCAAACGGGCCCTCGGTGACCCGCACCACCTCGCCCGGCTCGAACAGCACCTTGGGACGAGGCTTGGTGGCCCCCTCCTCGATACGGTCCATGATACGCTGCGCCTCTTTGTCGGAAATGGGTGCCGGCTTGTCGCTGGTGCCGCCGATGAAACCCATCACCTTAGGCACCTCTTTCACCAGATGCCAGGTGTCTTCATCCATCTCCATCTGGATCAGCACGTAACCAGGGAAGAATTTTCGGTCGCTCTTGCGCTTCTGGCCACCGCGCATCTCCACCACTTCCTCGGTGGGCACCAGGATCTCGCCGAACTTGTCCTCCATGCCACTGTGCTTGATGCGTTCCTTCAGGGAGCGAATCGCCTGCTGTTCATAACCGGAATAGACATGCACCACATACCAACGCTTCGCCATCAGTCATCAGCCTCCCTGGCCCGTCAGCAGCTTCACCGCCCAGGTCAGAAACATATCGAACGTCCATAAAATCATTGCCACGACGATCACCATGGCCACCACGATCAGAGTCGTCTGCACCGTTTCCTTGCGGGTGGGCCAGACAACTTTGCGCACCTCGAGTTTGGCATCGCCGAAGAAACCCCACAGCTGGCGGCCCTGCGCCGTCTGAAAGAATATCGCCGCGGATACGCCCGCAGCCGCCACCAGCACCACGACGCGCAGCAGCAGCGACTGGTCGCCATAATAGTAGAAGCCGCCCAGTGCAGCGCCGATGATCAGCAGCGCCAACACAAACTTGATGTTATCTACCATAGATTACTTTGCTCGCCTTGTTCGGGAAGCGCCCATAGGCATGGCAGGCCAGGAGGGAATCGAACCCCCAACCTGCGGTTTTGGAGACCGCCGCTCTGCCAATTGAGCTACTGGCCTAAATCACGTGAGGGGTGAGGCGTTAGGCGTAAGGAGAATCTCCATCACCTCACTCCTCACTCCTAACACCTCACTCCTCACTCATATCACTCAATAATCTTCGACACCACGCCGGCACCCACGGTGCGGCCACCCTCGCGGATCGCGA
>CAYRLE010000076.1:0-12737 GCA_964425105.1 uncultured Gammaproteobacteria bacterium | reverse complement strand
TGTTCATCGAGTGGCTTGATGTCCACCAACTCGCCTACGCTGCCGTACAGTTCCAGGCCCCATTGAAAACGTCCTGACCAGGGACTGTAAAGACTGGCGCCATATTCGAACTCCAGGCCTTCATCCACCCCCGGACCGCTGGTCAGCTTCTCAAACTTGGGATTCAATTTCAGAGTCTTGCCGTTGATGTCTTTTTCCAGGATCAGGCGAACTTCGATCTTCTCCCGCGCCCGGTTCTGCCAGGCAGGTTTGGGCAGGTAATATTCCACATAGATGGCGCTGTCGAAATAACGCGCTCCCGGCTCCCCGAAACGGTAGCGGGCCGCCACCACCCGCGCCTGAACGAACTTGAAGTCCTCACCGGCGGGCTTCTCGAAATCCGCGTAGGCGGCCATGGTCAGACGGTCGGTGAGACCGTATTCCACTTCCAGGGTATGGGACCACAACTTTTCCCGCTTCACCCCTGTTGCCCCAAAGAAGTCCATGGTGACATCCGAGTGCGCCACGTAGTCGGTCCAGTACACCAACTCCGTTTCTCCGGCCTCCGGCGTCTGGTAACCATAGACCTTGAAATGCCTGGCATGGGCGGTCATAGCCGGCAGCAGCAACGCCAAGACGATCAGTAAAGCAACTCTCCTCAACATCGATATTCCTCTCTCAACCCCGTTTCAGTGAGACACGGAAACATCACCTCACGCCTCACTCCTCACCCCTCACCTTTTTCACTGGCAGATAGGCCAGCGGATCCACGGGCACCCCATCGGCCCGGATCTCGAAGTGCAGCATTACCCGGCCGACACCTGTGCCGCTGCGGCCCATCTCGGCAATCCGCTGCCCCTGTTTCACCAGCGTCCCTTCCTGCACCAACAAACGCCGGTTGTGGGCGTAAGCGCTCAGGTATTTGTCATTGTGTTTGATGATCAGCAGGTTGCCGTAACGCTGAATGCCGCTGCCGCTGTAGACCACCCGCCCCGCAGCCGCGGCCTTCACCGCCGCACCCGCATGGCCGGCGATATCGATGCCTTTTCTCCCCGGCTTCTTGGCGGAGAAGCGGCTGATCAGAGAACCCTCGGCGGGCCAACTCCAGCTTAAGATGCGCTTTTGCTGCGGCGCGGCCGGTGCGGGGCGCTGCGCCGCCTGTGCTGCGGGTTTCTTCCTTTTTTGCTGCTGCCGGGGTGTGCCGTCTTTTTTCTGTAGTGGCGGCTGTGCGGATTTCATGCTGCCGGGGGGCGTCAGACGCAGACGCTGCCCCTGGTGAATGATATAGGGTGGCGGAATATGGTTCCACGCCGCCAGCTGGCGGTAATCCTGTCCATAACGCCAGCTGATGGAATAGAGCGTCTCGCCTTTCGAGACCACATGGTCGCCGAAACTGCCACAGGCGCCCAGCAAGGCCAACCCTATAAATACTGCTGTAAGACGCACTGCCGGTGACATGGACACACAACACCTCGCCACTGTTCAGCGCATGAGAAAGTACACGACCGCCACAATCACCAGCAGCAACCAACCGACCCGGTCGATATAGTTGCGCAAAAAGCGATCCATGCGCTCCCCGCCCCAGTAGATCAGTGCTGCCACCAGAAAGAAACGGGCCCCGCGGCCAACGATCGAGGCAATGACAAAGGGCACAAAGGCCATGGCGACAGCACCAGCCGTGATGGTGAAGACCTTGTAGGGAATGGGAGAAAAGCCTGCCACCAAGACCACCACCACCCCCCATTCATCAAACCAGTTCCTGGCCTGCAGATAGGCCGGCCAATAACCGCCATTGCGAATCAGGGGCTCAACGAAATCGAAGGCCAGCATCCCGATCAGATAACCGGCGATGCCCCCGACGGCGGAAGCCAACGTGGCCAAAGTGGCGTAGAACCAGGCGCGGCGGCGCTGGGCCAGAGTCATGGGCACCAGCATCACATCGGGGGGAATGGGGAAAAAGGAGGCTTCGGCAAAACTCAGCAGCGCCAGATACCAAGGCGCATGACGATGTCCCGCCCACTGGATGACCCTGGCATAGAGAGAGGAGAACATGCCTAGCGTTCAACCTCCATCATCCCGGCCAACGACAAGGACAAGGCCACCGGCCTAACGCTCACCCGCCACCAGGGGCACGAAACTGACCGCCTCCAGCACCTCCTGTTGGTAGGCTTCCGGCGTGCGGCTAATGAGGATCAGGCGCTGCGCGCCCTGGCGCCCCACGGGGATCACCAGCCGCCCCCCCATGGCCAGCTGCTCCAGCAGTGCCAGTGGAATCTCAGTGGGTGCCGCAGTGGCCATGATGCCGTCGAAGGGGGCGTAACCAGACCAGCCCAGCTTGCCATCGCAATGCTTGAGTCGCACATTGCGCAGTCCCAGCTCGCGGAAGCGGCTCCGCGCCTTGCGCTGCAGGGCATCGACCCGCTCCACCGTGTAGACCTCGTCCACCAGGCGCGCCAGCACCGCAGCCTGATAACCGGAACCGGTGCCGATCTCCAAAACCCGCTTGAGAGGACCGTCGCGCAGCAGCGCCTCCGTCATCCGTGCCACGATATAGGGTTGGGAAATAGTCTGGCCATGGCCGATGGGCAATGCGCTGTCTTCATAGGCGCGGCTCTCCAGGGCCTCATCCACGAAGATGTGGCGCGGGGTCTCACGCATGGCCTCCAGCACGGCATGGCTCTGGATCCCCTCGCGGGCGAGGCGTTCGATGAGACGGTTGCGGGTGCGCTGGGAAGTCATCCCGATTCCCTGCAGACGACTGGTCATGGGCAGTCCATCCCTGCCAGCCAGTGTCCTGTCAGTTCCAGAGCACTGTGCCGGGTGAGGTCGATCTGCAAGGGGGTGATGGAAACGCAGTTGTTCCTCACGGCATGAAAATCGGTTCCCGGTCCGGCGTCCTGCTCCGGGCCGGACGGGCCGACCCAGTAGATCGGCCTGCCGCGGGGATCGCGCGCCTTGATCACCGCTTCCGCCTTGTGACGATGGCCAAGGCGGGTGGCCTGAAAACCCGCCAGCTGCTCCCACGGCACATCCGGTACATTGACATTGAGGATGATATCAGCCGGCAGAGACTCTGCCTGCAGATGTCTGACCATCACCTCGGCAACCCTCGCCGCAGTCTGGAAATGCTCATGCTCAGTGCCTGCCAGGGATATCGCTACAGCGGGAAATCCGAGGAAGCGCCCTTCCATGGCCGCAGCCACGGTACCGGAATAGAGCACGTCATCCCCCAGATTGGCGCCGGCATTGATGCCGGCGACTACCATGTCCGGCTCTTCGGCCAGCAGGCCGGTGATGGCGAGATGGACGCAGTCGGTGGGCGTGCCGTTGACGCGGATAAAACCATTCTCCAGTTCAGTGGCGCGGATGGGATTTTCCAGGGTCAGGGAATTGCTGGCGCCGCTGCGGTCGCGGTCGGGGACGACGACATCGATGGTGGCATATTTACGCAGAACCGCTGCCAGACAGGCCAGCCCCGGCGCCCGGTAGCCGTCGTCATTGCTAATCAGAATACGCATTGCAGAGACTGTAGCTCATTCGAACAAAGGGGTAAATGCCGCCGCCTGCCGTGACTTCATGGCGGGCCAGACACGGCAGCTTGTCACGAAGATCGGCAGGATCTAGCGCAGGGCCGTCACGCACAAGGCCATGAGCGCGCCGGGGTACAGGCCCAGGGCGAGCACCACCAGTCCGTTGGCGCTCATCACCGCGCGCATATCGAAGGTACTCTCCAGGGGAGTGCTGTCATCGGGCTTGTCGAAATACATGTATTTGATGACGCGCAGATAATAGAAGGCACCAATCACGGAGAAGATCACGGCAAACACCGCCAGCCACACCAACCCGGCATCCACCACTGCACTCAGCACCGAGAGCTTGGCATAGAAGCCCACCGTGGGCGGCACACCGGCCATGGAGAACATCAGGATCAGCATCATGAAGGCAAACCAGGGGCTGCGTTCGTTGAGCCCCTTGAAGTCCTCGATCTCATCGGCCTCGAAACCGGCGCGGCTGAGCAGGATGATCATGCCAAAGGCCCCCAGAGACATCAGGGTATAGACCAGGATATAGAACATGGCACCGGAATTGCCACCCTCGCCCCCGGCCAGGATACCCAGGAACAGGAAACCGACGTGGGAAATGGTGGAATAGGCCAGCATGCGCTTGATATTGCGCTGGGCGATGGCAATGACATTACCGGCGGCAATGGACAACGCTGCCAGGATCACCAGCATGTCCTGCCACTGCATGTGCATGCCGCCCAAGCCGTCCACCAAGAGGCGCATCACCATGGCAAAGGCCGCGATCTTGGGCGCAGAACCGATGAACAGGGTGACCGGCGTGGGCGCCCCGTGATAGACATCGGGAATCCACATATGAAAGGGGACGGCGCCCAGTTTGAAGGCCAGCGCTACGATAATGAAGGTCAGCCCCAGGCGCAGTACGGTGTCATCGCTGGAACTCTGGCGGACAGTGTCGGCAATGACCGCGATATCCAGGCTGCCGGTGGCACCATAGAGCAGGGACATGCCATAGAGCAGCATGCCAGAGGCGATGGCACCGAGAATGAAATATTTCATGGCTGCTTCGGAGGCCGGTACCGAGTCGCGATGCAGGGCAACCATGGCATAGAGGGACAGGGACAGCAGTTCCAGCCCCAGATAGATGGTCAGCAGGCTGTGGGCGGAGACCATCATCATCATGCCCAGCACGGCAAACAGGCCGAGTACGAAGAATTCGCCCTTGAACAGGCGCCGCACCACGAGATACTCGCGGGAATAGAGAAATACCACAGCCGTCACCAGATAGATGAAGACCTTGAGCACGTCACTCATGGCGTCTCTGATGAAGCTGCCGTTGAAGGTCATTTCCATGCTGGCGCTGTGCAGGCTGACGGTCAGCACGGCCGCCCCCAACAGGGTTGCCTGGGCAAGCAGATAGGTGATCACCCGGTTCCGTTCATTGAGAAACAGATCGACGATCAGCACCACGCAGGCCATGGCAAGGACGAAGATCTCCGCCAGGGCCGGAACAAAGTTGGGGATTTCGAAAATCATCTATTCAGCACTTTCCGTTAGAACTTGTTATTACAGTTTCGAACTGGTGGCCTGTTCCAGCAGATGGCCCACCGATGCGTGCATCACCTCCAGCAGGGGATCCGGCCAGACGCCCAGCAGCAGGACGAAGAATGCCAGAGAGCCCAGCACCAGGGCCTCGCGGGGATTGAGATCGCTGAGCCCAGCGACCTTGTCATTGGCCACCTTGCCGAAGATCACCCGCTTGACCATCCATAGGGTATAGGCGGCCCCCAGGATCAGGGTCAGGGCGGCAAAGAAGGCATACCAGAAATTGGCCTTGAAGGCGCTCATGATCACCAGAAACTCGCCCACGAACCCGGAAGTGCCCGGCAACCCGGTATTGGCCAGGGCGAACAGCACCATGAAGGCGGCAAACACCGGCATGGTATTGACCACCCCGCCATAGTCGCTGATGCGGCGGCTGTGCATGCGGTCATACATGACGCCGACGCAGAGAAACATGGCGCCGGAAATGAAGCCGTGGGAGATCATCTGCACCAGGGCCCCCTCCACACCCATGGCGGCGCCATGGGTGTCGCCGCTGCTGGCGACAATGGCAAACACGGTGAAAAAACCGAGAGTAACGAATCCCATGTGGGAGATGGAGGAATAGGCGATGAGCTTCTTCATGTCTTCCTGCACCAGGGCCACCAGCGCGATATAGACCACTGCGATCAGTGACAGCGTGATGATGAAGCCGTTCAACTCGGCGCTGGCATCGGGGGTGATGGGCAGCATGAAACGCGCGAAACCATAGGCGCCCATCTTGAGCATGATGGCCGCCAGGATCACCGAACCGCCAGTGGGCGCCTCCACATGGGCATCAGGCAGCCAGGTGTGTACTGGCCACATGGGAATCTTGACTGCAAAGGCCACCAAAAAGGCAATGAAGATCAGAATCTGAGCACTGAGACCGATCTTCAGAGAATGGAAATCAAGAATCGCGAAACTATCGGACTGGAAGAACAGATAGAGCAAGGCGATCAGCAGCAGCACCGAGCCCAGAAAGGTATAGAGAAAGAACTTGAAGGCGGCATACACGCGCCGCGGTCCGCCCCAGATGCCGATGATCAGGAACATGGGGATCAGCATGGCCTCCCAGAAGACATAGAACAGAATGCCATCGAGGGCGGCAAAGACGCCGTTCATCAACCCCTCCATGATGAGGAAGGCAGCCATATACTGGGCAACCTTGAGCTTTATCACCTCCCAGGAGGCAATCACCACAAGCGCGGTGCTGAAGGTGGTGAGCAGGATGAGGGGCATGGAAATGCCATCCACGCCTAAGTGGTAATTGATGTTGAAGGTGGGAATCCAGGCGCTCTTTTCCACGAACTGCATGTGGAAGGTGGTGGTGTCGAAGGCGGTATAGAGAGGGATGGAGAGGAGAAATGTCAGGACAGCGAACAGCAACGCGACCCAGCGCACCAGATTGTTGTCGCCGCTCCTGCTCACCAGCAGGGCTGCCACACCACCGGCAATCGGCAGCCAAATCACCAAACTCAATAACGGAAATCCAGAAAACATTCGCTACGCCTTATTGTATTTCTAATTGTTCACTATCCCGACGACACCAGGGGGCCGGCTAGACCAAGACATAAAAGGTAATCAGAATCAGCAGGCCGATGATCATGGCAAAGGCATAATGGTATAACAAGCCGCTTTGCGCATGCCTGATCCTGGCGGCGATCCAGCCGATGCTCTTGGCAGTGCCGTTGACCGCAACCCCGTCGATGACCGTCTGATCGCCGGCGCGCCAGAACAGGCGTCCCACGCGGCGGCTGCCGCCGGCAAAGAATGCCTCATTGAAATCATCGAAGCCGTATTTCTTCACCAGGATGCAATACAGCGTACTGAATCGTGTCTTGAGGTGATCCGCCAACTCCGGCCGCTGCAGATAGATGTACCAGGCACTGCTCAGACCGGCCAGGGCCAGCCAGAAGGGGGCGCCCATGAGGCCATGGAGCATGAAGCTCAGGATACCGCTGAAATGCTCGCCGATATGGCCCACGGTGTCGTGGGCAGCGGCAACATAGATGGCATCGCCGAAATAGTCGCCGAACAACAGCGGGGCAATGGTCATCCCGCCAATCAACAGCGAGGGCACCGCCAGCAACAGCAGGGGCACGGTCACCACCGCGGGGGATTCCCGCAGGTGCGAGCGGGTGTGCTCATCCATGCGCTCCTTGCCATGGAAAACGATGAAAAACATGCGGAAGGAGTAAAAAGCTGTCACGAATACGCCCAGCAATACCGCCACATAGGCAAAACCCGAACCCGGTATATGAGAGGCATGCACCGCCTCGATGATGGAATCCTTGGAAAAGAACCCCGAGGTACCGGGAAAACCGATCAGCGCCAATGAGCCGATCAGGAAGGTCCAGTAGGTGATGGGCATGTATTTCTTCAGGCCGCCCATGTTGCGGATATCCTGGTCATGGTGCATGGCGATGATCACCGAACCGGCGGCCAGGAACAACAGGGCCTTGAAGAAGGCGTGGGTCATGAGATGAAAGATTGCTGCGCTGTAGGCGGAAGCGCCCAGCGCCACCGTCATATAGCCCAGCTGGGAAAGGGTGGAATAGGCGATCACCCGCTTGATGTCGTTCTGCACGATACCCAGCAATCCCATGGAGAAGGCGGTGATGGCGCCGATCACCAGCACCACACTCAAAGCCGTCTCCGACAACTCATAGAGCGGCGACATGCGGGCCACCATGAAGATACCGGCGGTCACCATGGTGGCGGCATGGATCAACGCCGAGATGGGGGTCGGGCCCTCCATGGAATCGGGCAGCCACACATGCAAGGGCACCTGGGCGGACTTACCCATGGCACCGATGAACAGCAGGATGCAGATCACCGTCAGCAGTGACCATTCACTACCGGGGATCACCTGGATGGTGACATCCTTCAGCAGGGGTGCGGCGCCAAAGACATCCATATAGTCGAGGCTGTTGAAATACATGAGTACGGCGGCAATTCCCAGCAGAAAGCCGAAATCGCCCACCCTGTTGACCAGAAAGGCCTTGAGATTGGCATAGATGGCCGACTCGCGCTGATACCAGAAACCGATCAACAGATAGGAAACCAGTCCCACGGCCTCCCAGCCGAAGAACAGCTGGAGAAAATTGTTGGACATCACCAGCATCAGCATGGAAAAGGTGAACAGGGCGATATAGCTGAAGAAACGCTGATAACCCGGATCGTCCTTCATATAGCCGATGGTGTAGATGTGCACCATCAGGGAGACGAAGGTCACCACCATCATCATCAGGGTGGTGAGGCGGTCGACCATGAAACCGATCTCGAGGCGGATGCCGTCGCTGACCAGCCAGGTATAGATGGATTCATTGAAGGCCGGGTTGCCATCAAGGACGATATGCTTGAAGACCACCAGGGAGAGCAGGAAGGAAAGTGCCACCCCGACGATGGTGACGCCATGGGCGCCGACCTTGCCGATCTTTTTCCCCAACAGACCGGCGATGATGGAACCGACCAGCGGCGCCAGTGCAATTGTCAGATAGATGCCCTTCATATCGTCTCTCTGTTTAGCCCTTCAAGGAATCGAGTTGCGTGACATTGATCGTGCGGCGGTTGCGAAACAGCACGATCAGGATCGCCAACCCGATGGCTGCCTCGGCGGCAGCGACGGTAAGAATGAAAAACACGAATACTTGGCCCGCGCTGTCCCCCAGGTAGTGGGAAAAGGCGATGAAATTGATGTTCACCGCCAGCAGCATCAACTCGATGGCCATCAGCAGGATGAGCAGGTTCTTCCGGTTCAGGAAGATGCCGGCCAGGCTGATACAGAACAGCACTGCCCCCAGGATAAGGAAATCCGATAATGCGATCATTGTCGTCAGCTGTCGTCTGTTTCTTGTTCTTTATGGAAAACGGCCGCAGTCCCCGGCCGGCCCTTATTCCGCCTTCTCCGACTTCATCTTGACCAGCCGCACCCGGTCCTCGCGCCGTACCAGTACCTGCTGGGCAGGATTCTGGTACTTGGCCTGGGGACGGCGGCGCATGGTCAAGGTAATGGCCGCCACGATGGCCACCAGGAGAATCACCGAGGCGATCTCGAAGGGATAGGCATAGACGGTGTACAGCACATTGCCCAGTTCTGCCGTGTTGTTGTAATCGGCGCCGTGGCCGGGCGGCGGCACGATCTGCTCCAGCCCGAAATTCTCCGGCCCCACCACCACGGCGATCTCCAGCAGCATGACCACCGCCACCACCAGACCCACCGGCAGAAATTTGATGAAGCCCTCACGCAGCGGGGTCAGATTGATGTCCAACATCATCACTACGAACAGGAACAGCACCATCACCGCCCCCACGTAGACCAGCACCAACACCAGGGCCAGGAACTCGGCCTCCAGCAGCAGCCACAGGGCGGCGCTGTTGAAGAAGGCCAGCACCAAAAACAGGGCCGCGAACACCGGGTTGCGCACCGCGATCACCATGACAGCGGAAGCCACCAACACCGAGGCAAAGAGATAGAACAAAAAAGGTTCGATATTCATCAATAATAGATCTTTGTTATCGTTATCTTTTCGCGGCCGCCGTTCAACGAAAGGGGGCGTCCGCGGCGCGGTCGGCGGCAATCTGTGATTCGTACTTGTCACCCATGGCCAGCAAGGCATTCTTGTCCATGACATTCTCGCCGCGTTGTTCGAAATGATATTCGTATTCCCGGGTCTCAACAATGGCATCCACGGGGCAGGCCTCCTCGCAGAAACCGCAGTAGATGCACTTGAACAGATCGATGTCATAACGCGTGGTGCGCCGCGAACCGTCCTCCCGCGGCTCCGCCTCGATGGTGATGGCCAGTGCGGGGCAGATCGCCTCGCACAGCTTGCAAGCGATGCAGCGCTCCTCGCCGTTGGCATAACGGCGCAGGGCATGGCGGCCGCGGAAGCGCGGCGACATGGGCGTCTTCTCCTCCGGATATTGCACGGTGATCTTCTTGGCAAAGAAATACTTGCCGGTCAGGCGCAGGCCCCTAAACAGCTCCAACAGGATAAAGCTCTTCAATATCTGCTGTATGCTTCTCATCTCGTCATCTCATCCTAGTCGAACCACGGCCCCAGGTGCCCCTGGATAGCCACACCCACCACCAGCAGCCAGGCGATGGTCAGGGGTATGAATACCTTCCAGCCGAGGCGCATGATCTGGTCATAGCGGTAGCGGGGAAAGGTGGCCCGGAACCACAGAAACAGGAACAGGAACAGGGACATCTTGATGAGCAGCCAGGCAATGCCCGGCACCCAGGCGAACAGGCCTTCCAGAACGGGGATCCCCTGAAACGGCGACAACCAGCCGCCCATGAACATGATGGCCGTGAGGGCCGCGATCAGGATCATGTTGGCATATTCTGCCAGGAAGAACAGGGCGAAGGTCATCCCCGAATATTCCACATGAAAACCGGCGACGATCTCCGACTCGCCTTCCGCCACGTCAAAAGGTGCGCGGTTGGTCTCCGCCACCCCGGAGATGAAATAGACGAAGAACAGCGGCAGCAGCGGCAGCCAGAACCAGTGCACCAGACTGCCATCCTGGGCGCGCACGATCTCCCCCAGGTTGAGGCTGCCGGCGGCCATCAGCACCCCCACCAGGGCGAAGCCCATGGCGATCTCATAGGCCACCATCTGGGCCGCAGAACGCATGGCGCCGAGAAAGGCATACTTGGAGTTGGAGGCCCAGCCGGCGATGATGATGCCGTAGACGCTCAGCGAGGTGAGCGCCAGGATATAGAGCAGCCCGGCATTGATGTCGGCCAGCACCATGCCATCGTCGAAGGGTATCACCGCCCAGGCTGCCAGGGCCGGCGCCAGGGCCAGCAGGGGCGCGAACAGGAACAGAAAGCGGTTGGAGCGGCTGGGAATGATGATTTCCTTGAGGGCCAGCTTGAGGCCGTCGGCGATGGGCTGCAGCAGACCGCGCGGCCCCACCCGGTTGGGGCCGATGCGCACCTGGATGTAACCGATCACCTTGCGCTCCGCGAGGGTGAGATAGGCCACCGCCAGCATGATAGGCACCACGATGGCCACGACCTTGACGATGATCACCAAGAGGTTCTGCCACCCCTCCGGTATGGAATTCCACAATGCCAACAGCGTATCCATGGTGCGCGACTCTATTCCCCGTTATTTGATTTTTATCAGTTCGACAGCGGCGCCGTTCAGGCCCAGGGTACGGGTCTCGCGCAGTCCCTGGGGCACCAGCACGCAACCCGCCGGCACCCGTTCGTCGATAGCGAGCGGCAGCGTCGCCTGCCAGCTGTCCTGCTTCACCAGCACCCGCTCGCCGTGCGCCAGCGCCAGGCGCTGCGCCACGGCTGGATTGACGGCCGCCACGGCCTTGCCGGCATCCTCGGTCTGCTGCAGGGCGGCGGCGTGCCGCACCACGTTGTCCGCGGCATAGGCCGGCACCTCGGCGAGACGCACCAGGCCTTCGCTCTCCGGTGTCAGGGCGACAGGGCAGGGCCAGGCGCTGTCGTTGCCGGGCTGCAGTGACGCCACCTGCTGGCGCAACTCGTCGCGGACCTCCTGCGATGAAAGGTAATCGAAGCCTGCCACGTCGCACAGGTTGCCCAGCACTCGCAGCACCTTCCAGGCCGGGCGCGCCTCGCCGCGCGGCGCAGCCACGCCGGCGAAGCTCTGCCAGCGGCCCTCGCAATTGACGAAGGTCCCGGAGGTCTCGCTGAAGGGCCCCACCGGCAGCATCACCTGGGCATAAGCTTCCATGTGTGCGCTACGGTAAGGGGTGATGGCGACCACGAAGTCAGCCGCCTGGAGGGCCGCACTGGCGGCCGCCGGCGCGGCGGTGTCGTATTCGGGCTCCACATTGAGCAGCAGATAGGCGCGGCGCGCCTCCGTCAACATGTCCAGGGCCGGCAGGCCGGCACCCGCCTGGGCCGCACCCGGTCCGCGGTGCGGCACGGCACCGGCCAGCCAGGCGCCGGCGCTGTTGGCACCCTCGGTGAGGAAGCCCAGCCGTGCCCGGGCACTGCGGGCGATGACATCGGCCAGGGCGCAGAGGGTGGCAAAAGCCGGATGCATGAAGGCCTGGCTGCCCAGCAGGACAGCTACCCGCTCGCCATCGGCCAGGCGGCGGGCCATCTCGCGGTGTGTATCCTCCACCGCCACCTCCGCCAGCAGGGCCTTGATCTCGTCCGGCGCCTGCACGCCCGACTGGAGCAGCAGCGCCTTGGCCAGTGCCGCCAGATCGCGTTCCATGGCGGCCGGCGAACCGCCCAGGTTGCTGTGCACGGGAAAATTGAATTCGTAGCTGAGCGGATTGACGAACATCACGGCTCCGCCCGCCAGCGCAGCTTTGCGCAGACGCAGCGCCGCCAGCGGCTGCTCCTTGCGCACATGGGAGCCGATCAGCAGCGCGGCATCGAGGCGCTCCAGCTCGGCAATCTCCTGCCCCAGCCAGGGAAACAACGGCATCTGCGCCTGGGCGCTGAAATCCTGCTGGCGCAGGCGGTGATCGATATGGGGGCTGCCCAGGCCGCGGCTCAACTTCTGCAGCAGATACATCTCTTCCACGGTGGCATTGGGCGACACCAGGGCACCGAGGGCCTCGCCACCGTGTTCTTCCACCACGCCACGCAGGCCCTGGGCGGTGAATTCCAGGGCGGTGCTCCAGTCCACGGTCTGCCACTGGCCATCG
>CAYRLE010000075.1:0-13122 GCA_964425105.1 uncultured Gammaproteobacteria bacterium | reverse complement strand
TCCCCTTAGGAGGGGGACGCTCTATCCAGCTGAGCTATCGGGGCATATTTTGCCGGGGAGGATTATATAACGGGAGGCGCCAGGCTGGCGATGCTTTTTTCCAGCATCTGGCGGGACAAGAAAGGCCGGTGCCACGGCCAGGGAGGGGAAGGGAGGAGTAGGCGAGCGTTCAGGCCGCGGCACCGGGAGGGAGAGACCGTCAGTGTTCGTCGTAGAGATCGAAGTCGATGATCTGGTTTTTCAGTTGCTGCCGCTCCAGGTGGTGCTCGATGGCCTTGCGGACGTTTTCTTTCTTGATCGGCATGTTCTTGCGGCCTTCCACGTCCAGCAGGTCTTCCAGATAGGTTTTGTCGAGAAACTCCTTGTCTTTCCTGTTCAGGCATACATAGTCGTGAATCGATTTGTCAGTGCTACCCATAGTCCTGTCCTCCGAAGGTCTGTGGCAGACGCCTCTCCATCAACTCACGCAAGGAACGGCGTCACGGTTTACAGGTTAAGATGGTAGGTTCTGGTGCTCGCCGGTTCTGTGAACTGTTTCACAAAAACGCGAATCATTGATCGCCGTCACAGATTGAGCTAGTGTTGGTCGCATGACAGGATTACCCACGCTATCGATGAGGCCGCGCTTGTGGCCCTGGTGGTGCCTGCTGCTGGTGCTGGCATTGAGCGCCTGCGCCACGGCACCAGTGACGGGACGCAAGCAGCTGCTGCTGATCTCCGAGAAGCAGGCCATTGCGGCCTCGGAGCCCGCCTATTTCGAGATGCTCAAGAAACCGGCAGCAGAGGGAAAGCTGGACAATGATCCCCGTCTCAAGGCGCGGGTGGAGACCATCGCCGGGCGGCTCATCGCCCAGGCCATCAAATTTCGCCCCGAGACCGCCAACTGGCAGTGGAGCATCCATGTCATCGATGACCCGGAAACGGTCAACGCCTGGGCCATGGCCGGCGGGCGCATGGCCCTCTACAGCGGTCTGGTGAAAAAGGTCCAGCCCAGCGATGACGAACTGGCCCAGGTGTTGGGGCATGAGATCGCCCACGCCCTGGCTAAGCATACCGCCGAACAAATGTCGGTGGCGCTGGCCACCGATGTGGCCTTTACCATCTGGGCCGCGAGCGGTGATCATTCCGGGCTGGCCCTGACGGGCGCCTCTTTGGCCGCCGCCCTGGCCATCAAGCTGCCCTTCAGCCGCCAGGCGGAGAGCGAGGCGGACCGCATCGGCATCGAGTTGGCCGCGCGCGCCGGCTATGACCCCCATGCGGCAGTGACCCTGTGGCAGAAAATGAAAAAAAAGGCGGGCGGCGCCAAGGTGCCGGAGTTGCTCAGCACCCATCCGGCGCCGGATACCCGCATCGAGGCCCTGCGCGAACTGGTGCCGAAGATGATGCCCTATTACCAGGCGCCGGGGGAGCGTCCCGTCTATCACTTCAAACCGGCGGCGGAGAAGCTGCCTGGGAAATAGACCTTCTCGCGCTCCCTGTGGATACCCTTTGCAAAAGAGAAAGGTGAAGCGGCTTTCTTTCCCTTGATATTCCAATAAAACAAAACGGGCGACTGCAATGCAGCCGCCCGTTGTTGTTTTACCCTCATGGACGATGCTCAGAAGGCCATGTCCACGCCCAGTGCCATCATGCTGCGCAGGTTGCTGAGCGGATGCTCGTCAACGCCGCCGCCAATGGGATTCTTGCTGTTGTCTTCCAGGTTGACATGGGCCCTGGCATAGAGGCCGATGTTGGGGCTGGGATAGTATTTGATGATGGGGGCGATGAAGGAGGCATCGATATTGAGTTGCTCGGTGCTGCCCATGGGCAGCTGCTTGAGGCCGCCGGGCGCCATCCAGTCATAGCGCAGCCCCAACATCCACTGGGGGCTCATGCGCCAGTCCGCCTCCAGGCTGACACCCTTGCCGGTGTCTTCCCATTTGGCATTGGCCGCCATGCCGGTGAAGGAGGGCTTGTCGATCTGGTCGGCAATATAGGTGCCATAGATATCCCAGTTGCCCCATTGTGCCCGGGCACCGACACCCCAGCGCTTGATATCGGTCGCCTTGGCGGCATAGGTGATGTTGGTGCCCATCTTCAGGGTGCCGATGGCGGCGTCGGGCGCATTGTAGTAGAAGGCCGAGGCCTGCAGCGCCGCACCGCCCATCATCCAGTCGTAGCGGCCCATGACATAACTGTCATAGCGGTTCTCCTTGTCGCTGCTGCTGGTGCTGACCTTGTCGTTGACGGCCAGGCCAACCTGGTACATGAAGCCGCTGCCGAAGCCCAGGGGGCGGCCATAGATGGAGACGCTGGTCTGCACCGGGGCATTGTAGAGCAGGGGTTCCACCGGCAGGAGGGCATAGTCGCTGTTGCCTTCATAGCTGGGACCCTTGGTGAGGCCGAACATCTTGCTGGCGAAGGCCAGGGGCAGCAGCGGGATGCGGTTGATGTCCGGGGGGAATTTGCTGGCATTCGCCACCGGGCCGATGGGATTGAGTTGCTGACGGTGGGTGGGGAATGAAAACAGCCCGGAGGGATCGAATCTGCCGATCTTGAGGTTGGCGATGCCCTGTTTGCCGCCGAGATTGGAGAAGATCAGGAAGCTGCGCTCGAATTTCACTGAGGCCTCGGTGCCTTCCTGGGCATTGTATTCCGTTTCCATAAAGAAACTGAGGTTCTTGGTGGCGGTGCCGCCGAAGAACAGGTTGACGATCTTGGGGACTTGGATGTCCCATTGTTCGCGGACGTTTTCATCCTTCATGGCCGCGTTTACATCCTCGAAGGAGGCGCGCTGTACATCGGCACGGATGCGCACCGCCATGATTTTGGAAATATCGTCCAGTGTCACCGGCCCCTGTTCGCCTTCCAGCACCTGCTTGGCGGTGTCGGCGCCGTCCTGGGAGCCGGGCATCTGGTAGCCGTTTTCCTTGAACTGCTGGCCGAAGGGGGTGAGGCGGGGTTCATTGCTGTGGCACAGGGCGCAATTCGCCTGATATTTGCGGGCGAAGGCCGGGATGGCGCTGGCGTCCTCCACCGCCAGCAGCAACAAGATAAGCGCCGCTGCCCCTGTCCATAGATATGGGAGGCGAGTGCTTTTTGGTGTGTGTCGATTTGCCGTCATGGAATACTCCTTTATCGATCTAAGGTTTTGATGATGTCCCCTCGGGGAACATGCAGTTTGTGTGCCATGTCATGCGCTCTTGTTGCCGGGTGAAAGTTCAGGTGGTGCAACATTTCTTTCCCATGAAGCGTCATAGGGCATATCAGGGCGTTGAAATAGAAATAGGGGGAGGAAGCAATTTACCCCCGCCCTGATTTTTTTCAGCCCAGGAAATAGCCGATGAGAAAGTATGCCTTGCCGAGCGCCTGGTTTTTGGCGCTGTGGTTGAGTGGCTGTGGTGGTGGCGGAAACGGGGGCGGTCTGGCCTTCGACACCTTCAACGATCCCCCTGCCGATGCCCCTGCCAGCCCCACTGCCTCAACGCCGGCACAGCCGGATGCCGGACAGGCGCCGGCCCCGGGGCAGGCGAATGCTCCTGTGACCGGGACGCTGATCAGTGCCGACAATGCCGTGCTGCTCACCCGTTCCACTCTCGACATCGTGGCCAAGCTGGTCAGCGCCGGCCGCCTGGTCACCGCCATGGTCAGGGATGGCGCCTCCCTGATTGTTGCCGACGGCACGCGCTCGGGCGCCACGGTGAATGCATCGGCCTGTCAGGGTGCTGCCGCCGGCAGTGCGGGCAGTGCGAACCGCATCACCTTTGCCGTCTTCCAGCCCGGCCATTTTCTGCCGCCGGGAAAAAATCTCAATGGTTCCTTTGTGCGTTGCGCCAGCGGCGCTGTGGTGCTGTCCGGTTTCATGGATCTCTCGGCACTGCAGGTGACGGGTGATCCCTCTGCGGCGATGGGGGACTGGCAGGTTAGCGGTATTCTCTCCTTCAGTGGCCTGGTGTTCCATAATGCCGATGGCACGGAAACCTTTTTCACCAATAAACTTCGTTACCGCGTGGAACAGTCCAACAGGGTGCTGACGACGACGCTGGATATCGAGAGCATGAACGCGGAACATGTCCTCGATGATCAGACCCATGTCAATTATCTGCTGGAGCCCTTCTATGTGCAGACCATCGCCGATGATGCCGCCGGCCGCTATACCCTGCTCATCGTCCCCGGGCCGGCAACGGGCGCCAGCATCATCAACCGTTACACCACCCGCTACCGCCCGGATGGTCAGGGGGGTATGAACTGGCAATCCATCGGCGACGATATCGAACTGCGCGTGGACACGGCAGGCAATCCGCCCACCTGGGCGGTGAGCCGGCCCGACCTCTATAGCGAGGCGCCCATGGCGGGCGAGCTTCTTCTCAGTGACCGCATCGGCAGTCACAGCATCACCGCGACGCTGGACAACAGCCAGGGCAGTGGCGTCGTGATCCTCCACGTCGATGAGGGCGCCACGGTCAGTAGTCAGTTTGCCGACTGGCAGACCCTGGTCAGCACTCCCTGACAGCCCTGATACACTAGCGGCAAGATGTAAGTATCAGCGGGCCTGCCCGACTGGATGACTTCATCCATTTGTCTGCGGAGGAGGGGGCGTGTCTATGAGGTATCTCATGGGGGGGGTGTTGGCGGCTGTGCTGGCCACAGCGGCGGTGGCGGGCGAACGCATCAACGTGGCGGGTTCCACCACCGTGCTGCCCATCGTGGCCCAAGCTGCCAAGGTCTACAGAAAAATGCATCCGGATCTCGTGTTGACCGTCTCGGGCGGTGGTTCGGGTGTCGGTGTGGCGGGCGTGCGTGCCGGCACCCTCGACCTGGGCATGGCTTCCCGGGAGCTGAGCGGCGAGGAACGCCAGGCCCTGGGGGGCAGGGTGGAGGTGGTTGCGGTGGCGCGCGATGCGGTGGCTGTGGTGGTGTCCAAGGCGGTATATCTGGGCGGCGTGCAGCGCCTGAGCCTGGCGCAGATAGCCGCCATCTATCGGGGGGAGATCCGCAACTGGAAGGCCTTGGACGGTCCGCAGCGCCGCATCCTGGTGCTCGACAAGGAACCCTCCCGCGGCACCCGCCATGTCTTCGCCAAGGCGGTGTTGGGAGACGCCCATGCCCGCGCCCCGGGAGCCTCCATCATCGTGGGTTCCAATAGCGAGGAACAGGCGGCCGTGGCGCGCAGCGACAGCGCCATCGGCATGTTGTCCAACGCCTGGCTCAACGACCGGGTGCGCGCAGTTGCGGTGGGCGAGGGGCAGGCGGCGGTGCTGCCCACCCTGGAGCATGTGGCCGATGGCCGCTATCCCATCCAGCGTCGCTTGAATATCCTGGTGCCGGTGGATGCATCGCCAGCCACGCGTGGCTTTGTCGAGTTCCTGCTTTCTGATGAGGGACAAAAGATTGTCGGGGAAACCGGCTACCTGCCCATCCGTTGACGATACCGTGCCATGCTGAGATCCTGGTTGACCATGTCTGCCCTGTTAAGCGCCAGCGCTATCGTCCTGGTGACAGGGTTTCTGTTCAGTGCTGCCTGGCCCCTCCTGCAGCAGGGGCCCTCCTTTCTATGGGGTACAGAATGGTATCCCTACGAAGGTCTCTATGGTCTGCTGCCGGCGGTGCTGGGTAGCGCGTGGACAGTGGGGATGGCCCTGTTGCTTGCAGTGCCGGCCGGCGTGGCCGCAGCTGTTTTCAGCGTCGAGTTGCTGCCCTTGCCTGGGCGGCGGCTGGTTCGTTTTGTCATGGAACTGCTGGCGGGGGTTCCCTCGGTGGTCTACGGCCTGATGGGCTTGTGGGTGTTGCTGCCCTTTCTGGAGCAGCGCTTTGGCCTGCTCACAGGACACAGCCTGCTGGCGGCCGGCCTGCTGCTTGCCTTGATGGTATTGCCCACCATTATGGTGCTGAGCGAGGATGCCCTGTGCGGCGTGCGCAAGGCCCAGCGTGAGGCGGCAGCCAATCTGGGACTGGACTGGTCCGGCCGCCTGCTGCGTATCCTGCTGCCCCAGGCCTGGCCGGGGATCCGCACAGGCATTCTGCTGGCGTTGGGGCGTGCCATGGGTGAGACCATTGCCGTGATGCTGGTGGTGGGGTCCATCGATCGCCTGCCGGACCCGTGGTACGGGCTGCTGCAGCCGGCCCAGACCCTGACTTCACGCATCGGCAGGGAAATGGCCGAGGCCGCGGTAGGCTCCCTGCACTGGGCCGCCCTGATGACCTGCGGTCTGCTGCTGGCCCTGGCAGCCATGGCTGTAGCGCTGTTGGCAGGCGCTGTACGAGGGCGGTCATGAGCCGCTGGATCGTGGCGCTGCTGGCCCTGCCAGCCTTGCTGCTACCGGCCGCGACCCTGTTCTATATCGTGGGTAAGGGCATGATTGCATTGGACTGGACGTTTGTCAGCAGCAGTGGCGAGGGTGAGGGCTTCGGTGTCTCCAGCGGCATTCTGCCGCAGATCGTGGGTTCCCTGTCCCTGTCCCTGGCCGCCTGCCTGTTGGCCGCCCCTGTTGCGCTGGGCACGGCGCTCTATCACCAGCTGTTGGCCTCTCCCCGGCAGCGCAACCTGTTGAATGCCATGCTCACTATGCTGCAGGGCGTCCCTCCCGTCGTCTTTGGCCTGTGCGGTCTGCTGGTGCTGGTTCATGGCCTGCAGTGGGGTGTGTCCCTGGCCAGCGGCGCGCTGGTCCTCGCCTTGGTGGTGCTGCCCCTGCTGGTGCTCAATACGGTGGCCGCCTTGGAGCGCCTGCCGGATGAATACAGCGAGGCGGCACGTGCCCTGGGCCTCGATAATGGTCATTTGATCCGCCGTGTCTGGTTACCTCAGGCCTGGCCGGCTGTGCTCAGCGGGCTGCTGCTGGCCGTGGCCCGTTCACTCAGCGAGACGGCGCCTATCCTGTTTACGGCAACGGTTTTTTCCGGCGTCCAATGGCCCGATTCGCTGTTTTCGCCGGTCACCAGCCTGCAGACCCATATCTTTTACCTGGCGCAGGAGGGCGCCGATACGCGCGCTGTCGATGTGGCCTGGGGCAGTGCCCTGGTGCTGGTGGGGCTGGTGGTCATGTTTGCGCTACTGGCGCGCGTACTGCGCAAGAGGAGTTCAGATGAAGGCTGAAAAGCAGGAGCGACAGGAGAGTCAGGAACTGGCCGAAACAGTGGCGGCGCCCCTCCTGGCAGTGCAGGGGCTGGGGCTGCATTTGCAGGACAGGGAGATCCTGCAGGAGCTCTCCTTTACCTTGCCGCAAGAGGGCATCACTATGCTGATCGGTCCCTCGGGGGCCGGCAAGAGTTCATTGTTGCGCTGCCTCAATGGTCTCTGTCAGCAATGGCAGGGCACCATCAGGATAGGTGGCCAGGATACGCGGCGCTGGCCGGGTGGGGGAGATGAACTGCGTCGCCATGTGGGACTTCTTGCCCAGAAGCCCACCGTATTTCCCTGTTCGCTATATGATAATGTGGTCTTCGGCCTGCGCAGCTGGCGCCAGCGGCGCAGGGCCGGAGCGCTGGTGGAATCCTGTCTCCGACAGGCAGCCCTGTGGGACGAAGTCGGGTCGCGCCTGGAGCAACCTGCCCGGCAGCTTTCCATTGGCCAGCAGCAGCGCCTGTGCCTGGCCCGAGCGCTGGCGGTCCGGCCCAGCCTGCTGCTGCTGGATGAGCCCACGGCCTCGTTGGATCCTCGTTCCACACAACTCATCGAACAGTCGCTGCAGGCGCTGGCCACACGCATGCCCTTGCTGTGGGTGACCCACGACCTGGCCCAGGCACAGCGCCTGGCGCAGCGAGTGATGTTCATCTGCGAGGGGCGACTCATCGAGACCGGCGAGGGTGCTGCGTTTTTCCGCCAGCCGCTACGCCTGGAAAGCAGGGAGTTTCTGCGCTGGAACGTCTGTGATTGCGAATGACGGCCGGGAATCCGCGGCCATCAAGCTGTCCACTGGGCAAGCAGCCCTGAAAAATGCTAATATCAATGTCTTTCCAGCAAATCTGAATGTCAGCGGTGCCCGATGCGCTGCGAACAGAAATCCCTTGTCTCGATTCCCTCCATGGTGATGCGTCAGGTTTGAGAGGACAGTGCCGGAGTCTGGGAAGGGGCAGGTAGCGTCGCGAGTGTTGTGCGGTTGCGGCCAATGGAATCAGTGCCTGAGAACTATTCCATCAGCGGGCGTGCTGGACAGGGAGCCTGGCGGCCATGCAGACCCAAGCCTATGTGTATGATCCAGAGCGACCTATATTGGGTTCAATATGATTGATTCCTTCAGCACCAGCATGATCAAGCGACCTTCCCCATCGCGGGCCTGCCGCCTCGGTGCGGCGCTGCTCTGCTTGTCTTTTTTCTCGTCTTTTCAGCTCTTGGCCAATACCATCACCGTCAATACGAAAAAGGACGGTTTTGCCGATGATGGTCTTTGTACCCTGGCCGAGGCCATTGCGACGGCCAACAACAATGCTGCAGTGGATACGACATCCTGTGCTGTTGGCAGTGGCAGCGACACCATTGTGTTCATGGTTCCCAATGGCAGCATCCTTGTCAACGACACCCTGTCGATCACTGAGAGCCTGACCATCAAAGGGCCTGGGCCTGAGCGGCTCACCCTGCGTGCTGGCAGCGCCCGTCCGCTGTTTCTCGTCGACAGTGGGGGCAATGCCCAGACCATCGATGTCTCCGGCCTGACCATCAGCGGCGGTAAGTCCTCGGCCGCCAGCGGCGGGGCAGTTTCCGTCATCGGGGACACACTGACTCTTTCCAACTGCGTCATCAGCGGCAACTCTGCGCAGGCGGGCGGCGCTGTGTTCAATTCCGGCGGCACCGTCAACATCACTGCCTGCACCATCAGCGGCAATACGGCCAGCGTAACACAGGGCGGTGGCATCAATAATGCCGGCACCATGATCATCGATGCCTCCACTATTGCCGATAACAGTGCCGCCGACGGCGGTGGCGGGATTTTCAATAGCGGGACATTGACCATCAAGAACAGCACCATCAGTGGCAACAGCGCTGCCACTTCGGGGGGCGGCATCTATCACAGCGCCGCGGCCACCTTGAATATCAGCAACAGTACCATCTCGGGTAATGGGGCAAATGAATATGGCGGTGGGATTTTTACCAGGGCCGCGCT
The DNA here is from genome assembly GCA_964425105.1 of uncultured Gammaproteobacteria bacterium. Lineage (GTDB taxonomy): Bacteria > Pseudomonadota > Gammaproteobacteria > SZUA-140 > SZUA-140 > S012-109. The sequence goes on along the minus strand of CAYRLE010000075.1, from coordinate 4,045 downwards.
CACCATCGATCATGTCACCATCAGCGATAACACCGCCGACAAGGATGACAACTTCAGCGGCGCAGGTGGTGGCATTACCATCGATGGCTCCAGTTTCACGGTCTCTGTTACCAATAGCATTGTCGCCGACAACAATGCCGGTGCCGGCGCTCAGGGCGCGAACCGCGATTGCAGCGGGACTCTGTCCGCTCTCGGCACCCTGGCTTCCGGCGGTCACAACCTGTTTGGCGATCTTTCGGGATGCACTGGGTCTGTCGTCAGCGATCTCACCGCGACGGCACCGCTACTGGCTGCCCTGGGCGACAACGGCGGTGTCACTGCAACCCAGGCCTTGCTGGCCGGCAGCCCGGCGCTGGAGGCCATAGCCAGCGGCAACTGCCAGGCGGTGGATGACCAGCGCTCGGTTGCCCGGCCGCAGGACGCCAATAACGATGGCGTTGCCAATTGCGATATCGGCGCCTATGAACAATCGGATCCAGACAATGTCGATCTGGTGCTCGCCATGGATGACGGCATCAATGCCATCACCACTGGCGCTAACATTACCTGGACGCTGACGGTCCGCAATCGTGGACCGGCCAGTGCCACCAGTGTGGTGTTGACGAATATCATTCCCACGCAGACGAGTTTTGTTTCAGCGACCCCCGTATCTTGTGTGCTGCAGACGGACAGCCGCACCGTCATTTGTGATCTGGGGGCGCTTGCCGTGAACGCCAGCGCCAGTGCCAGCATCGTGGCGAAGACCAACAGTGCCGCCACCATCCTGAATACGGCCACGGTCGGCAGCGCCGAGACCGAGATCATTGCCGGCGACAACACGGCAAGCGAGGAAACCTTTGTCCAGGATGCCAACAACACCCCCACCGCTGTCGACGATGCCTTCGAGACCGTCACCAATGTTGCCCTGACCACCGGCAATGTCATAGACAATGACGAAGATGTCGATGGCGACCTGCTTGTCATCACGGCCGTGGATGCGGTTTCTGCCAAAGGGGGCAGTGTCATCGACAACGGCGATGGCACGTTCAGGTACACCCCGGCCATTGGTTTCGTCGGTAGCGATAGTTTTACCTATACGGTAAGCGACCAGCGGGGTGGTTTATCAACGGCCACAGTGGCCATCACGGTCAAGGTGCCACCCGTGAAACCGGGGGTCATCGTCTTCAGCAGCGACACTTTCTCTGTGAAGGAAAATGCCCAAGTAACCATCAAGCTCAGGCGTACTGGCGGCCATGACGGTATTGTCAGTGTCGTTATCGCCACGGCAGATGGGACGGCCATCAGTGGCGAGGACTATGTGGCCGCCAATGACACGATCACCTGGCAGGATGGCGACACCGGTGACAAGTCATTTATTGTTGTGACCATTGACGATACCGTGGTCGAACCCGACGAAACGGTTCAGTTGTCACTCACTAATGTGACCGGCGGTGCAACACTGGGCAGTCCAGCCAGTGCCGTATTGACCATTGTCGATGATGATGTGGGGGATAGTCGCAATATTATCGTCAGCGGCACAGAAAAGCAGCGCAGTGGCGCTGGCGCCTTTGATGTATTGCTATTATTGTTTCTGGCAATGATGGCCGGTCTTGCCAGAGACCGGCAGGCCGCGCAGTAACCATCTGCCTATACCCGGCCATGGCCGCAATGTTCCCGGATGATCTTGGCCAGGAGCCGAGTCGCAGGGCCGCTGTTTCCCGGCTGTCCGTAAATCATATACAACTGTGCGGCGCGCCATGTTTCTCCCCGCAGCGGCAGGGTTTTGAACAGACCCTGTTCAAGGTGGCCGCTGATGCACTCGGAAATGCGACCGCTGGTGCCTAGTACACGCTTGTGAAGCGGGTCAACCATAGAGGGGACTGAATGGGATTACTGATCGAAGGCATATGGCATGACCAGTGGTATGACACCGAGAAGAGCGGCGGTGCCTTTGTGCGCTCGGAGTCGCAGTTTCGCAACTGGATTACGCTTGATGGTGCGCCGGGACCCAGCGGCGCGGGCGGCTTCAAGGCCGAGTCAGGACGCTATCATCTCTACGTGTCACTGGCCTGCCCGTGGGCGCACCGCACGCTGATCTTCCGCAAATTGAAAAGGCTCGAGCCGCACATCGCCGTTACGGTGGTGGATCCGCACATGCTGGAGCAGGGATGGGCCTTTACCGGACAGCGCGGCAGTGATCTCGAACCACTCTATGGCCTGCAATATCTGCATCAACTCTATACCCGGGCGCGGCCCGATTACAGCGGCCGGGTCACAGTGCCCGTGTTGTGGGACAAGCAGCGCCAGACCATCGTCAATAACGAATCGGCGGAGATCATCCGCATGTTCAACAGCGCCTTCGAAGGCCTGACCGGCAGACTCCATGATTATTATCCGCCGGCCTTGTGCGGGGAGATCGACCGCATCAACGATTTCGTCTACCGCAATATCAACAATGGTGTCTACCGCTGTGGTTTCGCCACCCGCCAGGGGGCCTATGAAGCTGCCTATGAACGACTGTTCGCGGCTCTCGACGATCTCGATGCGCGCCTGGCCGGGCAGCGCTACCTGGTGGCGGCGACGCTCACCGAGGCGGACTGGCGCCTGTTCACCACCCTGGTGCGCTTCGATGCGGTCTACTATGGCCACTTCAAGTGCAACCGGCAGCGCATCGCTGATTTCCCCAGCCTGGGGCCCTATCTGAGAGATCTCTATCAGACGGACGCCGTCAGGGAGACCGTCGATATGAACCATATCAAGCAGCACTATTATTACAGCCACGACAGCATCAATCCCTCGCGCATCGTGCCCCTGGGGCCGCGGCTGGATTTCGACAGTCCCCATGGGCGTGATCGCCTGGACGGGGCGCTAGTCAATGTTTAGTGCATCCCGGCATTCACAGGCATGACGAAAGATGGATTTCTGCGGAAATCAGCCACCGTCCATCAGTCGATAGACGGCCACACGGTAAAAGCCGCTGAAGCATTGATGCTCGGCCGTTTGCCGCACTGACTTGCCAAGGCGTCGCGCCTGCTGCTGCAGGTTTGCAGTGAGGTCCTCGTGCCAGAAACCGCCGAGAAAAGGCTCCAGGCGCAGTAGCAGCCAGCGGCTGAGGGGGAAACGGTACAGCCAGTGGCGGTGCGGCAAGGCCCCGTATTCTGTGATCACCAGGCTGCCGCCGGGCTGCAGCACACGCAAGGACTCAGAGAGGGTGCGGGCGCGCGCCGCGGGTGGCATTTCATGGAGCAGGAAAAAGATCAGCACCGTGGCAAAGCTGTCGTCTAACCAGGCCTGGGCCTCGGCATTCATTCGTGCCGGCAACAGGCGGCTTCGCTGTGCTGCCTCGAGTTTGCCGCGGCACAGGGCCAGCTGCACTGGCGCCACATCCGCCAGATAGAGGGGCTCGCCGGGGCGGGCCTCCATGAGGCAGGGCGTCAGTTTGCCGTAGACGCAGGCCAGTTGCAGCAGGCGCCCCGGCGGGCAGTCTTTGATGCTGCGCAGTGTCAAGGCCAGCAGCCTCTGGTACTGGCCGAACAGGATGAAATTGATAATCGGCTGGTGGTCGAAAAACCATACTGCCGGACGCCACAGATAGGCCCACCAGTAGTGACGCGCCAGATAGTCGGGAATGCCGTCGCTGAAAAGGCGCAGGATCAGGTTCTTCATGATAATGATGCGTTCACTGGCACTTCTCTCAGGCAAACAGCTCGCGGAAGGTGGTGATGCGTGTCGAGCCGCGCGATGTCCATGCGGCCGCTGCACTGCCGAGCGTTCCGTGACAGGACGCGATCTCCATCAGCCCTGGGGGTTGAGGTTCATGGTTCATGAATGGGGAAGCATAAGTTCATAACTAATTCATTTCTAAAGAACATTGTTTGCATCTGTAGTGCTGCCGTCAACCTTGGCGGCGCCATGGAAGCCGTCCGTGACGATGGGGAGATTTTATGGAGAGCATAAACGCAGTGAATTGATCGGATTAATTTGCTGTCGAGAAGGAGCACGTGGTGCGCTAGTCCAGTAGCAATTCTTTACTCGGAGCCCCATAGATGATACTATTCACATAAAG
>CAYRLE010000074.1:0-13243 GCA_964425105.1 uncultured Gammaproteobacteria bacterium | reverse complement strand
ACCCGCGCCCATGCGCAGGAGATGATAGAAGCAGTGGTGGAGAGGTGATGACGAGGCCTGTGTGACGGGTAATGCTAATGGGTGATCGGTTGACGCACCTCATCCCCGACCATCACTCATGACCCATTACTCATTACCCTCCTTGCCCTGACACGCCTCGCACACACCATAGATATAGAGACAATGGTCGGTAATCTTGTAGCCCGATGCATTGGCGATCTCCCGCTGGCGCTTCTCGATGACATCATCCACGAACTCGTCCACCCTGCCGCATTTCACGCACAGGATATGGTCGTGGTGGTCGCCCTGATTCAGTTCATAGACGGAATGACCTTCCTCGAAGTGATGGCGCGCCACCAAGCCGGCGGCCTCGAACTGGGTCAGCACACGGTAGACGGTGGCCAACCCCACATCCTCACCGGACTGCAGCAGGGCCTTGTACACATCTTCTGCCCCCAGGTGGCGCTTGTTACTGCTCTCCAGGATCTGGAGGATCTTGAGACGCGGCAGGGTCACCTTGAGGCCGGCCTTTTTCAGATTGGCGTCATCCATCACTGACCCCCCGTGGCATGGCGCATTTCAATGCGGCCCCTGCTTCCGATATAATCGCTTCACCCGTCACTTTCACACAGACCCTATTATTCAATGAAAAAAATATCGCCCTACTGCCTCATTGCCGCTGTCTTGCTACTCAGCGCCTGCACCATGCACCGCATCGATATCCAACAAGGCAACATCATCACTCCGGAAATGATCCAGGAACTCAAGGTAGGCATGAGCCGCGAGCAAGTACAGTTCATCATGGGCACCCCGCTCATCGTCGACGCTTTCGACAACGACCGCTGGATCTATCTATACAGCATGAAAAGCGGAAAGAAGCCCCTGGAACGCCGCCACGTGATCGTCGAATTCGCAGACGACAAGGTTGCCAGATTCACCAGCAGCGAATAAATCTTCCTGCCCCCGCCCAGAAAAACCACCCTGCCCTTCCTCTCCTTTTCCCAAGGGGCACCCTATCTCTGCCCCTTTTCTTTAGGATTATAAACCATGATGCGCCACAAATTGACTCGTGATTAATCCGGTTGCTCGGCAGTGCCACCCCCCTTTTTCATCTGCTTGCCTTCGGCCGCCCGCTGGCGGCGGATTTCCTTGGGATCAGCGATCAGGGGGCGATAGATCTCGATGCGGTCACCGGGGCGCAACGTGGCACCGAGCTTGGCCAGCTTGCCGAATACCCCCACCTTGTTCTTCTTCAGATCGATTTCCGGAAAGGTCTCGAGAATACCAGAGTGTTGAATGGCCTCCTCGATGGTAGCGTCGGCATGGACCTTCACCGGCACGATCATCTGGGTATCGGGAAGTGCATAGCTCACCTCCACTTCGATCAGTTCAGCGTTTTCCATAGATCTCCACCGCACGCGCGCAGAAGGCATCCACCAGGGTATTGGTGATCTGATTGAACACCGGCCCGATAGTCATCTTCAACAAAGGATTGGAAAATTCGTATTCAAGGTCCAGGGTCACCTTGCAGGCATTATCGTCCAGGGGCTCGAAGCGCCAGAAGCCTTCCAGGTGATGAAAGGGGCCCTCCACCAGGCGCATCTCGATCATCTTGTCCTTCTGCAGCCGGTTGTGGGTGGTGAAGGTCTTGCGAATGGCGCCCTTGGCCAATTCGATGGAGGCGCGCACCTCGTCCTCACTGCGTTCCCATTCCCGGGCGCTGCGGCACCAGGGCAGAAAGCGGGGATAGCTCTCGATGTCGTCCACCAGGGCATACATCTCGGCTGCCGTGTAGGGCACCAGGGCGCTCTTGTTGACTACCGGCATGGCTAACCGATCACTCCGATGGCATTGAGAAACACCACGATCACCGCCAGTGGGGTGATGAAGCGCATCAGGAAGCGCCACAGCCCATAGAGGGAAGGCGTCATGGCCAGTTCCTCCTGACTGGCGCGCCGCGACATGACCCAGCCGGCGAAAATAGCAATGAACAGCCCGCCCAGAGGCAGCATGATATTGGCGGTCACGAAATCCAGCAGGTCGAAGAAGGTCTTGCCGAACAGGGTGTACTCCGACCAGGTACTGAAGGAGAAAATCGTGCCCAGCCCCAGCAGCCAGGTAAACAGGCCACTCCAGACACAGGCCGAGACCCGTGTGAAACCGTGATTCTCCACCAGCCAGGTCACCGCCGGCTCGATCAGGGAAATGGCGGAACTCCAGGCCGCGAACACCAACAATACGAAAAACAACAACCCGAAAAAGGCCCCCGCCGGCATGTGACCGAAGGCCAGGGGCAGGGTCTGGAAAATCAGCCCGGGACCGACCCCCGGCTCCAGACCGTTGGCGAAGACGATGGGGAAGATGGCCATGCCGGCCAGCAGCGCCACCACGGTGTCCGCCAAGGCAATGATCAGGGAAGTCTTGGCGATGGAGGCATATTCGGGCATATAGGAGCCATAGATCATGATCGCCCCCATGCCCAGGCTCAGGGTGAAAAAGGCATGGCCCATGGCGATCAGCACACTGGCACCGCTGAGCTTGCTGAAGTCGGGAGCGAAGAGAAACTTCACGCCCTCGAGGAAAGCGCCGGTGTTCATGGCATAGCCCACCAGGACTACCAGGATGATGAACAGCGAGGGCATCAGAAAACGTACCGCCGACTCGAGGCCGCTGCGCACGCCACGGCTCACCACCACCATGGTCAGTACCATGAATATGGTATGCCAGGCCAGTAAGCGTTCGGGGCTGGACACCAGTTCGTTGAAGAGTTGCCTGATATCCTCGGCACTGGCGCCTAGAAACATGCCGCTGCCGGCGCGGAACATATAGGCCAGCGCCCAGCCGGCGATCACACTGTAATAGGAGAGGATCAGAAACCCCGCCAGCACCCCGGCCCAGCCCAGATACTGCCATGCAGGGTGGCGCCCCGCCTCCCGAGCCAGGGTGCGCATGGTATTGATGGGGCTCTGGCGGCCGCGGCGGCCGATCATCACCTCGGCCATCATGATGGGAATACCCACCACCGCGATACACACCAGATACACCAGCACGAAGGCCCCGCCACCGTTCTCGCCGGTGATATAGGGAAACTTCCAGATATTGCCCAGCCCCACCGCGGAGCCGGTGGCGGCGAGGACGAAGGCCCAGCGCGACGACCACTGGCCGTGGATACTCTCTCTTCTGTTTTCTGCCATAATCTCCCCGCGATCCCGCGCCGCCGGACCTTGATGCCAAATGCCCGTTATTGTGGGCGATTTTGCCGTGTCACTCAACCGCACTTGAGCGGATGTGTATAATGAGGCGCTCCCCGGTCCGCCCCGGCAGCGGACCGGCCAACAGGATACAGCCCAGGCAGCCATGGCAAAGAAAGGCAAAGCAAAAAAAACCCCGGACAACACCATTGCCCTCAATAAGAAGGCGCTGCACGACTATTTCATCGAGGAGCAGTTCGAGGCCGGCCTGGTCCTGGAGGGCTGGGAAGTGAAAAGCCTGCGTGCCGGCCGCATCCAGCTCAAGGAGAGCTACGTCACCATCAAGGACGGCGAGGCCTGGCTGTTCGGTGCCCATATCTCCCCACTGCCCACCGCCTCCACCCACATCAACCCGGAGCCGCTGCGCACCCGCAAACTGCTGCTGCACCGCAGCGAGTTGAGCAAGCTCATCGGCGCGGTGGAGCGCAAGGGCTACACCCTGGTGCCCATCAGCATGTACTGGCAACGGGGCCGCGCCAAGATCAAGATTGGCCTGGCCAAGGGGAAAAAACAGTACGACAAGCGCGCCGTGGAGCGGGAACGTGACTGGCAGCGGGAGAAACAGCGCTTATTCAAAGGAAGATGAAAGATACATGACCAATGGGATTGACTATAACAGATTGATTCTTTTGTATTTTACTTTCTCCTTTTCCATTGCATCTTTTCTCTGCCTTGCATTGAACTGGCAATGCATCCGCTTGTCTATATAATAGACATCAAGGGGGCGACCTGGCTTCGACGTGGGTTGCGAAACCTGAGGTGCATGCCGAGGCGCAGATGACCTCGTAAATCCAGCTGCAAACTTTATAGTTGCCAACGACGACAACTACGCACTAGCTGCTTAATCCCAGCTAGCCTCTGACTGAAGCCGTGCCTGTGCGTTCAGGTTTCAGGGGTCATCTCTCACAGGATCGCGATGAAGCCTGTCCGGGGTGGATTCGCTAAACTCTTACCGGACTCGCCGTATGTCTTCCCTGCCCGTCGGGTAGCATGCGGTTAAATCAATTGACGCGGATAAGCATGTAGAGCCAAAGGCAGAGGACTTGCGGACGCGGGTTCGATTCCCGCCGCCTCCACCATTTAACTATCCAATACAGCCCAAGAAAGTCCATAAGCCAGCATTATTGCTGGCTTTTTTATTGCCTGCTTGTCCAGTGTGATCTTATAAAAACTTTAGCTTGACAAAAGCAGAGCGATGTAAATGTGTAAAATATCATGACGCCTCCTCCTTCACCTCCACGATTCATTTTGTTTTCATTCTGTCATGAATATAAGTACCGGCAAGGGAGGTGCTTATCGCCCTAAAAAGTAAGCCATTTCCAACATAAACCTGTCATACAACTACTCATTTTCCATTACCTGTGCAGCTGAGGGATAAGGCTTAATTTGTTGTCAGATTATTTTACAACCCCCTCGACTGCTCTTGCTAATACGCACAAGCGCAAACTGAAACAATAGTTCATCTAATTGATATATATGAATTTATTATGACACCTCATATTTATGGCATGAAACATGCCTGATTAATAAACAAGAAAGGCAAAACTAAAGTGCTTTTCTTAATAAATTTAGTCCAAGCGGGAGGTTATCATGAACATTAAAAATAAATTTTATGGCATCATTGCCGTTGCGCTGCTAATCATGAGTGCGAATGCAAGTGCAGCACTGATTATCTGGGAAAACAGCGCCGGCTCTGACATGGGCGCATTCGACCAGACGACGGGGAATCAAGTGGCAACACTCACCCAAGACAAGGGCAACGGGCGTGGCATCGTGGTGGTGGGTGACATTGTCTACTACACAGTCGCCGGCAGCGGGAATGTGTACAAAAGGAGCGCCTCGACAGATGCCGATCTGGGTATTGCGTTCACCGTCGCAGGTGCACGCGGCCTTCAGGCCATCTCCTATGATGGCACCAATTTCTGGGTTGGTGATTACTCGGGCACCACTAAGGCCTATTACGTCTCGGCAACAGACGGCTCGCTATTGAACACGATCACCTTAGACTCGTCCATCACGGGCATTGAAGGGTACTACGACGGCCTGGAATACTTCAACGGCAAGTTGATTGCCAACCGCTACGATGGTGGCTATGCGCGGGCTGGTGGCAATCAGTACGACATCTATAATCTCGATGGCAGCCTGTTTCAGGCAGAATTCATCAACACCAATGGCCATGGAAACGGCACCGGCATTGCGTACGACGGCACCAACTTTTTTGTATCCGATATCTTCAATAATCGGATTACGAAGTGGGATGGCACGACTGGCACGTATCTTGGCGCCATTCAGCTCTCAGGACGCCATAATCTTCTTGAAGATCTGTCCGTCGATTTTGCCCAGCGTGAGGACACCTGCGGCGGTCCGAATCAGCCGCCCTGCGATACCGGCTCCGTTCCGGAACCGGCATCTCTGGCCCTCATGGGCATTGGCTTGATCGGCCTGGGCGCCATGCGTCGGCGCAAGAAAGCCGCATAATCAGTACATAGTATCTACCTTACAAAAAGGGAACGGCGGCCCATGGCTACCGTTCCCTTTTTCTTGGCAGCAAGAATGAATCGTTTCACCTGAGGACAGCCGTCCTCTTCCACAAGCTGGATCAGAATCTCCACGGCCCGCAGTCTCACCATGTCAAAACCAGAACCTCACGCCAGCCACGGCCCTTAGGTCTCTAGTGTCTGCGCCTGCGGCGCGGGCGTAATCCTGGGTATCGCCGAACTTGCCGGCCCAGGAGATGCCGATATAGGGGGCGAATTCGCGGCGCAGTTCGTAGCGCAGGCGCAGGCCGGCATCTAGGGAGGACAGGCCGGAGCCGATGCCCTTGCGTTTGTCGTCGCTGCCGTAGAGATCCATTTCGATGCGCGGCTGCAGGATCAGGCGTTGGGTGAAGAGCAGTTCATATTCCAGTTCCAGGTTGATGGCCGTCCTGCCGCCCTCCCCCAGGTAGCCGGTGAAGTCCACTTCGAACCAGTAGGGCGCCAACCCCTGGATGCCCAGCGCCAGCCATTTGCGGTCACCGCCGCCGCTGTCGTAGCGCAGGCCCAGTTGGGTATCCCAGTAGGCGGCCACGCCATGGGCCCACAGCAGTTCCGTGGTCGCTTCCTCGATTTCTCCGCCGTCGTAGTCGCCCTCGGACTTGATCACAGCGCGGTTGTAGTCGCGCCCATACCAACCCTGAAGATCGAAGGTGCCCGAGGTGCTGTCGCTGTTACGCACGGCCTCGAAGCGGCTGACCAACAGCGAGGCAAAGCTCAATTCATCGGCGAAGTGGGGACGCGGGATGCTGCTGAAGTCGAGGCCGTCCGAATAGGCATGGGGGTCTCTGGCATCCTTGGGCGGGCGTCCTCCCTGCATCTTGCCCATGGGCGCCATGGCCGCATGGTGCTGCTGCATGGGCATGGCGCTGCCTTCCATCATTGCCATGCCCTGTTCTCGATGATGCTCATCTTCATGGGCCAGGGCGGGAAATACGCTCATGCCCAGTACTGTTGCTGCGATGATCGCCAAATGCTGTTTCATGGATTTCTTCTTCCTCATGATCTTGTTTTCCCTGTCCGCCGCTTAGGACACCACCACTTCACGGAACATGCCTGCGTCCATGTGGTAGAGCAGATGGCAATGCCATGCCCAGCGTCCCAGGGCATCGGCGCTGACCAGGAAGCTGACCCGCTGCGCCGGTTGCACACTGAGAGTGTGGCGGCGGGCGAGAAAGCTGCCGTCCGGTGCCTGCAGTTCACTCCACATGCCGTGCAGGTGCATGGGGTGGGTCATCATGGTGTCGTTGTGGAGAATGACCCGCAGGCGCTCCTTGTGCCGGAAGTGGACCGGCGTGGAGCGGCCGAACTCGAGGCCATCCAGGGACCAAGTGTAGCGCTCCATGTTGCCGGTCAGGTGGAGTTCCATCTCGCGCTCGCCGTCACGGGGATCGAGGGGGCCGCCGGGGGTGTGGATGTCGGCGTAGGTGAGCACCCGCCTGCCGTTGTTGCGCAAACCGACGCCGGGATCGTCGAGGTTGACGCGCGGCATATCCACGCGCATATCCACACTGGGACCATATTCGCTCCTGGCATGGTGGGCATGGACGGTGCCCTGCTTCATGGCCGCACCCTTGCCGTGCATTCCATGCATGTCCCCCATGCCATGCATGCCGTTCATGTTGCCCATGCCAGCAGCCATGCCGCCCGCTCCCATGCTGCCCATGGCCCCCATCATATCGGCCATGCTCAGCCACTCGGGGCGGTCCAGTTCCGGCACCGGGGCGTTCAGGCCAGCGCGCGGCGCCAGGGTGCCGCGCGCATAACCGGTGCGGTCCATGGACTGGGCGAAGATGGTGTAGGGCTGATCGTCCGGCGTCACCAACACGTCATAGGTCTCTCCAGGTCCGCAGCGGAATTCGTCCACGGTCACCGGCTCCACGTCCTGGCCATCCACATGGATCACGGTCATCTTCAAACCCGGGATGCGCACGTCGAAGAAACTCTGCGTGCCGCTGCTGATGAAGCGCAGGCGCACCCGCTCGCCCGGAGAGAACAGGGCCGTCCAGTTGGCCGCGGGCGGCATGCCGTTCATGAGATAGGTGTAGGTGTATCCCGAGATGTCGGCCAGGTCCGTGGGACTCATGCGCATGCGGTTCCACATGCGCCGCTTGGCAATGGCCGCGCCCAGTCCCTCACTGCTGGCATCGCGGAAGAAATCCGGCACCGTGGGGGCGATGAAGTTGTAGTAGTCGCTCTGCTTCTTGAGTTTGGCGAAGACAGTCTGCGGGTCCTCGTCGGTCCAGTCGGACAGCTGCACGATGTAGTCGCGGTCCACACGCCGCGGCTCGCCGCCTGCTGGATCGATGATGATGGCGCCGTAGATACCGGTCTGTTCCTGAAAACCGCTGTGGGAGTGATACCAGTAGGTGCCCGACTGCTGCACCTTGAAGCGGTAGGTGAAGGTCTCGCCCGGGGCAATGCCGGGAAAGCTGACACCCGGCACCCCGTCCATCTGAAAGGGCAGGATGATGCCGTGCCAATGGATGGAGGTGGAAACCTTGAGTTGGTTGGTAACACGTATGGTGACGGTGTCCCCCTCGCGCCAGCGCAGGATCGGTGCGGGGATGGAGCCATTGATGGTGGTGGCCAGGCGCGGGCTGCCGGTGTAATTGACCAGGGTCTCGGCGATGGTGAAGTCGAATTCGCTGCCGCTGAGCACAGGCGCCATGCCGGTTGCCGTGGCGGGTGCGGCGGCAGCCCAGCCCGCCTTCATCCAGGGCGCGACGCCCAGTATCACACCGCCTGCAGCCAGCCCTTGCATGAATCGGCGGCGCGATTTGTCGGTGGCCATCTTGGAATTGGGGGAGCCTCGTTTCATTCCGCTCTATCCTCTCTTAAACTGTGTCTTCTGCAGTTGTGCTGTAGCCGTCAGCCCCATGGCGGGCTGAATGTCTGTTACCTTAACGGTTCCCCCCTGTCCCAGAGGTGACCAGAGCATTACAATTCTGTAATGGAAACGTCATCTCCCTAGCAGGCAGCGTGGGCGATGAGGGAGAACAGCTGCGCCATCCAGCGCACCATGGAAAGAGAAACAACGAGGGTTTTCATGAAGATCCTGATTATCGAGGATGAAACCAAGATCGGAGATTATCTCCACCAGGGGCTCAGCGAGGCTGGTTTTGTGGTGGATCTGGCCCGCAATGGCCTGGATGGCCACCATCTGGCCATGACCGAGTCCTACGACCTGATCATTCTCGATGTGATGCTCCCTGACGTGGAGGGCTGGCGCATACTGCGAGCCCTGCGCGAGGAAGGCAAGGCCGTGCCCGTGCTCTTTCTCACTGCCCGGGACAGCGTAGACGACCGGGTCAAGGGCCTGGAACTGGGGGCCGACGACTACCTGCTGAAGCCTTTTGCCTTCGCTGAACTCCTGGCCCGGGTGCGCACCCTGCTGCGCCGTGGATCAAACCCGACCACCGAGCCCTGCCTCAAAGTTGCCGATCTGGAACTGGACCTGCTGCGCCGCCGCGTCACCCGCGGCGGAACGCGCATTCAACTCACCGCCAAGGAGTTCGCCCTCCTGGAGTTGCTGCTGCAGCGCCGCGGTGAGGTGCTGCCCCGCTCCCTCATTGCTTCGCAGGTGTGGGACATGAATTTCGACAGCAACACCAATGTCATCGATGTCGCCATCCGCCGACTGCGGGCAAAGATCGACGACAATTACTCAATCAAGCTGATTCACACCATACGGGGCATGGGCTACACCCTCGATGCCCCCCCTGAAACATGACGCGGCGCCCCACTTCCCTCACCCTGCGCCTGACCCTGATGTTCGGTCTGGCCGCGGCCGTCGTCCTGTCCGCCTTCGGTTGGTTCATCGGGCGCTCCATCGATCATCATTTCCGCATGGGCGACACGGTGGAACTGGAAGTGATCGCCGATGCCGTCTCCCAGTTGCTCGCTATCCCCGGCGTGCTGGATGACCCCGAGACCCTGGAACAGCGTTTCAGCGATATCCTCGCCAGCCATCACAATGCCGTGCTGTATGTCGCCGCACCTCAGGGCCAGCCCCTGTTCGCCAGCCCAGCCAGCCCCGATCTGTCCCTGGCAACCACGGCGGCGATGGATGACGGCGCCTATGGCAAGGTGCGCCTGTGGCAGAGCGGGGGGCATACCTACCGCCTTCTCACCCGCTGGCTAGCCGCAGACGGTGCAGCGTACAACGGGTCCTATCTCATGTCCGTGGCGGTGACCATCGACTATCACCTCCGCTTCTTGAACCAGTTCCGCCATACCATGTGGCTGATGGTCATCAGCGGCATCATCATCATGGCCCTGATCGGCTGGATCGCCGTACGTCAGGGACATGCGCCCCTGCACCACATCGTGGACCAGATCCGCCGCATCACATCGGACGAACTCAACATACGCCTGTCGCCGGAGACGGTGCCCCGGGAACTCAGTGAACTGGCGCTTTCCTTCAATGAAATGCTGGCACGCATGGAGCATTCCTTCACCAGGCTCTCCAACTTCTCGGCGGATATCGCCCATGAACTGCGCACCCCGGTCACCAATCTGCTGACCCAGACACAAGTGGCCCTCTCCCAGTCACGGACCATCGATGAATACCGCGAGATCCTCTACTCCAACATCGAGGAATATGAGCGCATGGCACAGATGATTGCCGACATGCTGTTCCTTGCCAAGGCCGACTACGGTCTCTATCAACCGGAGACTACCAGGGTGGAGCTTGCCAGAGAGATCGGGGCACTCTTCGACTACTACGAGGCCTGGGCCGAGGAACGCGGCGTCCGTCTGGCACTGAGCGGCGCCGCAACGGCACCAGGAGACCGGGCGATGCTGCGCCGGGCATTGGGCAACCTGCTCTCCAATGCTATCCGCCATACGCCAAATGGGCAAACCGTAAAAGTAGTGATCGAAAAAGATGGAAAGACCGGCATTACCATCGCTGTGGAGAATCCCGGCCCGGAGATTCCCGCACAGCACCTGCCCCGCCTGTTCGACCGTTTCTACCGGGCAGACAGCAGCCGGCAACGGGACTGCGAGGGGTCGGGCCTGGGGCTGGCCATCGTCAAGTCCATTGTCGAGATCCACGGCGGCAGGATCATGGCCACTTCTGGGCAAGGGATGACGCGCTTCACTATCACCTTGCCAGCCCGTGCGAAAGAGAGGGACTGAAAGCGCCGCAATACACTTGCTTGCGACCTTAGCGGCTTGACGCATACAGCTGGAGGGAATGAAAAAGGCCATCCCCTGGAAAGGGATGGCCTTTTCATGTCAAGCGCCAGCGCCGCTTAGAAGGGAGGTGGCGTATAGGTGGTGCTGTAAGTCGGTGGTGGCTGGGTAAAGGGATCCACCCAGGTCTCGGGGTTGGGTGGCGACACATCGCGCCGGGTCGCCGCAGTACGGTCGCCGGTGGAGAGATTGGTATAGGAGACGGTGCTGACGCGCGAGGGACCGAAGGGGTCGGGGGTCACATATTCGCCGCCAATCCACGTCACCTGGATGGCCTCGCCGGCATTCCAGGCGATGTTGCCGCCGGTACTGGGCAGCAAAGCCGGATCCGTCAGGGTGCGGGTATTGTTCTGGAAGGCGCCGGAGCGCATCTCGCTCTTGAAGACGATGGGATTGTCGAAGCCGCCGCCACCGGTCACCGTACCCACCACATCACTAAAGGTGAACATCTTGTCGGTGTCGGACTGCCCCTGCTTCAGGCTGAAGGTATAGTCGGTGGAAGAGACGTCGGGGAAATTGGTATCAGGCACGAGGAGACGCTGATCCACGGCGATCCTCGGGTCCAGCGGACCACCATTGGCCCAGCCGGTCTTGAGTTCGGTATTGTAGGTGAACTGACCGCCGGTGGTGGGCAAGGTGCCCGGCGTCTGAGTCACGTAGGCCAGATCCTGCTCGGCGATATGCAGCGTGGAGGCGACGCCGCTGCCGATGCCACCGCCGCCGCCACCCATGGTACCGATGCGCACGAAGTTCTCCGACTTGAAGGCCAGGCTGTTGGCAATGAAGTCGCCGTTGTTGGGATCGCCAGTGGCATTGGGATCGGTGACGATGGTCTGGATATAGTCCACACCACCACTGGAGACGATACGCTGCAGCAGGCCGCCCTCGTTGACGATGGGCGGGCCACAGTACACACCCAACGGGCAGGGATCCAGGGTGAACACACCGTTGCTCACCGTCCACCCATAGTAGTTCACCGGCAGTGCCACGGGCGTAGTGGTGCCGACCGGGGGCGAACCGGCAGGCAGGGTGGGCGCGATGGGATCGGGGGCGGCCACGGCGGCGCTGGCGGTGGTGAAGGTGGTGCCCGTGGGCAGCGTCGGTGGCGGCCCGAACACCGAGGGACTGAGAAGATTCCAGTTCACAGGAGCGGTACTGGTAAAGCTGGTGAGCGCGCTGCTCATCAGGCTTGGAATAAAGCCAACTGTCGAGACGGCTGTGTACTTGGTGAAGCCGAAGTTGCTGGCACCGCTGGGGGCGCCGCCTGCCAGGTTCTGGCCAATCCACATGGCAGAAACCTCGTCACCCGCGTTCCAAGTGACGCTGCCGCCATTGGTGCCGCCGGGCAGCAGAGGATCAGTGGTATTGGAACTGGTCTGATATTGACCCTTGGCATTGACGTACTGGAAACCCTGCACACCGTAGCCGCTGCTATCGGTCATGTCCACCATCTGGGCGAGTTCGATCTTGAAGTTATCGGTAAAGGCGTTGCCATTGCTGTTGAGATTGGCAGTGGAACTGAAGAGTACGGTGGGATTGGGATCGATTGAGGCATTGTAGTTCGTGTAGTCCACCTGGGTAATTTCCTGCTGCACCTTCACCCAGGGGTAGGTGCTACTGGTGTTGGCCCAGGGTCCATACTCGTATTCGGTAATATTGACAAAGCGGTTCTCCAGATCCGGATTGACGAAATCGCTCTCGATGATGGCCTGCTTGGAGGAGATGCCGGCGCTGCGGCTGTGCATCTTCACGAAGTCTTCGTTGGTGAACAGCAGATTGCCACGAGCGCTGGTAAAAGGATTGGCTGCAGCATCGCCGGTCACCCCGGGCTCGGTGATGATGAACTGGATATAGGTGCCGTCGATTGCCGGCCCCGCGCCGGAGAAGGTGATCTGGCGCTGCAGCATGCCGTCGCTGACGACGGTGGTGGGGTCGCTGAGACTGCCGCAGGTGATGGTGACGCCGGAATAAGTGGGACAGGGGGCCGCAGTGATGTCGCCGCTATTGACCGTATATCCATCGAAGGGGATGGGTGGCGCTGCGAAAGCAGGCACACTCGCGATTGCGAGAAAGGCCAGGAGCCAGGGTAAAGAATCCGTTCTTTTCGGCAAAGACATATATTTGGTTTCCCAAATTAGATTATTTTATCGGTGGCGGGGCTTTGCTTCATTGCCCGCGCAGCAGACCTCCCTTGCCCACTCTATCTTTATGTGAATAGTATCATCTATGGGGCTCCGAGTAAAGAATTGCTACTGGACT
>CAYRLE010000073.1:0-13255 GCA_964425105.1 uncultured Gammaproteobacteria bacterium | reverse complement strand
CAGAAAAATTAAGGCTTCTGGATCAGTGTCCGACAATGTTATACTTGAAATACTACTTTGCTCCCCGGAGGTCGCACTGCGAGCGGATCTGACATGCAACTGACCCTCTACACCGATTACTCCCTGCGCGTCCTGGTCTATCTGGGCCTCAAGGGCGACGAATTGTCCACCATCTCCGAGATTGCCCACCATTACGGGATCTCCCGCAATCACCTGGTAAAGGTGGTGCACAATCTCGCCAGCCACGGTTTCATCCTCACCAGCCGCGGCAAGGGTGGCGGCATGCGCTTGGCCCGTCGTCCCGAGGAGGTCAATATCGGTGATGTGGTGCGCCATACGGAGGGCAACTTCAATCTGGTGGAATGCTTCGACGTGAAGAGCAGCGGTTGCCCCATCACGCCTATCTGCAAGCTCAAGGGCGCCCTGCACCGGGCGACGAAGAGCTTCATGAACGTGCTGGACAGCTATTCCCTTGCCGATGTGCTGGAAAATGGCGAACAACTCTCTGACATGCTCTATGTGGTGAAAGTGGATTCACTGTCCAGCGGCACCCCCGAATCTCAGGGCGAATAATCCAAGCCAGACAATCCACCCCTGCCGTCCGAGGCCGTCAGTGCCGGGATAGCCCCTGATCCTCCAGCGAGGCCAGGATGGCGCGATAGCTCTCCAGGCGCCGGCGACAGATCTTCCCTTCCTCGGCCGCAGCCGCGATGGCGCAGCCGGCCTCCCCGTTGTGGCGGCAGTTGCGGAAGCGGCATTGGCCCAGCCAGGGCCGGAAGTCGCGGAAGCCCTGCAGCAACTCGCTTTCCTCGATGTGCCACAGGGAGAAGTCGCGCACCCCCGGTGAGTCGATGAGATCACCGCCTCCCGGCAGGTGATAGAGGGTAGTGGTGGTGGTGGTGTGGCGGCCCTTGCCGCTGGCGGCGGAGATCGCCCCGATGCGGATTTCCAGGTCCGGCAGCAGCGCCTGGATCAGCGATGACTTGCCCGCCCCCGATTCACCCACCAGCACCGAGGTGTGGTGTGCCAGCTGCTCCCTGAGCGCCGTCATGCCGGTATTGCTGATGGTACTGGTGAACAACAGGGGATAGTCCATTTTCTCATAACAGGCGAGCGCTGCCGCCAGGGCCTCCAGCGAGGCGGGAGCCGCGAGGTCGATCTTGTTCACCACGATCACGGCGCGCGCCTCAATCAATTCCGCCGCCACCAGATAGCGGTCCAGCAGGTCGAGGTTGATGAGGCGCTCGGCAGCCATGGCGTTCCTTGCCTGCTGCGCGGTCAGGGCGTTGACGATGAGCAGCTGATCCACATTGGCACAGATGGGTTTCAGGCGCCCGCGCTGGTCGGGGCGGGAGAGCAGGGAGCGGCGCGGCAGAACCCTTTCGATCACACAATAGCCCGAACTGGAGGGCGCCCATAGCACCCGGTCGCCGCACACCACCGGCGCGCCCTTCTTGCGGGTTACGCATTCCTGGAGCCTGCCGCTTTCGTCCTCAACGGTGACATGGGCGCCATGGCGGGCGATGACCAGGCCGGGAAAGGGTTGGGCTTTGTCAGGGGACATGGGTGGCGATTGTATCAGGCCGGCGCCTCGTCCAGGAGACGGGCGATGCGCAGCGGCGCCGGGGGATGGCTGTCATGGAAGGCGGAATAGAGCGGATCCGGGGTGAGGGTGGCGGCATTGTCCTGATAGAGCTTGAGCAGGGCGCTGGCCAGGGCCGTGGGCAGTGACTGGCGGGCGGCGTAGGCATCGGCCTCGAATTCCTGGCGGCGACTGAAATGCAACAGCACAGGCGTGAGGAAGAAGGTGAAGACCGGGGCGACGAACATGAACAACAGCAGGGCGAGGTGAGGGGCAGGATGGGAGACCCCCAGGCCGCTGTAGAACCAGGGCTGGCCCAGCAGGGCATCGAGAATGAGCAGCCCCGCCAGGGAGAGCAGGGCGCTGGCGGCCAGGCGCTTGTGGATGTGGTGGTGCCGGAAATGCCCCAGCTCATGGGCCAGTACCGCTTCGATCTCATCGGCGCTGAGGGTGTTTAGCAGGGTGTCGTAGAAGACGATGCGCTTGTGGCGGCCGAGGCCGGAAAAGTAGGCATTGCCATGGGCGGAACGGCGCGAACCGTCCATCACGAAGATGCCGCTGGCGGTGAAGCCGGCGCGCCGCAGCAGGGCAGTGATGCGCGCCTTGAGGGACTCGTCCTGGAGGGGCGTGAAGCGGTTGAACAGGGGGGCGATGAAGGCCGGGTAGATCCACAGCATGAGCAAGGAGAAGCCGTTCCAGGCCAGCCATACGTACAGCCACCACAACGGACGCAGCGTCATGGCGCTGTCGGCAGGTGCCATCAGCCACAGGATCAACGCCAGCAGCGGCGTGGCGATGAGCAGCGTCAACAGGGCCTCGCGCAGCATATCGGTGGCGAACAGGCCGGGGCTGGTCTGGTTGAAGCCGAAGCGCTGCTCGATGACGAAGGTGTGATAAATCTTCAACGGCAACTCCAGCAGCGAGGTGATCAGCAGTACGCTGAAGATGACGGCGATGCCGCCGGCAGGCGCCGGCCACTGCAGGGTGCGCCAGGCCTGTTCCAGCCAGTCCAGTCCGCCACCCAGGGTCCAGGTCAGCAGCAGCGCGCTGTGAAAGAGCAGGGCGACCATCTCGAAACGGCTGCGGGCGACGGTATAGGCGGCGGCCTTCTGATGGGCCTGCAGGGTGATGCGCTGGGCAAAGGGGCGCGGCACCCGGTGGCTGTGCGCCAGGACATGGGCGATGTGGCGCCGCGCCAGCCACAGCTGGATGATCACGGCGAGCGCCAGGGCGAGGAGAAACAAATAGCTGAAACCATTCATGTCGCTGTCGGGTGCATCGCGCCGCTGCCTGTAATACTATTAACCCGGCCGGGAGTCGGGCCTGAGAATGTCACTTTGCCGCAGTTTACAGGATCAGCTGTTTTTCTTCTCAGGCCCCGCGTCCCGGGACTTACAGAAAATATTTCAGGAACGCAGCTGCCATGAGCCAGGACCCCAACAATCTGATCTGGATCGATCTGGAGATGACCGGTCTCGAACCGGCGCAGGACCACATCATCGAAATCGCCACCATCGTCACCAACAGCAATCTCGACATCCTCGCCGAGGGGCCGGTGCTCGCCATCCACCAGAGCGACGCGGTGCTCGCGGCCATGGACGAGTGGAACACCCGCCAGCATGGCCAGTCGGGCCTCAGCGAGCGGGTGCGCCGCAGCCGCTGTGACGAGAGGGAGGCGGAACGTCTTACCCTGGAATTTCTCGGCCACTACCTGCCCGCCGGCAAGTCGCCCATGTGCGGCAACAGCATCTGTCAGGACCGGCGCTTCCTGGCACGCTGGATGCCGGAGCTGGAGCGCTTCTTCCACTACCGCAACCTGGACGTCAGTACGCTGAAAGAACTGGCGCGGCGCTGGGCACCGGCGGTCTACGACGGCCTGCAGAAGGAATCACGCCACCTGGCCCTGGACGACATCCGCGACTCCATCGAGGAACTGCAGTACTACCGGGAGCATTTCATCAGATACTGAATGAGTGATGGGTGATGGGTATTACCCCAATTCCTCCCCACCCATCACCCATCACCCATCACGCATCACGCATCACTCATTACTCATCACCAACAGAGGGAAATCACTTCCACCACGGCGGCGGCGAGTCCTTGTGGGGCACGCTGTGGCAGCGCTCGCAGACGAACAGGCTGAAGGAGACCTTGTCGTGGCAGCGCCCGCAGTACTGGCCGC
Source organism: uncultured Gammaproteobacteria bacterium (assembly GCA_964425105.1). Taxonomy (GTDB): domain Bacteria; phylum Pseudomonadota; class Gammaproteobacteria; order SZUA-140; family SZUA-140; genus S012-109. The sequence continues at coordinate 9,491 of CAYRLE010000073.1, read as the reverse complement.
GCAGCACCTTGGTCATGCTGATGGGATTGGCGTTTTCCTGGGGAATGAAGATCTTTGGATGGCAGTTGCTGCAGGCCAGCCACTGGGTATGGGGCTTGTGGGGGAAGCGCACCCAGGGCATCTGCATGGTGTTCTTCATGATGATGTCCAGGTCCATTTCCATGGGCAGGGCCTCTTCCCAGGGATCGCCGGTGCGGCTCTTGCGCGGCGTGATATAGCCTTCCTGCAGGGCCTTCACCCAGTCCACCTCGCCGCGCCGGTCCTTGGGAAAGTCCTTCATGGATTCGATGGGGTTCTGCAGCACATCGATGGCTTCGCCGCTGGGGTCGTGAATGCCATCCTCTGAGAGCGGCGTCAGAGGCGGCGCCTTGAGATCCAGGGCAGCGGCGCCTGTGGTGGCCAGCAGCAGGCAGGCCACTATCGCCGGCAGTCGCCACGGCATGCGCTTCAGGGGGGGCTTATTGTTGTTGCTTCTTCTGTACATGGCTGACTTCCCGTGCTGTGCTGGAGCCGTTGCAGGGCCCAGTCGATATGTTCCCTCACCAGTTCGCTGACAGCGCTGCGCCGCGCCGCCAGCGCTGCGCTGACGCTTTCGTCGGGCGCACCGTTGCCCAAGGCCACGGCGATGTTGCGCAGCCAGCGCTCATGGCCGATGCGGCGGATGGCGCTGCCCTCAGTATATCTCAGGAACTCCGCCTCGCTCCATGCGAACAGTTCCAGCAGGGTGCGTCGGTCGAGGTGGTGGCGGGGACGGAAATCGTCTTCGGCACTGCTGCGGGCGAAGCGGTTCCAGGGGCACACCAGCTGGCAGTCGTCGCAGCCATAGATGCGGTTACCCAGCAGGGGGCGCAGCGCCTCCGGGATGGGGCCATGGAGTTCGATGGTCAGATAGGAGATGCAGCGCCGCGCATCCAGGCGGTAGGGGGCGATGATGGCGCCAGTGGGGCAGACGTCGATGCAACGCCGGCAGTCGCCGCAGTGATCCGCCTCGGCGCTGTCCGCCGGCAGGGGCAGGTCGGTGTAGAGTTCACCGAGAAAGAACCAGGAGCCCGCCTCGCGGTGCAGCAGGTTGGTGTGTTTGCCCATCCAGCCCAGCCCCGCCTTGCGGGCCAGGGCCTTCTCCAGTACCGGAGCGCTGTCCACGAACACCCGGTGGCCGAAGGGGCCCGCCACGGCGCTGATGCGTTGCGCCAGTTTCTGCAGGCGGCGGCGCAGCACCTTGTGGTAGTCGCGGCCCAGGGCATAGCGCGAGACATAGCCCAGGCGCGGGTCGTCCAGCACCGCTTCAGCATCTGCCGCCCCGCGCGGCAGGTAGTCCATGCGCACCGAGACGATGCGCAGGGTGCCGGGCAACAGCGCCTGTGGGCGGCTGCGTTTGAGCCCGTGGCGCGCCATGTAGTCCATTTCGCCGTGATAGCCCTGCGCCAGCCACTCCTGCAGCCGCGCCTCGTCCACGGCCAGGCCGGTGTCGGCGATGCCGGCCTGCTGAAAACCCAGCTCCCGCGCCCACTCCTTGATGGCGCGGGCGAGGGAGGCGTAGTCCATGGCGGGGGTGTTCTGTGCGCTCTGCATAAGGGCTATGATAGCGCGTATGGAAAGCCTGCCCCAATCCTTGTACCGCGCCGCCGATGTGCGCGAACTGGACCGCATCGCCATCGAGGAATGCGGCATTCCCGGCATCCAGCTCATGGAGCGCGCCGGTCAGGCGCTGTTCATGCGGCTGCGGCAGCTGTGGCCGGCGGCGCGCCGTATCGCACTACTGTGCGGCGCTGGCAACAACGGCGGCGATGGTTTCGTGGTGGCCCGCTGCGCCCGTGAGGCGGGGCTCGAGGTGGATGTCTTCCTGCTGGGGGAGGTGCGGCGCATCGCCGGCGACGCGCGTCTTGCCTACCGGGCCATGACGGAGGCGGGCCAGGGGGCGGCGCCCTATGACGGCCAGCCTTTGACGGACTACGAGGTGATCGTCGACGCCCTGCTGGGCACCGGCCTGGACCGCGAGGTGCAGGGCCTCTGGCTTCAGGCCATCGCTGCTGCCAACGCCTCCGACAGCGCGCTGCTGGCGGTGGACATCCCCTCCGGCCTCCACGCCGACCGGGGCACGGTGCAGGGCATCGCAGTGCAGGCCGACGCCACGGTCACCTTCATCGGCCTCAAGCAGGGCCTGTTCACGGCTCAGGGGCCCGACTGCTGCGGCAGGCTGTTCTACGATGATCTGGAGGTGCCGCCATCGGTATTGCAGCGCATCCCCCCGGCCGCCCTGCGCATGAGTCTCGACGAGCAGCGGGCGCTGCTGGCGCCCCGGCGCCGCGCCAGTCACAAGGGGGATTTCGGCCATGTGCTGGTGGTGGGGGGCGCGCCCGGCATGTCGGGCGCCGTGCGTCTGGCCGCCGAGGCCGCGGCCCGTTGCGGCGCCGGCCTGGTGACCATCGCCACCAGTCCCGCCCATGCGCCGCTGGTGAATATGGGCCGTCCCGAACTCATGGTTCATGGCATCCCCGACGGGGCGGCGCTGCGGCCCCTGCTGGAGCGGGCCACCGTGGTGGCGGCGGGTCCGGGGCTGGGGCAGTCTCACTGGGGGCGTTCCCTCCTGGCGGCGCTGCTGGAATCACGGCTGCCGCTGGTGCTGGATGCCGACGCCCTCAATCTCCTGGCCCGGGAATGCCTGCAGCGCGACGACTGGGTATTGACCCCGCATCCGGGGGAGGCGGCGCGCCTGCTGGGCGAAGCGGGAGGCGCTGCCATCCAGGCGGACCGCTTCCAGGCGGCGCAGCGCCTGCAGGAAAAATACGCCGGCGTGGTCGTGCTGAAGGGCAATGGCACCCTGGTGTGCGCGGCGGGAGAGCCCCTGGCGCTGTGCGATGCCGGCAATCCCGGCATGGCGGCCGGCGGGGTGGGTGATGTGCTCACCGGCGTCATCGCTGCCTGCCTGGCCCAGGGGCTGGCGCCAGGCGCGGCGGCGCGCCTCGGCGTCTGTCTCCATGCTGCGGCCGGAGACCGCGCCGCCGCGGCGGGGCAGCGCGGCCTCATGGCCGGGGACCTGATGGCGCAGTTGCAGCATCTGGCGGGTTGAGGTGGCGGTGTTGGAGATTGCATCGACTCAGGCCATGGAGGCCCTGGGGGCGTCTCTGGCCACTTGCCTGGAGGGGGGCGAGCTGGTCTATCTGCAGGGGCCTCTGGGGGCCGGCAAGACCACCCTGGTGCGGGGGCTGCTGCGCGCCCTGGGGCATGAAGGACCGGTCAAGAGCCCCACCTATACCCTGGTGGAGAGTTACCAGACAGCGCGCCTGCACCTGCATCACTTCGACCTCTACCGCCTGACGGACCCCGAGGAACTGGAATATCTTGGGGTGCGGGATTTCTTCGCCGCGGATGCCGTGTGCCTGGTGGAGTGGCCGGAGCGCGGCGTGGGCCTGTTGCCGCCGGCGGATCTGGAACTGGTGCTGGAATACCAGGGCGAGGGGCGGCGGGTGAGGCTGCATGCTGCCACCGGGCGTGGCCGGCGGCTTGTGGAGTGTATTGTATTGTGAGGAGTAAGGGGTGAGGAGTGAGGCGTATTCAGGGGTCTCAATTTACAGACTCGCTCAAAGTCTGCTCCTGCTCCCCCTCACCCCTCACCCATTACTCATCACTCATCACTCATCACCCCCTTTGGTCCACATTTTGCAGTTCCATATAACAGCATTGAAACGACATTTCTCCGGCACCATGAGTTTAGAAAGCAATCATCAGGTTATGGCGCAGCTTCATTTTCTATCTGGTTAAAATGGTTGCATTTATGGGAATAATGTATTAGAAAGGGCCGGAGAGAGGATTGGCGGGGACAAACAAAATGAAAAAGCTAATCGCCGTTGTATTGTTTTTTCTGCCGTTTTGCAGTTTCGGGGGGACGGTCGAGGTGAACGGGGTGCGCATGTGGCCGGCACCCGATAATACCCGCTTGGTGTTCGACGTCAGCGGACCCGCGGAATACCGGCTGTTCGATCTGGAAGATCCGCCGCGGCTGGTGATCGACCTCAGGAACGCCCGTCTCGCTCATCCTCTGGGCCAGCCTTCCAGCCAGGACAAGCTCATCAAAAAAATTCGCAGCGGCAGCCGCAACGGCAGCGACCTGCGGGTGGTGATGGATCTGCACAACAAGGCCAGCTACAAGAGCTTCCTGCTCAAACCCAATGAGAAATACGGTCATCGCTTGGTGATCGATGTCCATCAGCTGATCTCGCACAGGCCGCGGGTGGTGAAGAAATCCAGTGCCCGCTCTGCCGGTAATCTGCGCGATCTGGTGATTGCCATCGATGCCGGTCACGGGGGCGAGGACCCCGGCGCCCGTGGTTACAGCGGTGTGTATGAAAAAGTGGTGGTACTGGCCATTGCCCGGCGGCTGGCGGAACTGGTGGAGCGCGAGCGAGGCATGCGCCCCCTGTTGATTCGTGATGGCGACTATTACGTCAGCCTCCGCGAACGGACCCGTCTGGCGCGGCGCGAGAAGGCCGATTTCTATGTCTCCATTCATGCCGATGCCTTCCGCGACAAGCGCGTGCGGGGCATCTCCGTCTATGCCCTGTCCAGCAACGGTGCCAGTGATGAAGCAGCGCGCTGGCTGGCCGAAAAGGAGAACGCTTCCGACCTCATCGGCGGCGTGAGCCTGGATGATAAGGATGACCTGCTGGCAGCGGTGCTGTTGGACCTGTCCCAGACCGCTACCATCGAGGCCAGCCTGGCGGCGGGCGGCGAGATCATCCGCAAGATGAGGCCCCTGGGCAAGCTCCACAAGCGCGCGGTGCAACAGGCCCGGTTCGTGGTGCTGAAGTCGCCCGACATTCCCTCCATCCTGGTGGAGACCGCTTTCATTTCCAACCCCAGCGACGAGCGCAACCTACGCAGCCCCCGTTATCAGAAGGCCCTGGCCAGAGCCCTGCTGGAGGGTATCCGCGGTTATTTCGCCAAGAACCCGCCCCCCGGCACCTATTACGCCGCCATCCGGCGCCACACCATTGCCCGCGGCGACACCCTCTCCCAGCTGGCAGCCCAGTATCATGTCAGCCTGGCCGCCCTGCGGGCGGTGAACGGCATCGAGGGCGACAAGCTGCGGGTAGGGCAGGTGCTGCGGATACCGGCGGGCAACGAGGGCTGAGTCTGGTGGGCGCTGCCCACCTACAGGCTGCTACGTGGCGGGTGATGAGTAATGCGTGATGGGTAATGGGTAGATAATTTCATCACGCGTTACTCATCACTTTTTCTGCTTCAGCCCCCCACTTTCCTTTCTGGTTTATAATCCCCACATGAACGATTTATCCAGACCTGAGCAGACGCGTATCCAGCCCCTGCCTGTCCAGCTTGCCAATCAGATCGCCGCCGGCGAGGTGGTGGAGCGGCCCGCCTCGGTGGTCAAGGAGCTGCTGGAGAACTGCCTCGATGCCGGCGCCGACGACATCGACATTGAGATCGGGCAGGGCGGCGCCGCTTTGATCCGGGTGCGCGACAACGGCGAGGGCATTCATGGCGAGGATCTGGCGCTGGCCCTGAGCCGCCATGCCACCAGCAAGATCCGCAGTGTGGATGATCTGGGCCGCATCCACAGCCTGGGGTTCCGCGGCGAGGCGCTGCCCAGCATCGCTTCGGTATCGCGCCTGACGCTGACTTCGCGCACGGCAGACAGTACGGCCGCCTGGCGCATCGATAGCGAGATCCACGAAACGGTGCCTGCCGCTCATCCCCTGGGCACCACGGTGGAGGTGCGTGACCTGTTCTACAACGTGCCGGCGCGGCGCAAGTTCCTGCGCACCGAGAAAACCGAATTCGGCCATATCGAGACCGTGCTGCGACGCATTGCCCTGAGCCGCTTCGATGTGGCCTTTTCCCTGCGCCACAACCAGCGCCAGGTCCAGCGCCTGCCGGCCCTGAAGGGTGAGGCGCAGCGTCTGGAGCGGATCGCTGCGGTGTGTGGCCAGGGCTTCGTGGAGAACTGTCTGGAGATCGAGGCCGAGGCCTCCGGTCTGCGGCTCTGGGGTTGGGTGGGGCTGCCGACCTTTTCCCGCAGCCAGGCGGATCTGCAGTATTTCTATGTCAACGGGCGCATCATCCGCGACCGCCTGGTGAGCTATGCCGTGCGCCAGGCCTATCAGGATGTGCTCTATCATGGCCGCCAGCCGGTGTATGTGCTCTATCTGGAGATGCCGGTGGAGCAGGTGGACGTCAATGTCCATCCCACCAAGCATGAGGTGCGTTTCCGTGAGGCGCGGCTGGTGCGCGACTTTTTGTTCGGCGCCATCCACCGTGCCTTGGCGGGGGTGCGGCCCGGCGCCGGGGAGAGTGTGCCCGCTACAGCCGACTCTCTACCTGTGCATCATTCCCGGTCCCGGCCCTCGCCTCAGGCCGCCATACCCCTGCCGCAGCGCGCCGATCCCCGCCAGGGGGCGGCCTACCGCAACTTTCTCGAAGGCATTGCCGCGGAGACGGCGGTGATGGAGGCGCCGCCGTTGCCTGAGGCCGCAGCTGCGGCGGAGACTGCAGCGGGTGAAGCAGCGCAGGCCTGTCCGCTGGGGCATGCGCTGGCCCAGATTCATGGCGTCTATATCCTGGCGCAGAACGAGTCCGGTCTGGTGCTGGTGGATATGCATGCGGCCCATGAACGCATCACCTACGAACGCATGAAGACCACGCTGGAGGAGGGCGGAGTGCGTTCCCAGCCCCTGCTGGTGCCCGTCTCCATGAAGGTCAGCCCAGCGGAGGTGGGCCTGGCGCTGGAGCATCAGGAACTGTTTGCCGAGTTGGGCTTTGAGATCCGTCAGCTGGGACCGGACAGTCTGGTGATCAGGGCGGTTCCCAGCCTGCTCTGTGAAGCCGATGTGGAGGCCCTGGTGCGGGATGTGCTGGCCGATCTCAATACCCATGGCACCAGCAACCGCATCCGCGAGCGCTTCAATGAAGTGCTGGCCACCATGGCCTGTCACGGCGCGGTGCGCGCCAATCGCCGCCTCGGCATCGCCGAGATGAATGCCCTGCTGCGGGACATGGAACGCACCGAGCGCAGCGGCCAATGTAATCACGGCCGTCCCACCTGGGTGCAGTTTACGATGGAGGAACTGGACCGGCTGTTTCTGCGCGGCCAGTAAGACGTGGTGCAGCTGTTAGCGGGATTCCAGCTTGTCCTGCAGGGCGCGGCCGCTTTTCTCCAGGATTTCGCCGCCGGAATGGATCACTTTTTTCTGCAGTGAGCGGTCGTCGAAGGGGTTGCTGAGGAGAGGCCGGTCACGGCCGATATTGATGCCGAACCACAGGCCCGCCAGCAGGCCCAGCAGCAGGCCGATGATCAGATTCTTGATGCTGCGCATTGCTTGTTCCTCAACGCGTTGATCAGCGAGCGGCGGCGCTCTTCGGCTTGGCGGAGTTGTCGGCGGCGATCTCTTCCATGAGGGGAGCGTTGCTGATGTCCACATCTTCCAGGATGGCGGCCGGTTCTGTGGTGCCACTGCCACTTTCCTGCTCTGCCTCCCGGGCATCGGCATCGTCTGCCGCACCACTTGCCTGCGGTGTTTCATCCTCTGTCCGAGGATTCTGAGGCGCTGCCGCTGAGTCCGCCGCGGCCGTGGTGGCATCATCCATGATTTCGTCGATTTCGTCCGTGACCGCGATGTCGTCTGTGATGTCATCGGTGACCGATATCTCGTCCCCATCAGAGGTCTCGTCGATATCTTCCAGTTTCAACAGCCCTTCGTCTTCATCGTCGCTGTCCGTGACATCCGCTGCTGTGTCCTCATCTGTGATTTCGATGCCTTCCATGCCGGCATTCTCAGCCGTGGTCGCTTCATCCTTGCTTGCGAGTGGCTCCGGGCCCTCGTCCGTGACGGTGATGGATTCCTCCGCTGCATCATCTGAGGGCTCGGCCTGCGCCGCGGCGTCGCTGCTGGACTCTGTGGTTTCTTCCTGCGCCTCCTGCTCCTGTTTCAGCTGTTCCTCCTTCTGGAAGGCGGAGACATATTCGGACATGATGTTGTTGAGTTCATGCTCGGTTTCCGCCAGCTGCTCGGTGATCTTCAGCTTTTCCTCTTTCAGGCTCTCGATGGTGTGTTTGAGGCTGTTGATGTTCTTGGACATCTTCTTCTTGGTGCGCACCTTTTCCTGTGCCGTTTCGGAGATCAGCGAACGATAGGGGGACAGCAGTTCATCGGTCATCTTGTCGAGACGGGAAAGAATGCCGTGTTTGCGCGAGACGAAGGCGGTGATCAGGCGTTTGCAGAAACGGCTTTCCGCCTTGGCCAGCTGCTGCGCCTTGCTGTTGGCATCCGCCTCGTCTTCGTTGAAGACATCCTTGAGGGTCTGCTCCAGCACCTTCTGGCGTGCCGCTTCGGAGGATTCGGCCGCTGCAATGATGTTTTCCACGGCATGTTTGTATTGAAATTTACGACGCACAAAGAGCACGGTGATGATGACCAGCGCGATGCTTTCCACGGCCAGCAGTTCCACCATGATCACGAAGAATGTTGGGTTGACGTTCATATCCACTCCCTTTAGCGCCCCTCCCGGCCATAATCACTGGCCTGGCGCAACACTGCGCAACTCCGGGATGAAATTCCGGGGTTCAGCACTAGATATAGCGGAAGCTGGCAAAATTTCTGTAGCTGGGAATGGGCCGGATCTGGCCTGTCATGTCTGCCTTTGGAAAAGGAGAGAAGTCATCAGGAGGGCGGGCCGTTCCCTACGATCACCTGGGCGTCCCAGCAGGTGACATGCCCAGGCTGGATCATGGGGGCCAGATGTTCCAGGATCTGCTGCACCTTGTCGGGCTCGTCGAAGAACTCCACCACTACCGGCAGATCCAGGGAGAGGTCGAGAAAAGTGGCGGCGTGGATCTTGCCGGAGGGGCCGAACCCAGAGATGCCACGGAATACGGTGACGCCGCGGACATGTTCCCAGTCGTGGAGGCGTTTCAGCAGGACATCCAGCTTGGCTTCCCCTTCGCTGAGGTAGATGCGAACCATGGTGACAGTGACGGTTTTCATAGTTGTCTCCCGGTGGTGACGCCCAGCCAGGCAGCGGCCAGGCACAGTGTGACGCTGAGCAGGACATTGAGCAGGGCCTTGAGGTGGGCGCCTTGCTCCACGAGGTTCAGGGTCTCGATGGAGAAGGTGGAAAAAGTGGTGAAGGCGCCCAGCAGGCCGATGAGTATGGCACCGCGCCATTCGGGCGCCAGGGTGAGGCGTTCCACCAACAGCGCATACAAGGCCCCCATGAGCAACGATCCCAGTACGTTGACCGTCAGGGTGCCATAGGGAAAGCCGCGCCCCAGCAGGCTGTGGACCGACAGGGAAGTCCAGTAGCGCAGCAGGGCGCCGGCGGCACCGCCGGCGGCGATGGCGATGATTTGGGTCATGGCGAGTTTCTCTTCTTCATTCCCTCTTGCCCAAGCTCCATGATTGAAGTATCCCCCTTTGGAAAAGGTGAATGTCGATATCAACCCCTTGTCTCTTCACCCCTCACCCCTCACCCCTCAC
>CAYRLE010000072.1:11428-13587 GCA_964425105.1 uncultured Gammaproteobacteria bacterium | reverse complement strand
CACTCCTCACTCCTCACTCCTCACTCTTTTCTCATCGCTTTCGGCAATCTTGCTCTGCCACAGCCTGACTTTCTCCAACACCTCCTGTTCGTCGATGGTGGTGAGTCGGCGTTCCTTGAGGAGATGGCGGCCGGCGACCCAGACATCGCTGACCTGGTGGCGGCTCGCACTGTAGACCAGCTGCGACAGGGGATGATAGACCGGCTGGGATTCGATTGCACTCAGGTCGAGCGCCACCACGTCCGCCGCCTTGCCGCGCTCCAGGGAGCCGGTGACCTCGTCCAGGCCCAGGGCGCGGGCGCCGTTGAGGGTGGCCATGCGCAGGGCATCGGCGGCGGGCAGGGCGCTGGCATCGCCGGCCACGGCCTTGGCCAGCAGGGCGGCGCTGCGCATCTCACCCAACATGTCCAAGTCGTTGTTGCTGGCGGCACCGTCGGTGCCCAGGGCGACATTGATCCCGGCGCTCTGGAGGCGGGCGACGGGACAGAAGCCGCTGGCCAGTTTGAGATTGGATTCCGGGCAATGCACCACATGGGCGCCGCTCAAGGCCACTTGGCGGATCTCTTCGTCCGTCAATTGGGTCATGTGGACGGCCAACAGCCGCGGTGAGAGCAGGCCCAGGTCCCGCAGGCGCTGCAGAGGACGTATGGCATGCCGCTCCATGCTGCCACCGATTTCATCGGCCGTCTCGTGGACGTGCATGTGGATGGGAATGTCCACCTCCTCGGCGTAGGTGAGGATCTTCTTCAGCGGACCATCGGATACCGTATAGGGAGCGTGAGGTGCGAAGACGGTGGAGATCATGGGGTCGTTGCGGTAGCGGTCCTGCAGTGCCAGGCCCTTGTCGAGATATTCCTCGGCATTGGCTGCCCAGGCGGTGGGGAAGTCGATCATGATCAACCCGATGGCGGCGCGGATGCCGACATCGCTTGCCACCTGCGCCGCTTCCTCCGGGAAGAAATACATGTCGTTGAAGCAGGTGGTCCCCCCGCGCAGCATCTCGGTGATGGCCAGCAGGGTGCCATCATAGACGAACTCGCTGTTGACCCAGGTGGCCTCCGCCGGCCAGATATGATCGTTGAGCCACTCCATCAGGGGCAGGTCGTCCGCCAGGCCCCGGAACAGGGACATGGCGGCATGGGTATGGGCATTGATCAGCCCCGGGATGAGGGCATGACGGGTGAGGCGCAATTCGCTATGCCCCTGATATTTCCGCTGGGCCTCGGCCGAGGGCAGGATATCCAGGATGCGTCCCTCATGGACGGCGAGGGCATGGTTCTCCAGCACCACTTCGTGGGGCTCCACGGGAATGATCCAGCGGGCGTGGATAAGAGTGTCGATCTGTTCCATGGCCAAAGTATAACTGAATTTGGCAAATATGAAGTGCGGGCCGGTTCTGAGGCGGGAGCGCGTCAGCGGCTTTGAAAAAGGTGTGAATTCGTGAGGGGTGAGGTGTGAGGTGTTAGGTGTCAGGGGGAGCGCTCTATACCGCTGATATTTCCAATCATCTTCTCCTCACCCCTCACCATGAAAAAATGGCAAGGCGCTGATTTGAAATGAGGTGGTCAATGAAGTCCCTGATTCAGGCAGGGGGCAATCAGAAATCGCTGGGTGCGAGGTACTGGACGATGTAGATCTCCACATGGCGATTGCGGCGCCGGCCTTCGCGGGTCCAGTATTCGTCGATGGGGCGCTGCTCTCCCAGGCCGGCGCTGTAGAACAGGGCTTCAGGGACACCCTGGGCGCTGAGGTAGTTTTTCACCGCCGCCACGCGCCGGTCCGCGAGGCGGTAATTGTAGGCCACGCTGGCCACTTCATCGGTATGCCCCTGGATGATGACGCGGCTCACCATGCTATGATGATCGATGTGGCGGGCCGCCTCGTCGAGAATGCCTTTGGCCCGTTCATCCAGTTCCGCCTTGTCATATTCGAAGAAAATGTGCTGGACGCTGATAAGTTCGAGTTGCGGCGGCGCCGGCGCAAGGCTGTCCGTGGCAAGCGCTTCCAGGCCTGGCGGAAATGTGATGTCGTCCGGCCCGGCATCGGCAGCCGCCGCTAGTCCCGGCAGGAGTAGCATAGAGAGGATGACGAGCTTGAGGTATACGGGGTTCATCTGTCAGTTTATCGGCAGTTGTTGTGGAGAAATGAGCGGCCTTTTC
>CAYRLE010000072.1:0-11328 GCA_964425105.1 uncultured Gammaproteobacteria bacterium | reverse complement strand
CATCACCCTACATATCCCTGGATGCAGCAGAATAAAACTGTAACTTGAAGGAGCCCGCTGAATGACGGCAGAAATCAAACACGACCGGGTGCGGCCCATTGCATGGCGCGAGGGGGCGCTGTATCTCATCGATCAACGCCGCCTGCCCGGCGCTCATGAGGAAATCGCCTGTCATGACGTGGCCACTGTCGCTCATGCCATCCGCGACATGGTGGTGCGCGGTGCGCCCGCCATCGGTATCACCGCTGCCTATGGGGTGGCGCTGGCGGCGCGGGAACGCTACCGGGCGGCGCCCTCCACCTGGAAGCGGGATCTGAACGCGGACCTGGATCTGCTGGCAGCCACCCGGCCCACCGCCGTCAATCTGTTCTGGGCCCTGGAGCGCATGCGGGCCCTGCTGCAGGAGATAGCGGGCGATCCCTTCCCGGTGCTGCTGCAGGCAGCGCAGCAGATCCACGAACAGGATATCGCCGCCAATCACCGCATGGGGGAGTTGGGGGCGGCCCTCATAGAGGCACCCTGTGCCGTGCTGACCCACTGCAATGCCGGCGCCCTGGCCACCGGCGGTTATGGCACCGCACTGGGCGTGATCCGTGCAGCCTGCGCCGCCGGGCGCATCACGGGGGTCTATGCCGACGAGACCCGCCCCTGGCTGCAGGGCGCGCGCCTCACCGCCTGGGAACTGCTCCAGGACGGCATCCCGGTCACCCTGCTGGCAGAGGGGGCGGCCGCCCATCTCATGAAACAGGGCGAGGTGGGCTGGGTCATCGTCGGCTCCGACCGCATCGCCGCCAACGGCGACGTGGCCAACAAGATCGGTACCTACAGCCTGGCGGTGGCGGCCCGCCATCACGGCCTGCGCTTCATGGTGGTGGCCCCCACCTCCACCATCGACATGGACACGCCCCACGGCGACGCCATCCCCATCGAGAGCCGCGCCGGGGAAGAGTTGCTGTGCCTCAACGGCCAGCGGGTGGCCGCCGAGGGGGCCGCAGCCTGGAACCCGGTATTCGACGTCACCCCGGCCTCCCTGGTGGATGCCATCGTCACCGAGAAGGGGGTAGTGGAGGCCCCCGATGGGGGGAAGATGGTGGCCTTGATGGGGGGCTCAGGGCCGAGTGCTTAGGGCGAGTGTGGGAGGGTTGCGGGTGATGAGTAATGAGTAATGGGTGATGGGTGATGGGTTTCCTAATGTTCTCTCCATACTCATCACTCATTACTCATTACTCATCACCACCCATCCCTAGGCCCAGTCCATTCCTCCCACACTACTCACGTTTTATGCTATCATCCCCGGTTTATGTTTACCGGCGGATCGAACAAGAATAAGGCTATGAAATTCCGCCGCTTTTCCCAGGAATTTTAATTTCTAGATGACAGAAACAGCGCGAGAGATTCTCCCTGCCAATATCGAGGAGGAGATGACCCAGTCCTATATGGATTACGCAATGAGCGTGATCGTGGGCCGGGCGCTCCCGGATGTGCGCGATGGCCTGAAGCCGGTGCACCGGCGCGTCCTCTATGCCATGCACGGCCTGCGCAACGACTGGAACAAACCCTACAAGAAGTCGGCCCGTGTGGTGGGCGATGTGATCGGTAAGTATCATCCCCATGGTGACACGGCGGTCTACGACACCATCGTGCGCATGGCCCAGCCCTTTTCCCTGCGCTACATGCTGGTGGACGGCCAGGGTAACTTCGGCTCGGTGGACGGGGATTCGCCGGCCGCCATGCGTTACACGGAGATCCGCATGTCGCGCATCGCCCACGAGATGCTGGCGGACCTGGAGAAGGAGACCGTCGATTTCGCGCCCAACTACGACGAGTCGGAATCCGAGCCGGTGGTGATGCCATCGCGCATCCCCAATCTGCTCATCAACGGTTCCGCCGGCATCGCCGTGGGACTGGCCACCAACATACCGCCCCACAACCTCACCGAAGTGGTCAATGCCTGCCTGGCCCTGATCGACAACCCGGAAGCCAGCATCTCGGACCTCATGGAGCATCTGCCTGGCCCTGATTTCCCCACCGCCGCCATCATCAATGGCGTGCAGGGCATCCACGAGGCCTACCGCACCGGCCGCGGCCGGGTCCATATCCGCGCCAAGACTCATTTCGAGGGCAGCGACGAGCCGGGCGCGCGCCAGCGCATCGTGGTCACCGAACTGCCCTATCAGGTGAACAAGGCCCACCTGCTGGAAAAGATCGCCATGCTGGTGAAGGAGAAGCGCCTCGAAGGCATCAGCGAACTGCGTGACGAGTCCGACAAGGACGGCATGCGCATGGTGATCGAGCTGCGCCGCGGCGAGGTGGCCGAGGTGGTGCTCAACAATCTCTACCAGCACACCCAGATGCAGAACGTGTTCGGCATCAACATGGTGGCATTGGTGGATAGCCAGCCGCGGCTGCTCAATCTGAAGCAGATCCTGGAATCCTTCATCCTGCACCGCCGCGAGGTGGTGACCCGGCGCACCATCTATGATCTGCGCAAGGCGCGTGAACGGGCCCATATCCTGGAAGGGCTCACCGTGGCCCTGGCCAACATCGACGAGATCATCGCCCTCATCAAGGCCGCCCCCAATCCCGCCGCCGCCAAAGAGGGACTGATGGCCAAGGTCTGGGCGCCGGGCGCCGTCACGGAACTGCTCTCAGCGGCGGATGCCCACACCTCCCGGCCGGAAGGGCTGGCTGCCGAGTTTGGCCTCAGTGAGGCCGGTTACCGCCTTTCCAGCGAGCAGGCCCAGGCCATCCTGGAGTTGCGCCTGCACCGCCTGACAGGGCTGGAGCAGGAAAAAATCATTAAAGAATACAAGGAGATACTTGTAAAGATTAATGGTTTCCTGGAGATTCTGTCCAATCCTGACCGGCTCATGGAAGTCATCCGCGAAGAACTGCAGGAGATCCGCGAGCAGTATGGCGACGAGCGGCGCACGGAAATCCTCACCACGCACCTGGACCTCACCCTGGAAGACCTGATCACCGAAGAGGACGTGGTGGTGACCCTGTCCCACAGCGGCTATGTGAAGTCCCAGTCCCTGGACACCTACCAAGCCCAGCGGCGCGGCGGGCGCGGCAAGTCCGCCACCGCCATGAAGGAGGCGGATTTCATCGACAAGCTGTTCGTGGCCAACACCCACGACACCATTTTGTGCTTTTCCAGCCGCGGCCGGGTGTACTGGAAGAAGGTCTATGAACTGCCCCAGGCCTCGCGCAATGCCCGCGGCAAACCCATCGTCAACCTGCTGCCCCTGGAAGAGGACGAGCGCATCACCGCCATCCTGCCGGTGCGCGAGTACGACGTGGACAAATTCGTCTTCATGGCCTCGCGCAAGGGCTATGTCAAAAAGACCCCCTTGCCGGATTTCTCCCGTCCCCGCAGCAGCGGCATCATCGCCGTGGAGCTACAGGGCGACGACCGGCTCATCGGCGTGGACATCACCGATGGCGAGCGCGACGTGATCCTGGTGAGCAGTGCCGGCAAGGCCATTCGCTTCCGGGAGAGCGCCGTGCGCTCCATGGGGCGCGTTGCGCGCGGCGTGCGCGGCATCCGCCTGCAGCCCGGCCAGGAGGTGATTTCCCTGATCATCGTCGAGGAGGACGGCCATGTGCTGACGGTGACCGAGCGCGGCTACGGCAAGCGCACCCCCATTGAGGAATACCCCCTCCACGGCCGCGGCGGCCAGGGGGTCATCACCATCCAGACCTCGCCCCGCAATGGCGATGTGGTGGGCGCGGAACTGGTCCACGAGGGCGACGAGATCATGCTCATCACCGACGGCGGCACCCTGGTGCGCATCCGCGTCGACGAAGTCTCGGTGCAGGGGCGCAATACCCAGGGCGTACGCCTGATCCGCCTCAATGAAGACGAGCGTGTGGTCGGCATGGACCGCTTCGAGAGTCTGGAGGAGAATGGGGGGATGGGTGATGAGTAATGCGTAATGAGTAATGCGTGGGACAGGTTCTGTGGCAACCCAATATCCATCACGCATTACCCATTACTCATCACATTTTCGCAAGTACACAGTTGTTTCGTTTTCATTGATACTTCATTTAAGCAATCAGAGGTAAGCAAAAACCAATGACACGCGTCTACAATTTCAGTGCCGGTCCAGCCATGCTGCCGGAAGAGGTTTTGCAGCAGGCCCGCGAGGAGATGCTGGACTGGCGGGGTTCCGGCATGTCGGTGATGGAGATGAGCCACCGCGGCAAGGAGTTCATGTCCATTGCCCAGCAGGCGGAAAGCGATCTGCGTGAACTGCTGGCCGTACCCGACGACTACAAGGTGCTGTTCCTGCAGGGTGGCGCCTCCAGCCAGTTCGCCATGGTGCCCCTCAATCTACTGGGCGGCAAGGAGAAGGCGGATTATTTCCGCACCGGCTCCTGGTCTAAGAAGGCCATTGCCGAGGCCAAACGCTATTGCGAGGTGAATGTGGTGGCCGACAGCGAGCGCGACGGCAGCTTCACCAGCGTGCCGCAGGAGGATGCGCTCTCCTTCAGCAGTGATGCCGCCTATGTCCACTACACCCCCAACGAGACCATCGAGGGCGTGGAATTCCCGTATGTGCCCGACTGCGGCACGCTGCCCCTGGTGGCGGACATGTCTTCCACCATTCTCTCCCGTCCCATCGATGTCTCCAGATTCGGCATCATCTATGCCGGCGCTCAAAAGAATATCGGTCCGGCAGGTCTGACGGTGGTGATCGTGCGCGAGGATCTCATGGGCAGCCCGCGCCCCGGCACGCCCACCATGTTCGACTACAAGACCCATGCCGACAGCGGCTCCATGTACAACACGCCGCCCACCTACAGCTGGTATCTGGCCGGCCTGGTATTCGACTGGCTCAAGCGCCGCGGCGGCCTGGCCGCCATGGCGGAAGTGAACCGGCGCAAGGCGCAGAAACTCTATGCCGCCATCGATGGTTCTGATTTCTACCGCAATCCGGTGGACCGCGCCTGCCGTTCCTGGATGAACGTGCCTTTTACCCTGGCCGATGCCGCCTTGGACGGCGTGTTTCTCGAAGAGGCCAAGGCGGCCGGCCTGCTGACCCTCAAGGGCCACCGTTCCGTGGGCGGCATGCGCGCCAGCATCTACAACGCCATGCCGGAAGAGGGCGTGGACGCCCTGGTGGCCTTCATGGCGGAGTTCGAGCGCAGGCATGGCTGACATGGGTGATGCGTGATGAGTAATGCGTGATGCAGGGGGGCAGTGAGGCAGTACCACCAACCTCCATCACTCATTACGCATTACTCATCACTTAACCTTAATAAATTGATGAATAAACCATGTACAAAATACTGACATTGAACAATATTTCCGTTGCAGGCCTGGAGCGCTTGCCGCGCGATCACTATGAGGTCGCCTCCGAGATCCAGCATCCGGATGCCATCCTGCTGCGCTCCTTCAACATGCATGGCATGGAGATCCCGGATACCCTGCAGGCGGTGGGGCGGGCCGGCGCCGGGGTCAACAACATCCCGGTGGCCGATCTCAGCAAGCGCGGCATTCCGGTGTTCAATGCCCCCGGCGCCAATGCCAATGCGGTCAAGGAACTGGTGATCGCCGGCATGCTGCTGGCCTGCCGCAACATCTGCCAGGCCTGGGATTTCGCCCGCCACCTGGAGGGTGACGACCAGGCCATTCACAAGCAGGCCGAGCAGGGCAAGAAGCAATTCGTCGGCTTCGAGCTCAAGGGCCGCACCCTGGGGGTCATCGGTCTGGGCGCCATCGGCATCAAGGTGGCCAACGCCGCCCTCAAGCTGGGCATGAACGTGATGGGCTTCGATCCCGACATCACGGTGCAGAGTGCCTGGAAGCTGTCCTCCGAGGTCAAGCAGGCCAGCAGTGTGGAAGACATCTTGGCCCATGCCGATTTCATCACCTTCCATGTGCCGCTGGTGGATTCCACCCACCACATGATCAGCCTGGAACGCATCAAGTATCTCAAGTCCGGCACAGTACTGCTGAATTTCGCCCGTCACGGCATCGTCGACGACGAGGCTGTGATCCAGGCCCTGGATGACGGCAAGCTCTACGCCTATGTCTGTGATTTCACCAACAACCTGCTCAAGAATCACCAGCGGGTGATCACGCTGCCCCACCTGGGGGCCTCCACCAAAGAGGCGGAAGACAACTGCGCAGTGATGGTGGCCGAGCAGGTGCGCGATTATCTGGAACACGGCAATATCCGCAATGCAGTGAACTTCCCCGAAGTGGTGATGCCCCGTACCGAGGGCCACCGTGTGGCCATCGCCAATTCCAACGTGCCCAATATGGTGGGACAGATCTCCACCCTGATGGCCCAGGCCGGCCTCAACATCATCGACCTGCTCAACAAGTCGCGCGGCGACGTGGCCTACACCCTGATCGATGTGGACCGGGAAGTGCCGCCGGAAGTCATGGATGGCCTGCGCGCCATCGACGGCGTCTTGAACGTGCGGGTGATCTGAAGCAAGAGCCGGATGCCATGGGGGACGACAAGAAACTGCAGGAGATACGCGCCCGCATCGACGAGATCGATCGCCAGCTTCAGGCCCTGATTACCGAGCGTGCGCGCTGCGCCGGCGAGGTGGCCCGCCTCAAGGACATCGCCAAGGACGATTCCGAATACTATCGCCCCGAACGGGAGGCACAGATCCTGCGCACCGTGGTGGCGCGCAACGAAGGCCCGTTGGCGGACGACGATATTGCGCGCCTGTTCCGGGAGATCATGTCTGCCTGTCTGGCCCTGCAGCGCCCCATGAAGGTGGCCTATCTGGGGCCGCAAGGCACCTTTACCCAGGCGGCGGTATTCAAGCACTTCGGACACGCCGTCAACACGGTGCCCCTGGGCGCCATCGACGAGGTGTTCCGGGAGGTGGAGTCCAGCGCCGCCCACTACGGGGTGGTGCCCATCGAGAATTCCAGCGAGGGTGCGGTCAACCACACCCTGGACATGTTCATGATCTCGAGCCTCAGAATCTGCAGCGAGGTGGAACTGCGCATCCATCACAACCTGCTGTCCCAGGCCCGCGACCTGCAGGACATCAAACGCATCTATGCCCACCAGATGGCGTTCGCCCAGTGCCGGGAATGGCTGGATGCCAAACTGCCCAATGTGGAGCGGGTGGCGGTGAACAGCAATGCCGAGGCGGCGCGCCTGGCAGCCGCGGAGGCGGACAGCGCCGCCATCGCCGGCGATGCCGCGGCGGAGATCTACGGCCTGCAGGTCCTGGCACCCAACATCGAGGACCGACCCGACAACACCACCCGCTTCCTGGTGATCGGGCGCCAGATGCCCGCGCCCAGCGGCCGCGACAAAACCTCCCTGCTGGTGTCGGCGGCCAACAAGCCCGGCGCCCTCTATCGCCTGCTGCAGCCCCTGGCCCAGCATGACATCTCCCTGTCCCGCATCGAGTCCCGCCCCTCGCGCCAGGGCATGTGGGAATACGTCTTCTTCATCGACATCGAAGGCCACGTCCAGGAAGAGAAAGTGGCCAATGCCCTGCAGGCCCTGGAGAAAGAGGCCGCCATGGTCAAGGTGCTGGGGTCGTATCCTTGTGCGGTGATTTGAGAGTGATGAGTGACGCGTGATGAGTGATGAGTGGGGCGGGGCATTCATCACGCATCACGCATTACGCATCACCCCCATGAAAAAATGAGCAAGCATCGACAACCTACCCCCAACGTTTGCAGACACAAATAACGTCAGAGGCATACCCAAGCAATGATCATCATCATGCAGTCACAGGTCACCGATGAGCAGGTTCACGGTGTGGAACAGCGTCTCGCCGCCATGGGCATGCGCGCCAATGTGTCGCGGGGCATCGAGCGCACCGTGATCGGCGCCATCGGCGACGAGCGGGTGGTCGACGAGGAGGCGTTGGAGGCCCTGCCGGGGGTGGAGCGGGTGCTGCGGGTGATGAAGCCCTACAAGATCGTGGCCCGCGAGTCCCATGACCGCGACACCGTGGTCAAGGTGGGAGATATCCCCATCGGCGGCAAGAGCATCCAGGTGATCGCCGGTCCCTGTTCCGTGGAAACGCCCGCCCAGATGGCTGACTCCGCCGCCGGTGTGGCGGCCGCCGGCTGCCGCCTGATGCGCGGCGGCGCCTTCAAGCCGCGCACCAGCCCCTATGCCTTTCAGGGTGTGGGGGTGGAAGGTCTGAAGATGCTGCGCGAGGCGGCGCATCCGCATGGTCTGCCCATCGTCACCGAACTGATGGACGTGCGCATGCTGGACACCTTTCTGGAACACGGCGTGGACGTGATCCAGATCGGCACCCGCAATATGCAGAACTTCGACCTGCTCAAGGAAGTGGGGCGCACCCACACCCCGGTGATCCTCAAGCGCGGCCTGTCGGGCACCATTTCCGAGTGGCTGATGGCGGCAGAATATATCGCCGCCGGCGGCAATCACAACATCATCTTCTGCGAACGCGGCGTACGCACCTATGAAGACGCCTACCGCAACATGCTGGACGTGACGGCAGTGCCGGTCTTGAAGCGCGAGACCCACATGCCGGTGATCATCGACCCCAGCCATGCCGGCGGCAAGGCCTGGATGGTGCCGGCCCTGTCACGCGCCGCCATTGCAGCGGGCGCCGACGGCCTGTTGGTGGAGATGCACCCCACGCCGGCCGAGGCCTGGTCCGATGCGGATCAGGCGCTCAGTCCCGAGGAGTTGATGGGGCTGATGGAGGAACTGCGGGGTATCGCCGGGGTGTTGGGAAGAAATCTGTGAGAATAGACAGTGCAGTGAGCATGCGATCTGCACTGGCAGGAATGAGAGCGTGATGCGTGATGCGTGATGCGTGATGCGTGATGCGTGATGCGTGATGCGTGATGCGTATTAGACAACATTTCCCTAAAATCACTCATCACTCATTACACATTACTCATCACCCTAAACAGTTATTTCATGGAACACCAGATAAACAAACTCACCATCATCGGTGTCGGCCTCATCGGCGGCTCGCTGGCCCGCGCCGCGCGGCGCGCCGGGATCTGCGGCGAGATCGTGGGCTGCGGGCGCAGCCGGGAGAACCTGCAGCAGGCCCTCGAACTGGGGGTCATCGACCGCATGGAACAGGATCCTGCGCATGCGGTGCAGGGCGCGGATCTGGTGGTGGTCGCCGTGCCCCTGGGCGCCATGGAGAGCGTGCTGGCACAGATCGCGCCCCACCTGGCGGCGGATGCCGTGGTCACCGACGTGGGCAGCGCCAAGGCCAGTGTGGCGGCCGCGGCGCGGCGCGCGCTGGGGGCGCATGTCTCCCGCTTCGTGCCCGGGCATCCCATCGCGGGCACCGAGCAGAGCGGGGTGGGGGCCTCCTTCGCCGAACTGTTCGAGGGCCGCTGCGTGATCCTCACCCCGCTGCCCGAGTCCGAGGCTCAGGCGCTGGAGCGGGTGAGGGCCTTGTGGCGCAGCAGCGGCGCCCGGGTGGTGGAAATGGACATCGCCCACCACGACGAGGTGCTGGCCGCCACCAGCCATCTGCCCCACCTGCTGGCCTACGCCCTGGTGGATACCCTGGCGCGCATGGATGACAGCGAAGAGATCTTCCGGTACGCTGCCGGCGGTTTCCGTGATTTCACGCGCATCGCCTCCAGCGACCCGGTGATGTGGCGCGACATCTGCCTCGCCAACCGCGAGGCCATCGTCCACATGCTGGAGCGTTTTGCCAAGGACCTGGAGGCGCTCACCGAGTCGGTGCGCCAGGGCGACGGCGAGCAGCTGCTGGCCCTGTTCAGGCGGGCCAAGGCGGTGCGGGATAGGCGGGTTGAGGACTGATGAGATTGAGGATTGAGCAAGCAGGTAATGAGTAATGCGTGATGAGTAATGCGTGATGGGCTTACAGTAGCCTCTCCCCACACATCACTCATTACGCATAACTCATCACTAGAAAAAAACAATGACCACCCACAACCCAACATTCATCATCAACCCCGGCGGCACGCTGCAGGGGCACATCCGCGTGCCGGGGGACAAGTCCATCTCCCACCGCGCCATCATGCTGGGCTCCCTGGCCGATGGGGTGACGGAGGCGACGGGATTCCTGGAGGGGGAGGACAGTCTGGCCACCCTGAAGGCCTTTCAGGCCATGGGGGTGGAGATCGAAGGGCCGCGCGAGGGGCGGGTGGTGATCCATGGGGCGGGTATAGACGGCCTGCAGCCGCCGCCCGGCCCCCTGGATCTGGGCAATTCCGGCACTTCCATGCGTCTCCTGGCGGGCATCCTGGCAGCCCAGCCTTTCGATACGGAGTTGCGCGGCGATGCCTCACTGTCGCGGCGGCCCATGCAGCGGGTCACCGAACCCCTGGCGCAAATGGGCGCCCGCATCGAGACTGCGCCGGGGGGCACGCCGCCCCTGCGCATCCATGGCAGTTCAGGCCTGCGTGGCATCGACTATGTCATGCCGGTGGCCAGTGCCCAGGTGAAATCGGCGCTGCTGCTGGCGGGGCTCTATGCCGCGGGCCAGACCTGCGTCACCGAGCCGGCGCCCACCCGCGATCATACCGAGCGCATGCTGAGCGCCTTTGGCTATCCAGTGGCGCGGGATGGGGCGCGTATCTGCGTGGAGGGCGGCGGGCGCCTGCGCGCCACCCGCATCGAGGTGCCGGCGGATATCTCCTCGGCGGCCTTTTTCATGGTGGGCGCCGCCATCACGCCTGGCGCCGAGGTGTGCCTGGAACATGTGGGGATCAATCCCACCCGTACCGGCGTCATCAATATTCTGCGCGCCATGGGCGCGGACATCAGTGTCGAAAATGAGCGCAGCGCCGGCGGCGAGCCGGTGGCCGAGATCCGCGTGCGGGGCAGGCAATTACGCGGCATCGCCATCCCCGAAGACCAGGTGCCCCTGGCCATCGACGAATTTCCGGCCCTGTTCATCGCCGCGGCCTGCGCCGAGGGCGAGACCGTGCTCAGGGGTGCCCAAGAACTGCGGGTCAAGGAAAGCGACCGCATCCAGGTCATGGCCGATGGCCTGCAGGCGCTGGGCATCGAGGCCCGGCCCACCGCAGACGGCATGGTGATCCGCGGCGGCGCCCTGGGCGGCGGCGCCGTGCACAGTCACGGGGACCACCGCATCGCCATGGCCTTCGCCATGGCGGGCCTGCGCGCCAGCGCCCCCATCGAAATCCGCGATTGCGCCAATGTGGCGACCTCGTTTCCGGGGTTTGTGGCATTGGCGCGGGAGGCGGGTTTAGGGATAGAGCAGTTGGACAGTCAGGGAAGTGATGCGTAATGAGTGATGGGTGATGGGTGATGCGTGAGGAAAGTGAGCGGCTTGGCCCCCATCACTCATTACTCATCACTCATCACCATGTATCTTGTCCAGATTCTATAAGAC
>CAYRLE010000071.1:11142-13656 GCA_964425105.1 uncultured Gammaproteobacteria bacterium | reverse complement strand
CATATCGACGGAGGAGTTTGGCACCTCGATGTCGGCTCATCACATCCTGGGGCTGTAGCAGGTCCCAAGGGTATGGCTGTTCGCCATTTAAAGTGGTACGCGAGCTGGGTTTAGAACGTCGTGAGACAGTTCGGTCCCTATCTGCCGTGGGCGTTTGAGATTTGAGGGAAGCTGCTCCTAGTACGAGAGGACCGGAGTGGACGAACCTCTGGTGTTCCGGTTGTCACGCCAGTGGCATTGCCGGGTAGCTATGTTCGGACAGGATAACCGCTGAAAGCATCTAAGCGGGAAGCCCCTCCCAAGATTAGATCTCACTGGATACTTGATATCCCTGAAGGTCCGTCGAAGACTACGACGTTGATAGGCTGGGTGTGGAAGCGCAGTAATGTGTGAAGCTAACCAGTACTAATTGACCGTGAGGCTTGACCATATAACGCCCAAGTGGTTTGGGTGATCTGCGTGGTTCAAGCAAATGTGACTATACCAACGCCTTCATTGCAACTTTCCGGTTATCTGCTTACGGTAGAGCAGATACAGGGTTCAAGTTAACAAGATAAAAGTAGTGAAGTTTGTATCTTGTATCTTTACCCTTGTATCTTGTCGTAAGTGGAAAAGAGTTTTCCTGGCAGCCATAGCGAGTGGGAACCACCCGATCCCATCCCGAACTCGGAAGTGAAACTGCTCAGCGCCGATGATAGTGTGGGGTCTCCCCATGTGAAAGTAGGACACTGCCAGGATTTAGTACAGACCCCTGTAGTCTTTAGGCTACAGGGGTTTTTTTTGTTGCCAGATACAATTCTCAGATACAAGAGAAAAGATACAAGATACAAGATACAAGTTATTGCGGCCGGTTTTCCCTTGTATCTTTCCCCTTGTATCTTGTATCTTCCAATTTATGAACGTTTTTATCACAGGCGCCAACCGCGGTATTGGGCTTGGTTTCGTCAGGCATTACCTTGCGCAGGGTGATCATGTATGGGGCTGCTATCGTAGCTCTCCTGATGCGCTGGAGGATCTTGGTCATGCTCGACTCGTCACGGTGCGCTGGGATGTGACCGAGGCGCAGCCTGCCGATGAGGCGGAATTACCTGCCCATATTGATCTTCTCATCAACAATGCCGGCATCTACGGTCCCACGAAGGCCGCAGGCCAGAGTCTGGAGACGGTGACGCCCGATACCATGCATCAGGTGTTCGATATCAATTGTGTCGGCCCCCTGCGCGTGGTGCAATTTCTGTTGGATCGTATCGTACGCGGCCATGGCGTAATCGCCAATGTCAGCTCCAAGATGGGCTCCTCAACTGACAACAGCAGTGGCGGCTGCTATGCCTATCGCGCCGCCAAGGCGGCGTTGGTGATCGTCTCGCGCTCCATGGCAATGGATCTTGCTTCTCAGGGCGTGCGGGTCATCACCCTGCACCCGGGCTGGGTGCGTACCGACATGACAGGCGGCACGGGACTCATCGATGTGGTGGAGTCGGTGGAGGGGATGGCGCGGGTGATAGAACATGCCGCTGCCTACGAACCGGGGGCCTTTGTGGCCTTTGACGGGCAGGTAGTGCCTTATTGATGAGGTGATGAGTAATGCGTGATGAGTGATGGGGGCCGGAATCCAACTTCATCCGCTTCCTTACGCATTACTCATCACCCATTACTCATTACTAGCACCTATTGGCGTTCTGACTTCTTTGAACTGAGGCCCAGGTTGTTCCAGATGGCCAGGGTGGCCTCGGCACGATTCATGGTGTAAAAATGCAGTCCTGGTGCGCCGCCCTCCAGCAGCCGGCGGCACAACTGGGTGACCACTTCCTCTCCGAAGGCGCGGATCGAGGCCAGGTCGTCGCCATAGCCTTCCAGGCGTTTGCGGATCCAGCGCGGGATCTCCGCCCCGCAGGCGTCGGAGAAGCGCGCCAGCTGCGTGTAGTTGGTGATGGGCATGATGCCCGGCACGATGGGCAGGTCCAGGCCCAGTTGTTCGCAGCTGTCCACGAAGCTGAAATAGGCATCTGGATTGTAGAAGTATTGGGTCAGCGCCGCATCGGCACCAGCTTTCACCTTGCGCTGAAAGTTGCGCAAATCGTCTTGTGCGCTGCGCGCCTGGGGATGGAATTCCGGGTAGGCGGCCACCTCGATGAAGAAATGATCCCCTGTTTCGCTGCGGATGAACTCCACCAATTCATTGGCATGATGGAATTCCCCAGCCTCATGCATGCCTGATGGCATGTCACCACGCAGCGCTACCAAGTGGCGGATGTCGTGGCTGATATAGGTATTGAGAATTTCACGAATGTTGTCGCGGGTGGAACCGATGCAGGACAGGTGAGGGGCGACATCCACTGCAGTGTGCTGCTTGATATCCAACACCGTCTCCAGGGTGAAGGCGCGCGTGGTGCCGCCGGCACCAAAGGTGACGGAAAAGAAGCAGGGCTCTAATGCCGCCAAGGTGCAGCTGACCTCGCGCAGCTTCTCGCGCCCCTCCGCTGTCTTGGGGGGGAAGAACTCGAAGCTGAAGGC
>CAYRLE010000071.1:0-11042 GCA_964425105.1 uncultured Gammaproteobacteria bacterium | reverse complement strand
AATACCGATAATAATCCGGTTTGTACGGCCCTTCCACAGGCACGCCGATGTATTCTGCCTGGGCCTTGCTGAGCGGTGTCAGATTGACACCGAGCTTGCCCAGATGGAGACGGGCAACCTTCTCGTCCAGATGCTTGGGCAGCACATAGACCTTGTTTTCGTACTTGCTGGAGTTCTGCCACAGTTCGATCTGGGCCAGCACCTGGTTGGTGAAGGAGTTGGACATCACAAAGCTGGGATGGCCGGTGGCGCAGCCCAGGTTGACCAGGCGGCCTTCCGCCAGGAGGATGATGCGCTTGCCGTCGGGGAAGATGATGTGGTCCACCTGGGGCTTGATGTTGTCCCAGGTATACTGGCGCAGCGAGGCGACATCGATTTCATCGTCGAAGTGGCCGATGTTGCAGACGATGGCCTGGCTCTTCATCTTCGCCATATGTTCGTGATTGATGACATGGTAGTTGCCGGTGGCGGTGATGAAGATATCCCCCTTGTCACAGGCATCGTCCATGGTGACTACTCGGTAACCTTCCATGGCTGCCTGCAGGGCGCAGATGGGATCGATCTCGGTGACCCAGACCGTAGCACCCTGGCCGCGCAGTGACTGGGCGCAGCCCTTGCCTACGTCGCCATAGCCCAATACCACGGCGATCTTGCCGGCGATCATGACGTCGGTGGCGCGTTTGATGCCGTCCAACAGAGATTCACGGCAGCCGTAGAGGTTGTCGAATTTGGACTTGGTGACGGAATCATTGACGTTGAAGGCGGGTGTCTTGAGGGTGCCTTCCTTCATCATTTCGTAGAGCCGGTGCACGCCAGTGGTGGTTTCCTCGGAAAGGCCGCGCACATCCGCCAGCAGCTCCGCATACTTCTCATGCATCACCTGAGTCAGATCACCACCGTCGTCCAGCAGCATGTTGGGACGCCAGCCATTGGGGCCGAAAATGGTCTGGTCGATGCACCACCAGTAGTCTTCCTCCGATTCTCCCTTCCAGGCGAAGACCGGAATCCCAGTCGCTGCAATGGCGGCGGCGGCATGATCCTGGGTAGAGAAGATATTGCAGGAAGACCAGCGCACTTCGGCGCCCAGGGCCACCAGGGTCTCGATGAGAACGGCGGTCTGGATGGTCATGTGCAGGCAGCCCACGATACGGGCGCCCTGCAGAGGTTGCTGTTCCCCGTATTCCTCGCGCAGTGCCATCAGACCGGGCATTTCCGTCTCGGCGATGGCGATTTCCTTGCGGCCCCATTCCGCCAGGGAAATATCGGCGACCTTATAGTCGGGTGTGATGTTTTCGACAGATTGTGTACTCATGAATGTCTCCCGTGTCATTTGTCGGATTGTTATTTCAGGCCTGCAGCATCGCGCAGGAGCTCGGCCTTGTCTGTCTTCTCCCAGGTGAACTCCTCTTCCTCGCGGCCGAAATGCCCATAGGCGGCTGTCTTGTGGAAGATGGGGCGCAGCAGATCCAGCATAGTGACCAGGCCCTTGGGACGCAGATCGAAGCATTCCCGGACCAGTTCCACGATACGGCCATCGGCGACGGCACCGGTGCCGAAGGATTCCACGCTGATGGAGGTGGGCTCGGCCACGCCGATGGCGTAGGAGACTTGTACCTCGCAGCGTTCCGCCAGGCCGGCGGCGACGATATTCTTGGCCACGTAGCGGCCGGCATAGGCCGCGGAGCGGTCCACCTTGGTGGGATCCTTGCCGGAGAAGGCGCCGCCGCCATGACGGGCCATGCCGCCATAGGTGTCGACGATGATCTTGCGCCCTGTCAGGCCGCAGTCTCCCACTGGGCCGCCGATGACGAAACGGCCAGTGGGGTTGATGAAGAACTTGGTGTCCTTGCTGATCCACTCTTCGGGCAGGACGGGCTTGATGATTTCTTCCATCACCGCCTCCTGCAGGGCCTGATATTCGATCTCTGGCGCATGCTGGGTGGAGAGCACCACGGCGTCGATGCCTACCGGCTGGTGGTCCTGGTAACGGAAGGTCACCTGGCTCTTGGCGTCGGGGCGCAGCCAGGGGAGGACGCCCTTCTTGCGGACTTTGGCCTGGCGTTTCACCAGGCGGTGGGCGTAGGTGATGGGGGCCGGCATCAGCACATCGGTTTCGTTGGAGGCGTAGCCGAACATCAGCCCTTGGTCACCGGCGCCCTGTTCATGTTCCTCCGACTCGTCGACTCCCATTGCGATGTCTGCCGACTGCTTGTCGATGGCGGTAAGCACCGCGCAGGACTCCCAGTCGAAGCCCATTTCGGAACTGTTGTAGCCGATTTCCTTGATGGTCTGGCGGGCAATTTCCTGCATGTCCACCCAGGCACTGGTGGTGATCTCGCCAGCGAGTACTACCATGCCTGTGTTGACCAGGGTTTCGCAGGCCACCCGCGCCTTGGGGTCCTTCGCGATAATGGCATCCAGAATGGCATCGGATATCTGATCGGCGACCTTGTCCGGGTGTCCTTCAGAAACCGATTCAGAGGTGAACAGATAAGATTTAGTCATAGTGCCCTCTTGTTGTTGATCGATATATGCGTAGGTTATAAAGCAGGCATGGGTTGGGATGGGCCGGGGCTGGTCGGGAGCGGCGTTTGATTCTGAAGCGTGAACACAACTTACAAACCTCCATTTTACCGTTTTTTGCCGGTGCTGGCTAGGACTGCAGCAACAGCCCATGCGGGATTCGCCGTTCTGAGCAGGAAGTGGAGCTGGCCGCGCAAAAAGCGCTGTTTTAGCGGCGGAATGACCGTTATAATGGCGCCCCTCAAAATCTCAGGAGAAATATCATGGTCAGTCTGGAGACACCGGTCTGTGATTTCGGCAAGCCTGCTGTGGATTTTGCCCTGCCGGGCGTGGATGGCAAGATCTGGACCCTGGAACAGTGCCGTGGCGAGAGGGGCTTGCTGGTGATGTTCATCTGCAACCACTGTCCCTATGTCAAGGCCATCCGCGAGCGCCTGGTCCGCGATACCCGGGAATTGCTGGATTACGGCATCCGGAGCGTGGCCATCATGTCCAATGACCCCGCCGAATATCCTGAAGATTCCTTCGAGAATATGAAAAAGATTGCCGAAGAGTATGATTTTCCCTTCCCCTATCTGCTGGATGAGACCCAGGAGGTGGCCAAGGCCTATGGTGCGGTGTGCACGCCGGATTTCTTCGGTTACAACAGCCGCCTGGAGCTCCAGTACCGGGGCCGGCTGGATGCCAGCCGCAAGGAGGCGGCGGCCCCGGATGCGCGCCGCGAGTTGTTCGAGGCCATGAAGCAGATCGCCGAGACAGGCGAGGGGCCCCGCGAGCAGATTCCCAGCATGGGTTGTTCCATCAAGTGGCGCAGTGAGGACTGAGGCTCGCCAAATTATTGACGAACCAGGGGCGTGACGGGCTTTTTTCCAGGGCTGCTATTGCCCAACAGGGCGAGGTAAGGGAAAATGTGCGATTCACGGGGAAAAGAGATAAAGAGAAAAGATAAAAGATAACCAAGGGGGAGTCGAACACTTCTCCCGTGAAGGGGCCTTGTCAATCAGCGCAGAACACACTTGCCACCTTGCGCAAGAGGCGGCAGTGAATCTAAGTGTTGATAATCCTTTTATCTTTTCTCTTTGCTCGGCTGCTGTCGCAGTCGAGGCGTAAAGAAAAAGTTTCCTTAAAAAATAAATCAGGTAGGAGAGAACTATGCCATCGCGCAGAGAACTAGCAAATGCCATTCGCGTCCTCAGCATGGATGCCGTACAAAAGGCCAAGTCTGGGCATCCAGGTGCCCCCATGGGGATGGCAGATATCGCCGAGGTGCTGTGGAACGATTTCCTGTCCCACAATCCCGAAAACCCACTATGGACCAATCGTGATCGCTTCGTGCTGTCCAACGGCCATGGTTCCATGCTGATCTATTCTTTGCTCCATCTGAGCGGCTACGATCTGAGCCTGGAGGATCTCAAGCAGTTCCGCCAGCTGCATTCCAAGACCCCCGGCCATCCGGAATACGGCTATACCCCCGGCGTGGAGACCACCACTGGCCCGCTGGGGCAGGGCATTACCAACGCGGTTGGCATGGCCATTGCCGAGAAGGTACTGGCGGGGCAGTTCAACCGCGATGGCCACCATATCATCGATCATTACACCTATACCTTCCTCGGCGACGGCTGCCTGATGGAAGGCATTTCCCATGAGGCCTGCTCCCTGGCCGGCACCCTGGGGCTGGGCAAGCTGATCGCCTTCTGGGATGACAACGGCATTTCCATCGATGGCCATGTGGAAGGCTGGTTCACCGACGATACGGCAAAGCGCTTCGAGGCCTATGGTTGGCACGTGGTGCGCGATGTGGACGGCCACGATGCGGAGGCCATTCGCGCCGCCATCCTGGAGGCGCGTTCGGTCAATGACAAGCCGAGCATGATCTGCTGCAAGACCGTGATCGGCTTCGGCGCGCCCAATCTGTGCGGCAGCCACGATTGCCATGGCGCGCCCTTGGGTGACGACGAGATCCGCGCCGCACGCGAGAACCTGGGCTGGAAATACGAGCCCTTCGTTATTCCCGAAGAAATCTATGCCGGCTGGGATGCGCGCGAACGCGGCGCGGCGCGGGAAAGCGAATGGCAGGAAAAGTTCGGCGCCTACCAGGCCGCCTATCCCGAACTGGCAGCCGAGTTGCAACGGCGCATGGCAGGTGAGTTACCCAGCGGCTGGGCGCAGCAGGCGGCGGCCTTCGTCGACAGCGTGGCCGAGAAGGGCGAAACCATCGCCACCCGCAAGGCCTCTCAGAATGCCATCACCGGCTATGCCGCCCTGCTGCCCGAGTTTCTGGGGGGCTCGGCCGACCTGGCGGGTTCCAACCTGACGCTGTGGAACGATGCGCGGGCCATCAGCAATACCGTTTCCGACGGCAACTACATTCACTATGGGGTGCGGGAATTCGGCATGTCTGCCATCATGAATGGCATGGCCCTGCATGGCGGCTTTATCCCCTTCGGCGGCACCTTCCTGATGTTCTCGGAATATGCCCGCAATGCCCTGCGTATGGCGGCGCTGATGCAGGTGCGCACGCTGTTTGTGTTCACCCATGACTCCATCGGCCTGGGCGAAGACGGGCCCACTCACCAACCGGTGGAGCAGACGGCCACCCTGCGCCTCATCCCCAATATGTCGCTGTGGCGCCCCTGCGATGCGGTGGAGACGGCGGCGGCCTGGAAGGCCGCCATCGAGCGCAAGGATGGTCCCACCAGCCTGATCTTTTCCCGTCAGGCATTGCCTCATCAGACTCGCAGCCCGGCACAGATGGCCGATATCGCAAAGGGCGGCTACATTCTGCGCGATACCGAGGGCAAGCCCGATGCCATCATCATCGCCACCGGTTCCGAGGTGGGACTGGCCATGGATGCCGCCGAGGCGCTGGCTGGCAAGGGCACTCAGGTGCGCGTGGTCTCCATGCCCTCGGTGGACACCTTTGAACTGCAGGAAGACGCCTACCGCGAGTCCGTGCTGCCGCGTGACATGACTGCCGTGGTGGCCGTCGAGGCCGGGGTCACCGATCTCTGGTACAAGTACGCCAACAAGGTGGTGGGTATCAACCGCTTCGGCGAGTCGGCCCCCGCCAGCGACCTGTTCAAGGAGTTCGGCTTCACGGTGGAGAACGTGGTCGCCGCCGTCGAGGATGTGCTCTGAGGCAGGCAATCTTTTTTCCGGGGTCGTACCCATACGGCCCCGGAAGCGCTTTTCGTTCATTAAATTAAGGGAGCTATCACTATGACTATCAAAGTCGGTATCAACGGCTTCGGCCGCATCGGCCGCATGGCCTTCCGCGCCATTGCCAAGGAGTTCGACAACCTCGAAGTGGTCGGCATCAATGATCTGCTGGATGCCGAATACCTCGCCTACATGCTCAAATACGATTCCGTACACGGCCGCTTCGATGGCGAGGTCGGCGTAGAGGGTAACAACCTGGTGGTCAACGGCAGGACCATCCGCCTCACCGCCGAGCGCGACCCGGCCGAACTGAAGTGGAATGATATCGACGTCGACTTGGTGCTCGAGTGCACTGGCTTCTTCTTGACCGAGGAGACCTGCCAGAAGCACATTACAGCCGGCGCCAAGAAAGTAGTCATGTCCGCCCCCTCCAAGGACGGCACTCCCATGTTCGTCTATGGTGTCAACCACGACAGCTATAGCGGTCAGGCCATCGTTTCCGCCGCCTCCTGCACCACCAACTGTCTGGCGCCCATTGCCAAGGTGCTGCACGATAACTGGGGTATCAAGCGCGGTCTGATGACCACCGTGCACGCAGCCACTGCCACCCAGAAGACCGTCGATGGCCCCTCGATGAAAGACTGGCGCGGCGGCCGTGGCATCCTGGAAAACATTATTCCTTCCTCCACCGGAGCCGCCAAGGCCGTGGGCGTGGTGCTGCCCGAACTCAATGGCAAGCTCACCGGCATGGCCTTCCGCGTACCGACTTCCGATGTCTCTGTGGTGGACCTGACCGTAGAACTGGAAAAGCCTGCCAGCTACGATGAGATCTGCGCCGCCATGAAGGCCGCCGCCGAGTCTGGTGACATCAGCAAGACTCTGGCCTACACCGACGAGAAGGTGGTTTCCACTGACTTTCGCGGCGTGGGCCACTCTTCCATCTTCGACGCCGGTGCCGGCATCATGCTGGATGACACCTTTGTCAAGGTCGTCTCTTGGTACGACAACGAATACGGCTATACCTGCAACATGCTGCGTTTCGTCGAGCACGTCGCTGTCGGCTGAGGATGTCCCGAATAGCCCGGGCGCGCAGGGTGGAATGTCCTCCACCCTGCGCGGCTCTCGGCGAAAACCATTAGCCAAGCCGGCGCGCCGGGTTTGGCTAATGGTTTTCAGGCATTGCAACTTTACGAAGGAGTAGATCATGTCCGTAATCAAGATGACCGACCTCGATCTGGCAGGCAAACGGGTGCTGGTTCGGCAAGACCTCAACGTCCCCATCAAGGACGGCAGAGTGAGTAGCGACAAGCGTCTCCGCGCCTCCCTGCCCACCATCGAGCACTGCATCAAGGCGGGTGCCCGGGTCATGCTCATGTCCCATCTGGGGCGCCCCACAGAGGGGGACTACAGCGAGGAGTTTTCCCTCGCCCCCGTCGCCGAGCATCTGTCTGGCCTGTTGGGTAAGGAAGTGCGTCTGGTCAAAGACTACCTGGAACACGCTCCCGAAGTCGCCGAGGGCGAGGTGGTGCTGCTGGAGAATGTGCGCTTCAACAAGGGAGAGAAGAAGAACGATGACGAACTGGCCAGGAAGTATGCTGGCCTGTGTGATGTCTTCGTCATGGATGCCTTCGGCACCGCCCACCGCGCTCAGGCCTCTACTCATGGCGTGGCCAAGTACGCCCCCGTCGCTTGCGCCGGTCCCCTGCTGGCCGGCGAACTGGAGGCCCTGGGCAAGGCCCTGGACAATCCTCGCCGCCCCATGGTGGCCATCGTTGGTGGTTCCAAGGTGTCCACCAAGCTCACGGTGCTGGAGTCCCTGTCCAAGATCGTCGATCAGCTCATCGTCGGGGGCGGCATTGCCAACACCTTCATCGCAGCGGCCGGATACAACGTGGGCAAGTCTCTCTATGAGCCTGACTTGGTGGGTACCGCCAAGCAACTCAGCGAGTCGGCCAAGGCGCGCGGTGCCGACATCCCCATCCCTTCTGACGTGGTCTGCGCCAAGGAGTTCGCCGAGAGCGCCGAAGCCACTCTGAAAGCGGTCGATGAGGTGGCCGATGACGACATGATTTTCGATATCGGGCCGGAGACCTCAGCTCAGCTGGCCGAGATCCTGAAGCATGCCGGCACCATCGTCTGGAATGGCCCAGTGGGTGTGTTCGAGTTCGATCAGTTTGGTGAGGGTACCAAGGCCATCTCCATGGCAATTGCTGAATCCGATGCCTTCTCCATCGCAGGCGGTGGCGACACCCTGGCGGCAGTGGACAAATATGGTATCGCCGATCGCGTATCCTACATCTCCACCGGTGGCGGTGCCTTCCTGGAATTCCTCGAGGGCAAGAAGCTGCCGGCGGTGGCCATTCTCGAGGAACGTGCCGCCGTAGGCTAATCACTATGTGGCGCTGGATGACGCTACGCTCATCCATCAGACCGATATATTCAGAGGCACCGAAAGCCCGTGCCTGATAACAGAAACAGAGGTTATAACAATCAAAGGAAGCTTAGTGTTTACAGCATATGAAATGTCATTGCGTAATTTGTATCTTGCGGGGCTAGTTTCGTGATTCGCCGTACCAAGATCGTGGCAACCCTGGGGCCCGCCACGGATGATCCCGAGATTCTGAGAAAGATGATCGTTGCCGGTATGGATGTGGTGCGGGTGAACTTCTCCCACGGGGTGGCCGCAGACCACGTGCGCCGCGTCAACATGGTGCGGGAATGCGCCCGCGTGGTGGGCAAGGAAATCGGCGTCTTGGCCGATCTTCAGGGCCCCAAGATCCGCATCGAACGCTTTCGCGAAGGCAAGGTCATCCTGGAAGAAGGGGCGCGCTTTGTCCTGGACGCCAAGTGCCCCGTGGATGGTGGCACTCAGGAGCGGGTGGGCCTGACCTACAAGGAACTGACCAATGATGTCCAGTCCGGCGACATCTTGTTGCTGGACGATGGCGCCATTGTCCTGGCGGTGGAAGAGATCACCGATGATGAGATCATCTGCCGGGTCGAAGTGGGTGGCGTGTTGTCCAACAGCAAGGGCATCAACCGCCAGGGCGGGGGGCTTTCCGCTCCCGCTATTACCGAAAAGGACCGCGCGGATATTCTGGTGGCGGCGGATCTGGCGGTGGACTATATCGCCGTATCCTTTCCCCGCAATGCGGCCGACATCCACGAGGCCCGGGAACTGCTGCGCCAGGCCGGCGGCCATGGCGGCATCATCGCCAAGATCGAGCGTGCCGAGTCGCTGGTGGCCATCGATGAAATCATCGCCGCCAGCGATATCATTATGATCGCCCGCGGCGACCTGGGGGTGGAGATCGGTGATGCCGAACTGCCTGCGGTCCAGAAACATCTCATTCATCAGGTGCGCAGCATGAACCGGGTGGTGATCACCGCCACCCAGATGATGCAGTCCATGGTGGAGAGCCAGATCCCCACCCGCGCCGAGGTCTTCGATGTGGCCAATGCCGTGCTGGATGGCACCGATGCGGTGATGCTGTCGGCGGAGACCGCCACCGGCCATTATCCCATCAAGGTGATCGAGGCCATGGATCGTATCTGCCGCGGTGCCGAGAAGCAAAAGGTGGCCATCGTCTCGCGCCATCGGGTGCACAGTGAGTTTCATCATGCCGATGAGGCCATTGCCATGGCCGCCATGTACACGGCCAATCACCTGGCAGTCAAGGCCATTGCCGCCCTCACGGAGTCCGGCAACACCGTGCAGTGGATGTCGCGCATCAGTTCCGGGATACCCATCTATGCCATGACCCGCCATGAAGCCACGCGCCGCAAGGTGACCCTGTTCCGCGGCGTCTACCCCATGGCCTTCGAGAACGATGAAGGCGCCAATCATATCGAGATCAACCGCGCGGTACTGGCGGAACTGCTCAAGCAGGGTACGGTGGAAACGGGTGACTTGGTGATCATCACGAAAGGTGATTTAATGGGCGTTCATGGCGCGACCAATACCATGAAGATCGTACGGGTTGGGGATTACTGAGTTCCTGCATTTCTTCTGCGATGTTTTTCAGAGGAAAGGCAGTTTACAATAGGCCCCCACGGGGTGATGAGTAAGGGGTGATGTGTGATGAAAGTTTCGCCATCACTCATCACGCATTACTCATTACCCGCCAGGCAGATGAGCTTTACCTAATCAATAAATAAACGAGAATGGAAGGAGAACAACCATGGCCCTAATTTCACTGCGCCAGCTTCTGGACCACGCCGCTGAACACGGCTACGGCGTGCCTGCATACAATGTCAACAATATGGAGCAGATGCATGCCATCATGCAGGCGGCCGACGAGACCGACAGTCCGGTGATCGTGCAGGCTTCCGCCGGTGCCCGCAGCTATGCCGGCGCCCCCTTCCTGCGCCATCTGATGGATGCCGCCGCCGAGCAGTGGCCCCATATTCCCATCGTGGTGCACCAGGACCACGGTTCCTCGCCGGCCGTCTGCCTGCGTTCCATCCAGCTGGGTTTTACTTCGGTGATGATGGACGGTTCCCTGGAAGCGGACATGAAGACCCCCGCCAGTTATGAATACAATGTGGACGTTACCACCCGGGTGGTGGAAATGGCCCATGCCGGTGGTGTCTCCGTGGAAGGCGAATTGGGTTGCCTGGGTTCCTTGGAAACCGGCATGGCCGGCGAGGAAGACGGCTCCGGCGCGGAAGGCAAGCTCTCCAAGGAGCAGCTGCTCACCGACCCCGAGCAGGCCGCGGATTTCGTCAAGAAGACCGGCGTCGATGCCCTGGCCATCGCCATCGGCACCAGCCATGGCGCCTATAAGTTCACCCGTCCGCCCACCGGTGACATCCTGGCCATCGAGCGCATCAAGGAAATCCATGCCCGCATCCCCGACACCCACCTGGTGATGCATGGCTCATCCTCTGTGCCCCAGGACTGGCTGAAGATCATCAATACCTATGGTGGCGACATGGGCGAGACCTATGGTGTGCCCGTGGAAGAGATTCAGGAAGGCATCAAGAATGGTGTGCGCAAGGTCAATATCGACACCGACCTGCGCATGGCCAGCACCGGCGCCATCCGCAAGTTCCTGGCGGAGCATCCCAAGGAATTCGATCCCCGCAAGTTCTTCAAGGCTGCCACTGTCGCCATGAAAGATATCTGCAAGGCCCGCTACGAGGCCTTCGGTACCGCCGGCAATGCTTCCAAGATCAACCCGGTGGGCTTGGAGGCCATGACTGCCCGCTACGAAAGCGGCGAATTGGATCCGCGCGTGTCCTGACGGAACTCGTCAGAGTTGTGTGCTCGTGAAAAGGGCGGGGTTTCCCCGCCCTTTCTTTTTGCGTGATGCGTGATGCGTGATGCGTGATGCGTGATGCGTGATGCGTGATGCGTG
>CAYRLE010000070.1:0-13798 GCA_964425105.1 uncultured Gammaproteobacteria bacterium | reverse complement strand
ACCCTTGGGTGCCCGCTTAAATATTCACATAAGGCTGTGGTGCCTGACTTTTGGGCACCAATAATGAAAAAGTTAGGCTGCTTAGTCATCAGCGCAGTTAAGCAATCAACTCAATTTGATTGGAGTTGCCTAACATAGAGCGAACTTCTTCAATGTAATTTGGATTCATTACGATAATCTTTTTAATATGCCGCGACCCTATATCATACGGAGGCACTATTTTCTGTCCTGAGCCCGCTATATACTTTCCTTGCTTGTTAGGATTTATATCAATAATGCAATCCAAAACCTCATCATCAGGATCGATGAGATTCGCAAATGTCGTCCCTTTAGCGCCAGCACCCCACAACGCAATTTCACCTCCTACCTTCAACTGGCTAATATTCCTGCGCCACTCATCTATCAAACCTATTTCATTCTGTGAAAATTCCTTTGCTAGCTTATGGGTTCTCGCAGCCCCAAGTGTCGTTTCTACTTCCCCAACGACCGCATCCACCCATAAGTATTGCCCATCAAAAATATGGCTTACAGAATTAACTGTATAGCCAGATATCTCAAACGCAGCGCGCATGGACGAAGGCGAAAACAACGAACAATGCTCATAGAAGAAATCCCAGATCACCTTGTTTTCCAAAATCCATTCAACGCAGGGCGTCTCGAAGAACACTCTGGCATTCGCTGAATTCTGTAATGCCTGCCTCACGGAACGCAGCAGATCCAGAGGTTTCGGGACATGCTCTATGACATGGCGGCACACCACCACATCTGCCTGGATATCTGCGCAGCTTTCGTCATAATAGCAGCGCCTGAATTGCAGCCTGCCATCGAGATCTTCATCCGGCCCACTGTAGCTCGGGTCGAAGCCGAAGCCCCGGTTGCCTTCGCCCTCCTCAATCAAGCGCCGTATGAACTGGCCCTGTCCGCAGCCGACCTCGACAATGGTGCTGTTCTTCACACCTTTTTCATTCAACAGCAGATCCACCAGTGAATCCAGGTGCTCCTGAAAAACGGAGGAGCATGCCTGATTGTTGTCATACTGGTTGCCATAGCGGAGCTTCTCAGGCTCAAAGGCACTATTGAAGACAAAGCCGCATCGGCGGCACACGCACATCACCAGATCGCCCCGCTCGATGGCGCGTGCGTCTTCATAAGTATCCATGAGCAGGTTCTGATGCACCGGCACATTTTCCCGTCTCAGGAACACCTCCAGCTTCTCAGCAGTGCAGACAGGGCAATTGATGTTCATCTATTTAGTCTCTCGGGTGGCCCGCATTTTCCACCACGCTATGGTTTCATCGATGGCCTCATCAAGGGAAAACATTGGAGACCAGGACAACGCCTGCCTTAACCTGGTTGCGTCT
Source organism: uncultured Gammaproteobacteria bacterium (assembly GCA_964425105.1). GTDB lineage: Bacteria > Pseudomonadota > Gammaproteobacteria > SZUA-140 > SZUA-140 > S012-109. Next base: position 12,437 of record CAYRLE010000070.1, on the reverse strand, counting down.
CCGGCGACCATGGGCGGCTCGCCATTAGGCACGGGCTTCGCACCCAGGAGCGCCTTGCCCCTGCTGCCTATATTCTCTGCGATGGCATTGATGATATCCGACAGAGCTACTGGCCTGCCCGAGGCAATGTTGACTGTGCCGGTGAGTTCCGAATCAAGCAGAGCGGCAAATGCAGCCGCGACATCCTTCACGTACAGAAAATCGCGCAACTGCATGCCATGCGTGCATTCGATATCACGACCTTGCAGCAAGGAACGCACCACATCGGGCACCAGACGCCCTTGCTGCTCATGAGGCCCGAAGAGGAAGAATATTCTCGCCCAGGCATGACTGATCCCCGCCTGCCGGGTCTGCGACTCCAACAGTTGACTGAGGGCATGCTTGCAGACCCCATAAGGCGATTCGGGCCTGCAGGGCGTCACTGACTCGACGCAATACCCATAGCGCCAGTCATATTCGGCGCAACTCCCTGCGGCGACCAAGCGTTGCCCACCGTACTCCGAGAAGGCCATTGCCAGCGACGTGCTTGCGGTTACCCAGCGGTAGTTTTCAAGCGCAGTCCAGTATTTTCCTGGCTCGGTATACCATGCCAGGTGCAGCAAGTGGGTGGGCCTGACATCCGCCAGCAAGGTTTGAATGGATAGCTGGTCAAAGAGATCTGCCTGATGCCATATGACACCATCGCCATCTGTCTTTGCACGCGCCCTCGTACTGATGGCATGCACCTCATAATCCCGTGACAGCAGAACTGGCACCGTATGCCTGCCGATGAATCCACTGGCCCCGGTAATCAGTACACGCTTCATGTTTCCAGCCCCGGCAATTGACGGTCCTTCTCGGAGATGAGAATCGGCTGCTCCGGCCAGTGTATGTTCAGAGCCGGGTCATCCCAGCGCACGCCTGTGGCAGACTCAGGCGCAAAATAGGTGGACATCTGATACAGGACTTCGCTGTCGTCCCGCAGCGTCAGGAATCCATGCGCGAGGCCTTCCGGCACATAGAGCATTCGGTAATTGTCTGCGCTCAATTCGACGCCAAACCACTGTCTGTAAGTCGGTGATTGGCGGCGCAGATCGACAATGACATCGTAGATAATACCTCGCGTGCAGCGGACCACTTTGGCTTCGGCATGGGGGGGGGTCTGATAATGCATACCCCGCAGGGTGCCCTTCTTCCTGTTAAAGGAGATGTTACACTGGACAAGTTCCGTGTTGAGACCATGCGCCGCAAACTCATTGCGGCAGAAGCTGCGCGCAAAAAAGCCGCGCTCGTCTTCGATCGGCTCGATATCGATGAGAAAGGCGCCATCCAGTTTTGTCTCCGTAAAACGCATCAGAGCAGGCTGACCTCCGGGATAAAAACCACAAACTTGCCGCCCCATGACCGTATATCAGCCATCTGCGCCATGATTTCTTTCTTGAGATTCCACGGCAGTAGCACCAGATAATCCGGTTTTGTCTGCGTTATTTTCTCTGGTGCATAGACGGGGATATGGGTGCCAGGGAGAAAACGATCCTGCTTGTGGGGGCTGCGGTCCACGGTATAGTCGATGAAATCCGTGCGTATGCCGCAATAATTCAGCAGGGTGTTGCCCTTCGCGGGCGCGCCGTAGGCAGCGATGCTCTTGCCCCGTCTTTTTGCATCGATGAGGAATTCCAGAATATTGCGTTTGCTTTCCATGACCTGGGTTGAAAAGCGGCGATAGGCCTCCATGTCTTCCAAGCCAAAATCCTGTTCCTGCTGCTTGAGCGCCGCGATATTTCCGCTGACTGGGAATTCACTGTTCTCATGGTGGCGCGCATAGATCCGCAAGGAGCCACCATGGGTAGGCAGTTCCTCCACGTCGAAAAGTGTCAGCCCATGCCTGGCGAAGATCTGCTCAACAGTGAGCAGCGAGAGATAGGAGAAATGCTCATGATAGATCGTATCGTACTGGTTCTGTTCCATGAGACGCAGCAGGTGCGGGAACTCCATGGTGATGATGCCTGCGGGTTTCAGCATGATCTTCATGCCGGCGACGAAGTCGTTGATATCCGGCACATGGGCAAGCACGTTATTGCCCAACAGCAAGTCTGCCTGACGTCCTGCATTTTCCAACTCATCAGCCGTCTCGGTTCCGAAGAATTTATTGATGGTGGGTATGCCGGCCTGCTCGGCGACCCGGGCGACATTCGCCGCGGGCTCTATGCCCAGCACCGGAATGCCCCGATCCTTGAAATACTGCAGCAGATAGCCGTCGTTGCTGGCGATCTCGACGACATTGTGAGCGCTGCCGATGCCGAATCGTTCTACCATGTGTTGCGTATAGCGCTGCGCATGTTCCAGCCAACTCTCGGAGTAGGAGGAGAAGTAGGCGTAGTCTGAGAAGATCTGCTCAGGGCTCTCGAACTCCTGCAACTGCACCAGATAACAATGACTGCAGACCTGGGCGTGCAGCGGATAGAATGGCTCCATCTGCTGCAACTGCTCCGGCTTCAAATAGGCATTCGACAAGGGTGACATGCCCAAGTCGCAGAAAGTGTGCTGCAGCGGCTCTCCGCAAAAACGACAGTTGGCTGATTGCTTCATGCCTCGATTTCCTGATAGCATTTGATCTGTTTATCCGTCAGGCGCCGCATATCGCCCCCCTGACCGTATGCCTCATACCATTCGACGATCCATTCCAGGCTCTGCTCGAGTGTCAGCCGCGGCCGCCAGCCCAGCCTGACCCTTGCCTTTGTACAATCCAGCTTCAAGGTCGCTGCTTCATGCGGATGCACGCCTTCATCTTTTACCCAGGCGACGGGCGTGGTCCACAATTTCTCCAGGCGCTGCATGATTTCGCTCACGGTGACGGTGCCGCCTGCATCCGGGCCGAAATTCCATGCCTCGGCATAATCTGGACCCTCTTGCCATAATTTTTCCACCAGCAGCAGATAACCATGGAGAGGCTCCAGCACATGCTGCCATGGCCGCACGGCGTGGGGATGTCTTATCCTGACGGCCTTATTGTCCAGAAAGGCGGTCATGACATCCGCGATCAAGCGGTCCGCCGCCCAATCTCCTCCGCCGATGACATTGCCCGCGCGAGCCGTAGCCACAGCCGGACATGATGGCCCGGCTTCGGCATTGAAGAAGGAATTGCGGTAGGCTGACACGACCAGCTCAGTGCACGCCTTGCTGTTCGAATAGGGGTCATGCCCGCTCAATGGCTCGTTTTCACGGTAACCCCAAAGCCATTCCTTGTTCTCATAACATTTGTCGCTGGTCACCACCAGCACGGCCTTGGCAGCTGGCGTGTGACGGACCGCCTCCAGAACATTTACCGTGCCCATGACATTGGTGGCATAGGTCTCTACCGGATTTTGGTATGAATACCTGACCAAGGACTGGGCAGCCATGTGGATGACGATTTCAGGGTCGAAATTCTGGATGCATGCCGTGAGGGCGGTCAGATCGCGGATATCGCCGATGACAGACGTGACATCCTCGGCCACCCGCGCCACTTCGAACAGGCTGGGGCTTGTAGGGGGTGCCAGGGCGTAGCCACAAACATCAGCCCCCAGGCTTCGTAACCAGAGGGCAAGCCAACTGCCCTTGAAGCCGGTATGACCGGTGACGAGAATTCTTTTTTCTTGCCAGAAATGCGGGGTCATTGCCAGACTTTCCAGGGCGCTTTATTCTCGCGCCAAGCCTTTTCCAGGCTCATTTTATCTCTCAGTGTGTCCATGGGATGCCAGTAGCCGTCATGTATAAATGCCGACAAATCCCCTTCTGCGGCCAGGCGTTCCATGGGGCCCAGTTCCCATTGGGTGCTGTCATCTTCGATATAGTCGACAACCTTGGGAGACAGGACGAAAAAGCCGCCATTGATCCTGTTGCCATCGCCTTGTGGCTTTTCCACGAAATTCGTAATTTTTCCATCTGCTATATTTAGGGCACCGAAACGTCCAGGTGGCTGCACAGCGGTCACGGTAGCAAGGGTCCTTTGCCGCTTGTGATATGCGACCAGCTCACGGATATTCACATTGCTGAGCCCATCGCCGTAGGTGAAGCAGAAATCTTCCTCATCCAGATAAGATGCCACTCTTTTCAGGCGACCGCCGGTCATGGTTTCTTCTCCGGTATCCACCAGGGTGACCCGCCAGGGCTCGGCATTGTGCTGATGGACTTCCATTTTGTTGCGGGCGATATCAAAAGTGACATCCGACATGTGCAGGAAATAATTGGCAAAGTACTCCTTGATTAAGTATCCCTTGTAGCCCAGACAGATGATGAAGTCATGGATATCATAGGCAGAGTAGATCTTCATAATATGCCACAAGATAGGTTTGCCGCCTATCTCGACCATGGGCTTGGGTTTGAGATGGGTTTCCTCACTGATACGCGTACCCAGACCACCTGCAAGGATAATCGCTTTCATGTTATATCGCCCTTTTTGTAATCCATGGCCCTATCAACCATCAAGGCCATCTCGGGTATAAGCTGCAGAATCAACTTCAACGCTCACCAATGGCCAAGCTCACAAGATACGCCGCCATTTCCCCTGACCGCCTGCCGGGCCGTGCCCAGTTGCCGTATTCGATGCGGAATTCATTGCGACCCGGCGCCAGCATAACCTCCGCCACATACTGCTTGGGATAGAGCCGCTTGCCGGCAATATTGAGTTGCTGTGTTTTGGGTTTGATTTTATGCAATGTTGTGACTGTATCGCCCTCGAGCAGGATTTCCTGATTGCGTGATGGATCGAGTGCCAACAGCGACAGCTTCACCTGCATGGGCTCATGCGCCTCGATAATGAATGTGCTCTCCGGGCCGATCCCCCAGCGCCCGCGCGGCATGCCGCGGCGAATGGGCAAAAGGTCCGTGTCCAGGAAGGGGCCCTGCAAGGGGCCGATGCCGCCAGTCCAACTGAGGCGGATCCCGTTGCACAGGTCTTCGCCTTGGCAGTTCAGGACATCCCTGACGCGGTGGTTCTCGTTCCACAACAGGGCGGCGATGGTCTTGGTGTCGTGCTCTTTTACCAGGTAGATTTTTCTGCGGGGCAGGAGCAGGGCCAGGAACTGCCCCTTGGCGACTCTCCGGGCTTTGACGGGTGCGCCGTTGAGGTAGATATCGGCCTGCCCGATCTGTTGCTGCAGGCGCTGGTAGCTGGCCTCGTCGAGGCGCTGGAAATAGAGTTGGCGCTGGCCGGCGGCGTCGAAGAAGCCGGTGGAGGGCAGTCGGAATGCCGCCAGGGTTTCGCCGTTGGCCTGCAGGGTGAGTTCCGGGGCGGGTCTGCCGTTGAGCAGGTCATAGTAGGTGTGGGCGGCGTCTGGGAATTTGTCGGCGTTGAGGTAGGCGTAGATGATGAACAGGAGGACCATGCCTGCCAGGGCTGTGACTTTGTTGATGTCCATGGGCTGGGCTGTATTCATTTGCCACTCCTGTAGTAATAGAAGCCGGGGGCAAGCTCGATGAAGGCGGGGTCGGCGATGGTGACGCAGCGGTTGGTGGAGCAGCTGCTCACCAGGTGGAGGGCACTGGCGCTCAGTTGCTGTTTCAGCCCTTCACTGGGGATGCAGCGGTGCCGGGTGTTGCACTGCAGGTAGTCTTCTTTATAGAAATACCTCAGGTGGCGCTGCCAGCGGCGGTCGTAATAGGGATAGCTCCAGGTCTCGGCCTGGCCCTTACGGAACAGGCGCTCGAACAGCGGCGGGGAGATAACGGCCACCGGCTCCTCCGGCGGCATGGTGGCCAGCAGGCGGTAGAAGTTGGGGCGGTGGACGACGAACCAGCGGGTATAGGTGCCGGAGGTGCGGTAGCTGCTGTCCATGGTGATGTATTCCCGGAACAGCTTGGCATTGGTGAAAGACGGCGGCAGGAGGAAATAGGCGTTCCAGACGATGGCGCCACTGATGAGCAGGTTGATCAGCAGGCGGCTGCCCCGGACGGCCAGCAGGCCGTGGCGGTGCAGGAGGATGGCGCCGTAGGCGATCATGGCCATGGGCAGGAAACTGAGGATGCGGTAGCTGTTGGCGTTGCTGCTGTAGCGGGAAATGAGGAACAGCAGGAACAGGATCACGGTGCTGGCCATGATGAGGTAGAAGGGCTGGCGGCGTTCGGATTTACGAAACAGGAGCACCAGGGCAAACAGCAATGCCAGCAGGCCGAAGGCGGCGAACTGGGGCCCGAAGCCGGAGATAGCGAGGAGATCGGTATTGTAGACAGTCCGAAAATCGAATACCCGGGGCAGGAATTCTCCCAGGTTGGTGAACAGGCTGTCCAGGCCGAAGCGCGACTTGGCCAGCGGCATGGGGGGCGGCAGGGTGACGAAACCCAGCTTGCCGAAGACCAGGACCTTTCTGATCCACCAGTAGCCCCCCACCAGCAGCATGAGCAGAAACGACCAGGCGCTGCTCTTGAGGAAGGCGGCGCGCTGCGTCTTGTCCAGCAGCACCTGGCGCTGGTTCTGGTAGAGCAGCATGAGGAACAGGGCGCCGGCGACGATGATAAAGACCGGCGCCGCCTGCTTGTAGCCCAGCATGAGGCCGAAGGCGATGCCCGCCAGGATGAGCTGGCGCGGTTCCCGCTGCTGGAGGAAGTTGCTGAGGAAGAACAACCCGGCCAGGAAGGCGATGTTGAGGCCCAGGTGGTCCTTGGCGCTGATGCCCTGCATGAGCACGATGGGGATGAAGAAGATCAGCACCGCGAATTTCAGGGACCAGGCCGGACTGACATCGGATTTCCTGAGAATGGCATAGCTCAGGGGCACCAGCAGCAGGGCCCACAGCAACATGGGCAACTCCACCAGGAAGTCGTGGCGGAAGAAGATGAAGAACCAGTAGCTGAGCACCGTCATGCCCAGGGGCACGCCGTTCATGTGGCGCGCCGGGGTGTCGATGGCCAGGGGGATATGCCCCTGCTGGTACCATTCCACGGCCGGGGCGAGGTGGTAATAGAATACATCCCAGACATGAGGCGGCAGCCACACCACCTTGGCCAGCAGCACCGCGGCCTGGGCCAGGAACAGGGCGAGGATGAAATAGAGAAAGATGTCGCGCGCGGCCAGCAGGCGGCGCAGGCCGCAGGCCAAGGGCCCCAAGAGGGGCTGGCGGTGACGGCGGAAGAAGAAGATCAGCGTGGCGGCGAGCAACACGGCAGTGATGGCCACTGATGTCCGGTTCAGGGCGCCGGCCACCGTGCCCAGGAAGAGGACGATGACGGTGGCCTGGGCCAGGTAGATGATGCCGGCGGAGACCAGCAGCTGGGCCGCGGGCGCGCCTTGCCTGTTGAGATAACCGGCGAGGCAGAAGGAGGCATGGAGCAGCAGGCCGTTAACCAGGATGAACAACAGCCAGTCGATGATGCCGATCACAAAATCTCCTTGGGTAACAAGCTGATAGGGAGGCCTTGCGCCTGTCCGGGGGCCCGGCAGGGTGAAATGGGTCGCATGAGTATGAACTATAACATTTTTTTGGGATGTTTGCAGGGTGGGTATCTTGGTGAGGGGTGAGGGGGGATCGTGGCCCAATCCCACGCCTCACGCCTCACACCTCACTCCTCACGAAAAATAACCACAGTTTATTGGTGGGCGGCACCCACGCTGAGACCTATGGGTTAAGCTTCTCCTAAGACGATCCGGTTTACTGTAGACCGGCGGCTGAACAATTTTCATCGATGGATGTCACTATAGGCTATGGCAAAAATTCTGGGGTTCTCATCCAAGCGGGCCGATCAGGCCCATTTCGAACGCCTGCTGCAACCCCATCTGGAGCAGCTCTACCGTCTCGCCTACCGCTTTACCGGCAACTCCCCCGATGCCGAGGATCTGGTGCAGGATCTGTTGATCAAGATCTATCCCCGCCGCGAGGAACTGAAGCAGGTGGAGAAGCTGCGCCCCTGGCTGGCGCGGGTGATGTACAACCTGTTCATCGACCACAAGCGCCGCCACAGCCGTTCTCCGGTGCACCTGGCGGTAGACAATGCCGGTGATGAGGAGGGCGGCGGGCCGCTGGACCAGCTCGCCAGTGAATCCGCCGGCCCGGAGGATGAGACGGCCCGCCATATCGATCTCACCCACCTGCAGGCCTCGCTGGAGCAGTTGAGCGACGATCATCGCCTGGTGTTGATGCTGCATGACATCGAGGGTTACACCCTGGAGGAGATGACGGCCATTGTGGAATGTCCCATCGGCACCCTGAAGTCGCGCCTGCACCGGGCGCGGGCGCGGTTGCGGGATATTCTGGGGGATTGAGGGGGAATTTCCACCCCGCGCAATTGCCTTTACCCCAGAATACGTTATTATCATTAGTTAATTCATAGAGTTACAAACAGAATATTAGGGAACCTTTTCAAGCCTGCAGTCGTTTTTATAGGCAAGAGGGTTTATGTGATGAATTGCCTTGAAATACAAAACAAGCTGGATGACTTTCTGGATGAGTCTGTCAGTGATGCCGAGAGGCAGGCACTGGATGCCCATCTGAAGGACTGCGCGCAGTGCCGCCAGGCACTGGAGAAAGCGCAGATGCTGCGCGGCGCCCTGCGGGCACTGCCGGTGGAAGGTCCCGGCGAGGGCTTCTACGAGCGCGCCCTGCACCATGCCATGGAACACGACCGGCGCCGGCCGCACTTTTATGTGGGGGGTGCCATTGCCGCGGGTTTCGCGCTGATGCTGGTGGGCAGCCTGCTGTTCAAACAGCCCGCCATGGAATCCGGCCAGTTGTCCCAGGAGATCCCGGGCTTGACCATCAGTCTCAATGAGGCGCGCGACGTCAAGCTGGTGTTCAATTCCTCCCAGGCGCTGGCACAGGCCACTTTCACGGTGCTACTGCCGCCCGGCGTGGAACTGCGCGGCTATCCCGATCAGCGTGAAATCACCTGGGAGGGCAGTCTTCAGAAAGGCAAGAATCTCCTGGTGCTGCCTTTGATCGCCCGCAACACGGGCGGCGGTGAACTGACCGCCTATGTCAGCCACGGCGACAAGCGCAAGGCGTTCCGCCTGCGCATGGAAATCAGCCAGCGCCAGGGTATGGCATCACCCGCCTCCAGCAATATCCTGTCCTGAAATAATTACAATTATAAAATTCAACTTAGTAGTTCAGCGGAGAAAGTTTGATGAATTTCCCTAAAATCATTGTCACGCTCGTAATCGGCTATCTTTCATTTGTGGCCTACTCCTCCAGCGCCCAAGCCGCCGAGGATCTTGAGGAGATCACTATCCAGATCATGGAAGCGAACGATGATGTCAATGAATTCATCAATCGCATCGAACTCCCGCCCGCCGTAACGCCGCAGCGGGCACCGGCGGCTACGGCCCGCGAAGAGAAGCGGGTGCGCCGCGAACACGAGCGGGCCGGAGACGACATGGACGACGGCGAACATGACCATGTCGAGAAGATCGAGACCGGCCATCACGCGGATAAAGACAAGGAATTACGTAACGAACTGCGCGAGCACGAGGAACAGAGCCGCGATGAAGTGCGCTCCGCGGCCCGTCAGGAAATCGAGGACCGCAAGGGAGACAGCCGCGAGGAGGCCCGCGCCGAGGCCGAGGCACAGCAGGAAGAGACTCGCAGCGAAGCCCGCCAGCAGATCGAGGAGGATCGCGCCACCACCAAGGACGAGGTCCGCGACCAGCAGGATGACGCCCAGAACAGCGCCGATGCGATCCGCGACGATGCCGCGGAAGCAGTGGATGACAATACCCCCAGTGACAATGAGATCGATGATGACATCGAGCCCCCCGCAGCAGCCACCCCGAACTGACCCCCGCCTCTGACACCGGCGCGTGTCATGTTATAATCGCCGCATCCAGGATCTGCCCGACCTCCCCCAGCAGGGGGAGGTTTCTTTTGTGCGGCCCCCTTTTCCACAGGGGAGCCAGGGGGGCTTTCCCTATAATAAGGAACATTCGATCTCCGGTGACCGGGAATGTCATGGCATCATTATCATCGTAGCGCGCGCAAGTTCCTGTTTCGGACGGCATTCACGGGCGCTTTGCTGTTCACCTCCTTTTCCCCGCTGGCCGATGTGGCGCTGGATGCCTATGAGCGGGGTAACGAGGCATTCCATGCCGGCCACTACCAGGATGCGCTGAGCGCCTATCTGGAGGCGCAGGCCGGCGGCCTCAGGAAAAACACCCTCATCTACAATATCGGGGTCACCCAGTACAAGCTGCGCCACTACAAGAAGGCGCGGCGCGCCTTTGAGGATCTGCTGGACGATGCGCAGATGGCACCGCTGGCCTATTACAACCTGGGGCTGGTGGCCCTCAAGCTCGAGAACAAGCGCGAGGCGCGGCGCTGGTTCCGGCGCACCATCGCACAGAGCGACAACCCCAAGCTGCGCGCCGCCGCCGAGGCCATGGTGGCACGTCTGGACGGCCGCAGGAAAAGCGGCAAACCATCGCCCTGGTCGGGGTTCGTCACCATCGGCGGCGGTTACGACAGCAATGTGACACTGCGCTCCGATTCAGAGACCCTGGTGGCCTCGGACCAGAACGACTATTTCCTGGAACTGTTCGCCTATGGCAGCGGCCGGGTGGCCGGCGATCGCAATCGCGGCGCCAACCTGGAGGGCAGCTTCTATTACCTGAACTACGAGGAGCTGAACACCTACAATACCACCTCCCTGCGCCTGGGCGGCTCCCTGGACCAGCGCCTGGACAAATGGCGCCTCAACAGCGGCCTGCACTATATCTATACCCTGCTGGACAAGGACGGCTACACCCAGAGCGCCGCTTTCAGCCTGCGCGGCAAACGACGCCTGATGCGCGACCAGCAGTTGCGGCTGCGCTACGAACTGAGTTACATCGATGACCTCGACAAGCGCTTCGGCTTTCTGGAGGGCTGGCGCCACAAGGCCAATGCCACCTCCGTCTGGAACCTGGACAACAAGCGCCTGACTATCGCCTATCAGCTGGAACTCAACGACCGCAAGGACCTGGACAGTCCCCGCTTCATCAGCTACTCCCCCAGCCGCCATACCCTGCGCCTGCGTGGCCACATCAAATTCACGCCCCGCTACGACGCATCGCTGGACATGCGCTACCGCTACAGCCGCTACAACGATCCCACCGAACTGGCGGACGGCACGCACAAGACCCGCAAGGAAAACCGCTACCGCGCCACCCTCGACTTCTCCCGCTACCTCAAGAAGGGCCGCACCCTCACCGCCGAATACCGCTACACCAGCAATGCCTCCAACTTTCGGCGCTACGACTATCACCGCCACGAAGTCATGCTCAATGTACTGTGGCCGTGGTAGATATTTGGGGTCAGAGTAAAAATTCTGGCCCCGAAAAAGGGCTCTGACCCCTTTTCACCTCGGAACAGCACCATTGTTCCCACATTCTTCGGTAGACCGACTCCAGGTCACGTGTAAACTTTTCGCCGTTGCAAACGGGCGACGCCACGAAGCGCTGCCGCAACTCTTTCCTCATTTTCTGCAACTGATCCAGGCCATTGGCCATTTTGACAGCAATCCTGACATATTCGTCGGGATTTTCTGCAATCAAACCCGGCAGGCCGAGGTTTTTCATGATGCTGACACCCATGCGGCCAGCACGCATTTGTCCGGCCAACACAATCACCGGCACACCCATCCATAGGGCATGACAAGTATTGGTATGGCCTTGCCATGGAAAGGTGTCCAGAATAATGTCTATCTGGCTGTGTTGTTTCAGATATTGCCTGAATGACATCGCACCATGAAGACTGAGCCTGTTGCCAGCCACACCATGGGCCACAAAGAATTGCCGCATTTCGCGGGCAATATCCTGATCAGCAAGTGCCCGGGTCTGCAAGTGCAGTCGGGAACGGGGCACGGCATTCAATACCTTTGCCCACAGGGCAAGGACATTCTGGTTCAGTTTCATGATATTGTTGAAAGAGCCGAAGGTGATATGGCCCGATGTCATCGCCGGCAGATCGCTGACTTCCAGCACCTCATCAGGAGGCCGATAACACGCAAAGGTATGCGGCAGGCGGAGCAGTGTTTCTGTATAGTACCGCTCACTCCCGGGCGGATCGGCATAGGCATCGGTCAGGTAGTAGTTTATTGCTGTCAGGCCTGTGGTATTTGGATAGCCAAGCCAGGTAACCTGTACCGGAGAGGGCTTCATGGCAAAGGCCGTCAACCTGTTACCGCCTGTGTGACCAGCCAGATCGACTAGAATATCGATACCATCGCCACGAATCTGCTCGGCCAATGCTGCATCACTGAGGCCACAGACGTTTCGCCACTGGTCGGCCAGCAACTGATGCCGCTTGGTCGTCTCATCGGGCGCATGGATATTGGCATAACAGAAGATCTCAACCTGCTCTCTATCGTGCTGCTCCAGCAATGACTCGATGAAATAGGCTACGGGGTGGTCACGGAAATCAGGCGACACATAGCCAATGCGCAAGCGCCTGCTGGGATCCGGATCGTTATTGAACTCCGCCGTCCCTGCCATCACGCGACCATGCTGCTGGCCC
>CAYRLE010000069.1:10632-14308 GCA_964425105.1 uncultured Gammaproteobacteria bacterium | reverse complement strand
TGCCAGCTCTATCAGCGCAGCGCCGACATCTTCCTCGGCGTGCCCTTCAACATCGCCTCCTATGCCCTGCTCACCATGATGATCGCCCAGGTGACGGGTTTGGAGGCCGGTGACTTCATACACACCCTGGGGGATGCCCATCTCTATGTGAACCACCTGGAGCAGGCCCGCACCCAGCTGGCGCGCGCCCCCTATCCCCTGCCGCGCATGGCCATCAACCCGGCGGTGCGTTCCCTGTTCGACTTCACCTTCGACGACTTCCAGCTGCTGGACTACCAGGCCCACCCCCACATCAAGGCCCCGGTGGCCGTCTGAGGAGACTACTGGGTGCGTATTTCCCTCATCGCCGCCCTGTCCCGCAACGGCGTCATCGGCCGCGACAACCGCCTGCCCTGGAAGCTGCCCGCCGACATGCGGCACTTCCGGCAACTCACCATGGGCAAACCCATCCTCATGGGCCGCAAGACCTTCCAGTCCATCGGCAAGGCGCTGCCTGGGCGCAGCAATATCGTGGTCAGCCGCAATCCCGCCTTTCAGGCTGCAGGCTGCATCGTGGTGGACTCTATCGAAGGGGGTATTGAAGCGGCCGGTGCCTGCGAAGAACTCATGGTCATCGGCGGCGCGGCCATCTACCGCGCCGCCCTGCCCCTGGCAGAACGCATGTATCTCACCGTGATTCAGGCCGATGTCGAGGGCGATGCCCGCTTCGTGGAATTCGACAAAAAAGAGTGGCTGGAGACAGCACGCGCCGATTATGCTGCGGATGAAGAGAACGCCTATCCTTACAGCTTCATCACCCTGGAACGGCGCGGGTTGTCCACGATTGCCTGAATATCACCCAGGCGGGGTTTCCGCAACTGACAAGGGGAGTGAGCCGACCGCGCCCTTTGGCAAAGGGGAAGCTTCGGAGGGGGTAAGGTAACCCCACTCCGTTTCAGTGCAGGCGCTTCTCGGCCGCCTGCTCCACACTGCGTTCCACGCTGCTGGCGGCCAGTTTGGCGGCAGCCTCTTCGCTTTCACTGTCAGCGCCATCACCGCCGTTCTTCTTGCCCGCAGGGGATGCGGCGGCGACTTCGGCAGGCTGTTCCTCGCCCTCAGCGCCTGCCGTCTGCGCCGCCTCTGCCGGAGCGGTTTTTTTCTCGGTCCCGCCTGCGGCGGGGCTTGCTGACTCGCCGCCCACAGCGACACCAGCGCTTTTGCTTTCGTCCTCCTTGGCCTCGGCAGGCTCGGACTCGGCGACGGCTTCCAGGTCAGCTTCCGCAGCGGCACCCTTTTCGCTGCTGGCCTCGGCGGTTTCGGGTGCCTGCTGCTGCTCCGCGGGCACCGCCTCCGCAGCAGCGGGCTCACGAGCGGCCTTCGCCTGCCCCTCGAGGGGCGCAGTCAGCGGTTCCAGTTTGGGCATGGAACCCAGCAGCTGGGCATCCACGGCACACAGTTTCTGCGCGCCATCCGCCAGGTGTTGATAGAGGGCGCGGTAATTGGCGGTAATGGAATTGAACAGTTCCGCGGTCTTGGAAAAGTGGCTGGTCACCTCCGTGCGGTACTGATTCAGTTCCTCCTGGACGCCCTTCAGTTCATCCTCCAGTTTCTTCGCCGCATCGTTGGAGCTGTTGCCGATGAAAAAACCACCCACGATACCGATGACGAAAGCGGTCAATATGAATACCAATTCCATGCGTCTATCCTCCACCCATTCTCACATATTCAATAGGCCTATGTTGCATGACAAAGCACATCCAGGCAAGCCTTTCCAGATTCGATATAATTGATACGGGAAATCAATCTATTAGCTGATCCCATAAAGACCGTATAGCATCTCGGGCGCCCTGCCAATCATTGCAGCATATTGCTGCGCACACCATTATAATGGCGCGAAGGGGAGGAACAACATGATCCGAGGCCATATCCATATCCGTGCGGACGCGGCGGCAGTCGCTGAGGCGGTTGCGCGGCGCTGGGCCGCATTGTCCAGCAGCGCCATTGCCGAGCGCGGCGCGTTCCATGTCGCCCTTGCCGGCGGCAGCACGCCGCGTCTCCTGTATCAGACCTTGGCCTCCGCGGCCTGGCGCGATACCCTCGACTGGCAGCACACTCACGTCTTCTTCGGCGACGAGCGCAGCGTGCCGCCCGATCACCCCGACAGCAACTATCGCATGGCGCGGGAAAGTCTCCTGGACCATGTCCCCATCCCCGCAGAGCAGATCCATCGCATGAAAGGGGAACAGCAGCCCCTGGATGCAGCAGCCACGGAATATGCCGCCTGCCTTGAGGCGGTGCTGCCCCGCACCTCTCAGGGTGTGCCCTGCTTCGATCTTATTCTACTGGGACTGGGTCCTGACGGCCATATTGCCTCCCTCTTTCCCGACACGGACATTTTGCGCGAACGGGAACGCTGGGTGGCGCCGGTGTACGTGGCCAAATTGCAGACTTGGCGTCTCAGCCTGACCTTTCCGCTCCTGGATCAGGCCCGCCATGTGCTGCTGCTGGTGGCAGGGGACGGCAAGCGCCGCATCGTCAAGGCTGTACTGGCAGGAGAAAGCAGCGAGCCACGCTATCCGGTCCAGATGATACAGCCGCACGGGGAGTTGGCCTGGTATCTGGATAAAGCTGCGGCGGCCGATCTGCCGCCAGCTATGCGTGAATAAGCCCCCACTCCATAAGGAACGATATGAGACTGCTTGCAGCAGACATCGGCGGCACCAAGACCCTGATCCAGTTGGCATGCATCCAGGGTGAGCGCATCGAAGTGGTGTACGAGCAGCGCTACCGCAGCGCAGACTTTCCAGACTTCCTTGCCCTGGCAAGGCGGTTCCTGCACGAAGGGGGGGCAGCACCGCCAGGCATCGACGCCGCCTGCCTGGCGGTGGCAGGCCCCGTGGAAGGCGAGCCTGGCCATCAGACGGCGCGGGTCACCAACCTGCCTTGGCTCATCGAGAGCCAGCGCTTCGCCACCGAGTTTCAAATCGCCCGGGTCTGCCTCATCAATGATTTTGCAGCCGTGGCCTACGGGATCTCTACCCTGGGAGATGAGGAGTTGTACACCCTGCAGCAGGGTGCACAACGCCCCCACTCCCCGCGGCTGGTGGCCGGCGCCGGCACCGGTTTCGGCGTGGCCCAGCTGCTCTGGAACGGCCACCGCTACCAGGTGCTGTCTTCGGAGGCCGGTCATGCCGATTTCTCCCCCGCGACCTCTCTGCAAGGCGAGCTGGCTGGCTATCTGCGAGAGAAGCTGGGCCGCTGCGCCATTGAAAGCGTGCTCTCCGGCCCCGGCCTGGTGAACATCTATGATTTCCTGCTGTGGCACCATGGTGCCACAGCAGGCGCTGAGCAACAGCACTGGATCACCCAACAGGATGCTGCAGCCATCAGTGGCGCGGCCATGGAGGGTGAGGATGAACTGGCACGAGAGGCCCTGGAACTGTTCTGTGCCATCTACGGCGCCACCCTGGGCAACCTGGCGCTGTTCAACATCCCCCAGGGCGGGGTCTACGTGGCAGGCGGCATCGCCCCGCGGATCATCGAGTGGCTGCGTGCAGGCCCTTTCCTGGCGGCCTTCAAGGACAAGGGCAAGATGGCCGGGCTCATGGAGACCCTGCCGCTGGCGGTGGTCATGAATCCCCACGTCGGCCTGCAGGGCGCCCGCTTGTTTGCAGAAAAATACTGCTAAATCAATATT
>CAYRLE010000069.1:0-10532 GCA_964425105.1 uncultured Gammaproteobacteria bacterium | reverse complement strand
AAAAAGGGGTCAGAGCCCTTTTTCTCGGCCGCCAAGGGCATCTTCAGAATTTTTCCTTTGACCCCAAATATCCTTACACATCGAGATTGGCCACCGCCAGGGCATGGCGCTCGATGAACTCGCGCCGGGGTTCCACCTGGTCACCCATGAGGGTGGTGAAGATCTCGTCGGCGCCCACGGCATCCTCGATGCGGATCTGCAGGAGGCGCCGGGTCTCCACATTCATGGTGGTCTCCCAGAGTTGGTCGGGGTTCATCTCCCCCAGGCCCTTGTAGCGTTGGATCTGCTGACCGCGCTTGGCCTCTTCCAGCATCCACTCATAGGCCTGCTTGAAACTGTTCACCGACTGGCGCTGCTCACCGCGCTGGATATAGGCGCCCTCGCCAATGAGCCCGTCCAGTTGTTTGCCCAGCTTGACCATGGCGCCGTACTCCGCAGAGGTGAAGAATTCCTGATTCACTTCGCGTACCGTGGCAATGCCGTGCAGATATTCGCTGATCACCGCTTTCCAGCCCTTCTCCCCGTCACCGGCTTCCACCCGGATTTCATAGCGGATGCCACCGCTGCAGACACTGTTGAGACGGTTTTCCAGTTCCTTGAACCACTCCTGGACGAAATAAGGATCGTCCATGTCCTCACGGCTCATTTCCTCCTGATAGATCACGGCCTCCAGCACCCGCGGATGGAGGCGTTTGGCAAGGCGCTTGATGGTCGCCATCACCAGGGCATACTGATTGGCAATGGCGGCAAAGGCCTCGTCACTGATGGGTGGTGAATCAGCACTGAGATGCAGCCTGCTGTTGTCCAGGGCGCTCTGCAACAGCACGGTGTTGAGTTCCACGTCATCCTTGACGTAGCGTTCCTGCTTGCCCTTCTTGATCTTGTAGAGAGGCGGCTGGGCGATGTAGATGTAGCCCCGTTCGATGAGTTCCGGCATCTGGCGGTAGAAGAAGGTCAACAACAGGGTGCGGATATGGGAGCCATCCACATCGGCATCGGTCATGATGATGATGCGGTGATAGCGCAGCTTGTCCGGATTGTAATCCTCCTTGCCGATGCCGCAGCCCAGGGCCGTAATCAGGGTGCCGATCTCCACCGATGACAGCACCTTGTCGAAGCGCGCCTTCTCTACGTTGAGGATCTTGCCCTTGAGGGGCAGGATGGCCTGATAACGGCGGTCACGGCCCTGCTTGGCCGAACCGCCGGCGGAATCACCCTCCACCAGAAACAGCTCGGAGAGGCTGGGATCCTTCTCCTGGCAGTCCGCCAGCTTGCCGGGCAGCCCCGCCACATCCAGGGCACCCTTGCGGCGGGTCATTTCCCGCGCCTTGCGGGCCGCTTCGCGGGCGCGCGCCGCATCCACGATCTTGGCGGTGATGGCGCGCGCCTCCGCCGGGTTTTCCAACAAGAAATCCAGGATCCTTTCCGAGGCGATGGATTCCACCACGGCTTTGATCTCGGAAGACACCAGCTTGTCCTTGGTCTGGGAGGAAAACTTGGGATCGGGCGCCTTGACGGAGATCACCGCCGTCAGGCCTTCGCGCACGTCGTCGCCGCTGAAGGAAACCTTGTATTTTTTGGTCAGCCCCTCTTTCTCCATGTACTGGTTGATGGTGCGGGTCAATGCACTGCGGAAACCCGCCAGATGGGTACCGCCGTCTTTCTGGGGAATGTTATTGGTGTAACAGAAGATATTTTCCTGATAGGAATCGTTCCACTGCATGGCCACTTCCACACCGATGCCGTTCTTTTCGGTGCTGAAGTAAATGACAGAGGGATGAAGCGGTGTCTTGTTGCGATTGAGGTGTTCGACGAAGGCGCGGATCCCCCCCTCGTACTCGAAAACATCCTTCTTGTTGCTGCGCTCATCGATCAAAATGATCTTAACACCATGATTTAAAAAGGAAAGTTCCCTCAGGCGGCGAGCCAGGATGTCATAGTGGAAATTGGTGTCAGTAAAAATCTCGCTGCTGGGCTTGAAACGTATTTCCGTTCCCGTCTCGTCCGTGTCGCCCACCACGATCATGGGCGCCTGGGGCTCGCCCATACGGTATTCCTGCTGATAGATGTGGCCGCCGCGGCGAATGGTGAGGCGCAGGCTCTCGGACAGGGCATTCACCACGGAAACACCCACGCCATGGAGGCCGCCGGAGACCTTGTAGGAATTGTCATCGAATTTCCCACCGGCATGGAGTACCGTCATGATCACTTCGGCAGCGGAGCGGCCTTCTTCCGGATGGATATCCACCGGAATGCCGCGGCCATTGTCGGCTACCGTGACGGAGCCGTCGCTGTGAATGGTGACGCTGATTTCGCTGCAATAGCCGGCCAGGGCCTCGTCGATGGAATTGTCCACCACCTCGAAAACCAAGTGATGCAGGCCGGTGCCGTCATCGGTATCGCCGATATACATGCCGGGGCGCTTGCGCACGGCATCCAATCCGCGCAAGACCTTGATTCTGGAAGAGTCGTATGTTTGGTCACCGCTCATTCAATACACCTTGTCGATATGACGCTGAATTTCTGGATCAACGCACTGGGAAAGAAGCTAGAGTAGGGTAAAAAGCAGACAGAGCCAGGAGAAAACAAAGAAAAGTATCAAATACTTGTCCCGTCCTGCCTCAGGCCTCGCAGCTCAGCCAGCGCATGAAAGGCAACATTATAGCATCACATGGACGCTACCGTGTTCCACGTGGAACCTTTTCTGAACCAGTTCTGCCGCCAGTTCAGGCAGGGACTCTGTTGCTGTGAGAAATACCTGTACATCCAGTTGCCTGAGGAGAGCCAGAAACTGATTACAGTGATTCCTGTCCAGTTCCGCAGCCACGTCGTCCACTAGTAATATACAGGCATTCCCACTGCGCTGGTTATAGACTGACGCCTGGGCCAGATAGAGTGCGCACACCAGCAGTTTTTGCTGACCGCGGGAAACCCGCTCCCGCAGGGGCACTCCCTCGACCTTCAGTACCAGATCAGCCCGGTGGGGGCCACTACGGGTATAGCCTCTGCCACGGTCCTGCGCCAAGCCATCCATCAACACCTCAATCAATGGCCTATCCACCAACCAGCCCGGCTGATAAACCATACTCAGTTCACCCAGCCGAGGCAGCAGTTGCCCGGTATAGTGTTGAAAAACCGGTATCAAGTCGTCAAGAAAAGAGGTGCGTAGCTGGTGGATGAGTTGCGCCATTTCATGCAACTCCCTGTCCCACACCTGGATATCCGCTGCAGAGGCCCCGTGCTGCAGGCTGCTGTTGCGTTGTTTAAGGGCGCGGGTATAGCGTCGCCAGGCAGGATAAAATGATTGTTCCACGTGGAACAATCCCCAATCCATAAACTGCCGGCGAAATATTGGCCCTTCCGCGAGCAGGCGATGGCTTTCCTGGTGAATGATGACCACAGGGAGATAAGCAGCCAGCTGCGAGGCCTTTCTCACCATTTGCCCCCCTGCCCGCATCTTCAGTCGCTGCTGATGAAATTCCACCCCCAGGGGCAGCGTGCTCTGCTCAAGGCCCGTCAACTGGCCGAAGAGGGTAAAACCCGCCCTGCCTTTCTGTACCACGTTGGCAAGAGAATGGGTTCGAAAGGATTTCCCCCGGGAAAGGATATAAATCGCCTCAAGCAGACTGGTTTTACCGCTGGCATTGCCGCCGTAGAAAAGATTGATGCAAGGATCCGGCTCCATCTCCAAAGGAGCAAGATTTCTCAACTGTTGCAGGACGAGACGGTTCAGCCTCATGGTGATTCCCGGAATCCAGCCAGGTGTGGCTCAAGGAAGCGATTGCAGCGCTGTACGCCCTGCCCCATTCTTGAGACAGACGCTGCAAGCAAAAGAAAAATTACAGGCGCATGGGCATGACGACATATTTGCACTGCTTGTCGCCCGCACCCTGGATCAAACAGCAACTGTTGGGATCGGACAGCAACAGCTGTACCTGTTCCGTGCCGCAGGCCGCCAGCGCGTCCAGGAGATAATTGACGTTGAAACCGATTTCCAGGGAATTGCCGTTGTAGTCCACGGCCACTTCCTCCTCAGCCTCTTCCTGTTCGGGATTGTGGGCAAACACCCGCAGCAGCCCTTGGGAAAACTCCATACGCACACCGCGATATTTTTCATTGGACAAAATAGAGACGCGGTTGAGTGCCTGACGCAGGGGGTCGCGATCACATGTCACGGTCTTGTCGGTACTGACGGGTACGACGTTCTGATAGTCGGGGAAGCGGCCGTCGATGAGCTTGGAGGTAAAGCTCATCTCCGGGGTGCTGATCTGGATGAAATTGCCACCCAAGGTAACGCGCGCCTCCGTATCCTCTTCAGCCAGCAGTCGCACCAGTTCCAGGATACCTTTCCTTGGAATTATAACTTGTTGATTATCATTGAATTTATCAGGATATTCCACCTCACACAAAGCAAGCCTGTGGCCATCGGTAGCCACCAGGCGGACCAACTTGTCCGCCAGTTCCAGGAGCAGACCGTTGAGATAATAACGCACGTCCTGCTGTGCCATGGCGAAGTATGTACGTTCGATGGCCCGTTTCAGCAGGGCCTGAGGCAGGCTGAAGGATAGATTGCCCTCGCTGGTCTCGATACTGGGGAATTCTCCTGCCGGCAAGGTAGTCAGCGTGAAGCGGCTCCGGCCGGAACGAATCATCGCCTTGTCGTCTTTGGTGGATATTCGGACCTCCGCCTCGTCAGGCAGGGCGCGGCAGATGTCGAGGAGCTTTCTGGCAGGGAGGGTGATATCCCCCTCCTCTCCCTCTTTCACCCCGGTATGGGTGTTCATCTGAACCTCCAGGTCGGTAGCGGTGAGGGACAGCTTGTCGCCCTTCACTGACAGCAGCACATTGGCAAGGATGGGCAGGGTCTGGCGACGTTCCACCACGCCGTTGACCATCTGCAAGGGTTTCATCAGCGTTTCACGGTCTATAATAAATTTCATGATATTTAGAATCTTTAAAACAATTATTAAATAGGGCCTGGTCCTGCTTGGATAACAGTTCGTTTCATGATGGATATCATTGAGTTATACAGCAAAGTGGCTTGTTGATAAATGACCGCAGCCTGTGCGCCGGCAGTTGACTGCCTGTGGATAAAAAGGCGAGTTATCCACAGGGCAATCTTATCCACAGGTAATCAACATCATGTGGTCAGCATTCTCAACAGGTTTGCATAGTCCTCATTGATGCGATTGTCGGTTTCTCTTAACTCCTTGATTTTCCTGCATGCATGAAGCACGGTGGTGTGATCGCGGCCGCCGAAGGCTTCGCCGATCTCCGGCAGGCTGTGATTGGTCAATTCCTTGGCCAGAGCCATGGCCAGCTGGCGCGGCCGCGCCACAGAACGCGAGCGGCGTTTGGATTTGAGGTCGGAGATGCGGATCTTGCAATAATCGGCCACCGTCTTCTGGATATTGTCGATATTCACCAGCTTGTCCTGCAGCGCGATGAGATCCTTGAGGGCATCCTTGGCCAGATCCAGGGTGATAGGCCGCCCCGTAAAGCGGGCGTTGGCCACCACCCGGCGCAGGGTCCCTTCCAGTTCGCGGATGTTGGAGCGGATGCGCTGGGCAATGAAGAAGGCCACGTCATCCGGCAGATCCACCTGGGACTGCACTGCCTTGCTCATGAGGATGGCCACCCTGGTCTCCAGTTCGGGGGGATCGATGGACACCGTCAGGCCCCAGCCGAAGCGTGACTTGAGGCGCTCCTCGAGGCCCCCCACTTCCTTGGGATAACGGTCGCAGGTCATGATCACCTGACTCTGCCCTTCCAGCAGGGTGTTGAAGGTATGGAAGAACTCTTCCTGAGAGCGTTCCTTGTTGGCAAAGAATTGGATGTCATCGATCAGCAGGGAATCCACCGAACGGTAATAGCGTTTGAATTCGTTGATGGCGTTGTGCTGGAAGGCCCTGACCATGTCGCCCACGAAGCGCTCGGAATGGACGTAGACCACGCGGGCCTTGGGGTCGCGCTGGATGATCAGATTGCCGATGGCTTGCATGAGGTGGGTCTTGCCCAGTCCCACCCCGCCATAGATGAACAGTGGGTTGTAGGCGACGCCGGGGTTTTCCCCCACCTGGATGGAGGCTGCCTTGGCCAGTTGGTTGGACTTGCCCTCCACGAAGGTCTCAAAAGTGAAGTCGGGGCGCAGATTGCGGATGTGTTCCACATCGGCGCGGTCCCCGCGGCGTGAGAAACTGGTGTCGAAGCGGTTGACCGGCGCAGCCTGGGGGCGTGCAGGCTCCGCTTCGCGGGGGGCCTCATAGCTGTTGCTGCCAATCTCCAGGCAGACCCGGAAATCGTCCTTGTCCTGGTATTTGGTGGTGATGTCAGAGATATGCTGAAAGAAGCGCTCATTGACCCAATCCATGACGAAGCGGTTGGGTGCCAGGAGACGCAGGCTGCCATGGTCTTCGATGGCATGGAGGGGACGGATCCAGGTGTTGAACTGCTGGGCGGTAAGCTCGTTTTCCAGATGGTCAAGACACTTTTTCCAAAGCGTACTTTCCACGAACAGGCGTCCTCCTCAGTGTATAGTGATCCCCAGCGGCGAGACAGGCAAGTGTATACCCCTTTGACGGGCTAATCCATACCTCCGGACAAGAGGCGATGACCCCAGATAGTGATTGACAGGGACCGGGCAAAGTCGGTATTTTAGAGCCCTTTGTTTTCGGGGTATTGTTTTGGCGGTGCAATGGTGCCGAGCGATCCCCGCTCAAGGTTCAATGAACAGGAAGTAGCATGAAAAGAACATATCAGCCTAGCAACATCAAACGCAAGCGCACCCACGGCTTCCGGGCCCGCATGCGTACGGCCGCCGGCCGCATGGTGATCAAGCGCCGCCGCGCCAAGGGAAGAGTCCGCCTGAGCGCCTGACAGCCGTTGCCGCATTGGATGCAGCCAGGCAGGGGTTCAGCCGCCAATACCGACTGACCCGGCCGGAAGATTTCCGCTATGTCTCCCGGCGTGCGCGCCGTCTTTCCAGCGAATGCTTCACGGTATTGCTCAGGGCGAACCGGCTGGGCCACCCGCGCCTGGGAATGGCCATCGCCCGTAAACATGTCCGCAGCGCCGTACGGCGCAACCGCGTGAAGCGCATCGTCCGGGAAGAATTCCGCTGTCGCCGCGAACGCCTGGCTAGCTATGACATAGTGTTCATCAGCCGCCCGGCCCTGGCAAGGAAGAACAAACAGGAACTGCATGCCATAGTGGACAGATTATTCAAAGAGATCGAACGATGCGCCGTCTCCTGATCCTGTGCATCAAGGCTTATCGCTATGTGCTCAGCCCCCTGCTGGGCAGCCGTTGCCGTTTCCATCCCAGTTGCTCCCACTATGCGGAAACGGCCATTGCCGCCCATGGCGTGCTGCGCGGTGGCTGGCTGGCCCTGAAGCGCATTGGCCGCTGCCATCCCTGGCATCCCGGCGGCGTCGATCCTGTACCTGACAAAATACGACAACAATAGACAAACAAAGAAAAGTGCATCATGGATAACCAGCGGGTCATACTGTTTTTTGCTCTGTCATTCATCCTGCTGCTGCTATGGCAGGCCTGGCAGAAGGACTATGGCGAAGTGCAGCCGCCGGTGGCAGAAAGCAGTGCCCCAGCCGTGGAGGCGGATGTCCCGCAGACGCCTGCCGGCGAGGCGCAGGCCGGCAGCAGCAACGCCAGCACTCCTGTCCCGGCAGCGGCTCTGCAGTCGGAGCAGCAGGGAGTCCTGGAGAAAGGGCAGCGTATCCGGGTGATCACCGACGTGCTCGATGTGAAGATCGACACCAAGGGCGGTGACCTGCGTGAGGCGGATCTCCTCGCCTACCCCGTCTCCATCCAGCAACCGGATGTTCCCTTCCGTCTCATGGATGACAGCGGGCAGCGGATATTCATCGCCCAGAGCGGCCTGCTCTCCCAGCAGGGCGCCCCCGACCACCACAGCGAATACCGCGCCCTGCAAC
The DNA here is from genome assembly GCA_964425105.1 of uncultured Gammaproteobacteria bacterium. Lineage (GTDB taxonomy): Bacteria > Pseudomonadota > Gammaproteobacteria > SZUA-140 > SZUA-140 > S012-109. The sequence continues at coordinate 2,580 of CAYRLE010000069.1, read as the reverse complement.
AGGAATACCGCCTCCAGGAAGGGCGCGATGAACTGCGTGTGCCGCTGGTGTGGGAGTCCGGCGACGGCGTCACCGTCACCAAGACCTATGTCTTCCACCGCGACAGCTATGTGGTGGAGGTGGAACACAAGGTGGAAAACAACACCGCCCGGCCTTGGCAGGGGAACCAGTACCGTCAGTTCCAGCGCACCGAACCCACCTCCGACGAGAAGCCTGCCTTTATCTATACCTATACCGGTGGCGTCATCTACAGCCCCGAGGAAAAATACGAGAAGATCAAATTCGACGACATGCGCAAGGCCGATCTGAGCCGCGACATCAAGGGTGGCTGGGCGGCCATGATCCAGCACTATTTCGTGGGCGCCTGGATCCCCGATCAGGAAGAGATCAACCACTATTACAGCAAGGCTCCAGAGGGCCGCCCCTTCGTGCTGGGACTGGTTTCCCCCTCGCGCGAAGTCCAGCCTGGTGCCAGCACCGTCTTCAGCAGCCGCATCTACGTCGGCCCCAAGGAACAGAAACGCCTCAAGGAAGTGGCCGAGGGCCTGGACCTGACGGTGGACTACGGCATTCTGACCGTCATCGCCAAGCCCATTTTCTGGCTCATGGGTTACATCCATGGCGTGATCGGCAACTGGGGCTGGTCCATCGTGGTGCTGACCCTGCTCATCAAGCTGATGTTCTACAAGCTTTCCGAGACCAGCTACCGCTCCATGGCCAATATGCGCCGCCTGCAACCCAAGATCGCGGCGCTGCGTGAACGCTATGGCGATGACCGCCAGCGCATGAGCCAGGCCATGATGGAGCTCTACAAGACGGAAAAGATCAATCCCCTGGGTGGCTGCCTGCCCATGCTGGTGCAGATCCCTGTCTTTATCGCCCTCTACTGGGTGCTGTTGGAGAGCGTGGAACTGCGTCAGGCGGAATTCATTTTCTGGATCAAGGACCTGTCCACCAAGGACCCCTATTACATCCTGCCCCTGCTGATGGGCACCACCATGTTCATCCAGCAGAAACTGAATCCGCCGCCGCCGGACCCCATCCAGGCCAAGGTACTGATGGCGCTGCCCTTCATCTTCACCCTGTTCTTCGCCTTCTTCCCCTCGGGGCTGGTGCTCTACTGGGTGTCCAACAGCACGCTGTCCATCCTCCAGCAGTGGTATATCACGCGCCGCATCGAAAGGGCCGCCGCGAAAAGCTGAGGTGAGGAGTAAGGGGTAAGGCGTGAGGTGTGATGAGAGCCAGCGACACCATCAGCGCCATTGCCACCCCGCCGGGACGCGGCGGCGTGGGCATCGTGCGGGTCTCAGGACCCGCCGCCGCAGCCATCGCCGAGGCCCTGCTGGGCCACTGTCCGGCGCCGCGCCACGCCGCCTATCTGCCCTTCCGCGACAGCGACGGCACGGTGCTGGACCACGGCATCGCCCTGTATTTTCCCGCGCCGCGCTCCTTCACCGGGGAGGATGTGCTGGAACTGCAGGGTCATGGCGGGCCAGTGGTGTTGGACATGCTGCAGCGGCGGGTGCTGGAACTGGGGGCGCGCCTGGCGCGTCCGGGCGAGTTCTCCGAACGGGCTTTCCTCAATGGCAAGCTGGACCTGGTCCAGGCGGAGGCCATCGCCGACCTCATCGACAGCGCCTCGCAGCAGGCGGCGCGCTGCGCCCTGCGTTCCCTGGAAGGGGACTTCTCGCGGCGCATCCGCGCCCTGGTGGCCGCTATCACCGAGTTGCGCGTCTACGTGGAGGGGGCCATCGACTTTCCCGAGGAGGAGGTCGATTTTCTTTCCGAAGGTGCGGTGGCGCAGCGCCTGGAAAGCCTGGCGGCGCAACTGACGGCGGTGTTGGCCGAGGCCCATCAGGGTTGTCTGCTGCGGGAAGGCATGCAGGTGGTCATCGCCGGACTCCCCAATGCCGGCAAGTCCAGCCTCCTCAACCGCCTGGCGCGCCGCGAGGCGGCCATCGTCACCGAGATTCCGGGCACCACCAGGGATGTGCTGCGGGAAACCATCAACATCGACGGCCTCCCCCTGCACATCAGCGATACCGCAGGTCTGCGCGACAGCGAAGATCCTGTGGAGCGTCTCGGCATCCAGCGTGCCCGCACCGAGATCAGCCGTGCCGACCGTGTACTGCTGGTGGTGGACGATGAACAAGGCCTGACCGGTGAGACCCTGGCGATGATGGAGAAGGAAATCCCGGCCGCCAAGCTCACCCTGATCCAAAACAAGATCGATCTCACTGGTCGCGAACCAGGCCTGGAACAGACTCCCCAGGGCCTCGCCGTGCGGCTTTCCGCCAAGACCGGCGCCGGCATCGAACTGCTGTGCCGGCACCTCAAGGAGACCATGGGTTATCAACAGCACACCGAGGGCAGCTTCATGGCGCGCCGCCGTCACCTGGATGCCCTGCGCCGCGCCGGCGAGTGCCTCGCCAGCGGTCAGCGCCAGTTGTCATCCCACCAGGCCGGCGAACTGCTGGCAGAAGACCTGCGCCAGGCCCAGCAGGCCCTGGGAGAGATCACCGGAGAGTTCAGCGCCGACGACTTGTTGGGGCAGATCTTCGCCAGTTTTTGTATTGGCAA
>CAYRLE010000068.1:8567-14315 GCA_964425105.1 uncultured Gammaproteobacteria bacterium | reverse complement strand
TGGAACTGTACGGCAGCGTAGGCGAGTTGGTGGACATCAAGCCACTCGATGAACAGCGCCACTATGTAGTGCCCGCCATCAGCTGGAAACTGGCGCCGGCGCTGAAATGGAATGTCGGCACCGCCTTTGGCCTCACCGATGCCAGCGACGATCTGGTGATCAAGAGTATTCTGGAATGGGAGATCTGAGTTGCGCTGCTGTCAGATCATCAGCAGCGCAGCGGCAAAGCGGCGCCGGTCCGACATGAGGACGTTATAGGTGCGGCAGGCGGCACCGGTGTCCATGACCTCCACACCGATGCCGCGCTCGGTCAGTGAGGCCAGCAGATCATGGGCGGGCCAGCGCAGCTGTGCGCCGCTGCCGAACAGGATCAGTTCCACGTCCTGTTCCGCCAGCACATCGAAGTGAGTCCTGTTGAGTTCCTCGAATGATTGGGGCGGCCAGTCCTGGATGAGGCGCTGGGGCATGAGAATCATGCTGTGGTGCAGGGTTTCACGGCGCACTGCCGGCTGCAGTCGTTCCACATTGTCGTCATGCTGCACGGGGAAATCCTGGTCCAGGGCGCGGGGGATGGTAATGGTGATTTCACCCTGCCCGTAGGAATGGATTCCATAGCTGTCGGCATTGCGCTCAAGGGTGAATTGCATGGTGCTACGTCCTTTTTCAGGATGGTCAGGCCTGATTTTAGCGGAACCGCCGGGGGGCGGCAATGATGTAGGGGGATCAGGGGGACTGCCGGAAGGTGATGTCGCCGTAGTAACTGAGGGCCTCGCCTCCGGTGTCGTCAGTGTCTGTCATGATGGCAACGCCGGTGATCGGCGGTGGGGGGTAGCCGAAGGCCTTGCGGAAGTCCTGATCGATGTTGCGTTCCTCCGTCACCCAGCGGCCCAGCAGGGCAGGGCCGCTTTCCACAACGATCATCTTGGTGAAGTCAGTGTAGGCGTTGTCGACGATGGTGCCGGGGGCAGCCTGGCGTGCCCAGATATAGTTGATGGCGGCGGCGGGGATGTCGCCATAGAGCAGACGCGCTGCCCGATAGCGGAGTCTTTGCCCCCAACTCATGTGTGCGGGATCATAGGCGAAGGTGATATAGAGGCGGGCCGGGTAGTCGTCTCCCTGCCGGCGGCGCACATCGCTGCCGGGAATCATGGCGGTGACCTTCCAGCGCCATTGGATGATGGGATAGCGGCGTGGATCGATGGTGATCTTGCGCATCAGTCCCGAGGCGGCATCGCGGCTGAGCGCCTCGATCACCGTGGTGCCAGCGTCGTTCGTCAGCCGGTAGCGGGTATGGCGCGCTACCTTCTTGAAGCTGAGCGTCTCCCAAGCGGGTGGTATCTTGTCATCCAATGACAGGACAGAAAAGCTGCCGACGGACAGCGAGGCCTCCTGGCCCTGTGCCGGCAGGGCCAGGCTAAGGAGGACGAGTATCGGGATCGTGGTGGAGCACAGCCTCGGAAGGGCTCTGAGCAACACCATGGAGGCTAGCGGCGCACCGTCTTTTTGTGCACCACTTTCTTGGGGCCGAGGGTGAACCAGTCCTCGGCAGTGATCCTGTGGAAGTAGTCCGCTTCTTCCAGCAGTAAATGGGAGGTGGTGCGTGGCACGGCGGCGATCTCCACACGCACACCCTCCGTCTTCAGGTGACGCACCAGTTCGATGTAGTCTGAATCCCCCGACATGATGATGATGGTGTCCACCTTGCTGGCCAGCTGCATGGCCTTGATGGTCAGCGGGATATCGGCGCTTTTGTGGCAGGGGCGCACGGAGCCGTGATAATGGGCATAGAGGCGTTCCTGCAGTTTGCTGGAGATCTGTTTCCCCTCGCGGAAATAGACCAGCCTGTTGAGTCCGCGGTTGTCCAGCAGTTTGGGGATCAGGGTGTCGAAGTTCAACATGGTCTGGGGGTCGTCGGTTTCCCCATGGATGCTGCGTTCCATATTGTTGCCATCGATCAGGATGGCAACAGACTGGCTGATAGTGACATCTTCAGGGCGGTATTGGGTCATGTCTGTGGTCCGGATTGGGGATGGCGATGGGTTTTATTGTACGCGATCGCACTGCCGGGGGGTACTGGGTGATGAGTGATGAGTAATGCGTGATGAGTAATGGAAAAGACGTTCCTCATTACCTCTCACTCATTACTCATCACCCGGTACCCGGTTGCGGACTACGGCGCTGCGCGCCTCATCCACTCCATGCTGGGGGGAGCCTAAGGCGTCAAAGGGTTTCGCCGCTGACGATGCGGTTGCGGCCGGTGTGTTTGGCGTGATAGAGCGCGCGGTCGGCGCGATGAATGAAGTCATCCAGGCTTTCCTGCTTGCGGTACCAGGCGACACCGATGGAGACTGTGACCTGGTCCAGTACCTGCTGGCTGGCCTTGCGGGTCAACCTCGAGGCGGAGATGGTCTTGCGCACTTCCTCCGCGATGTGCAGGGCGCCGCTGAGGGGGGTGTTGGGAAGAATGATGGCGAACTCTTCTCCGCCGTAGCGCGAGATGATGTCCCGCCCCTTGATGACCGCTTTCATCTTGCCCGCGATGAAGCGCAACACCTCGTCGCCCACGATATGCCCGTAATTGTCATTGATGCGTTTGAAGTGGTCGACGTCGATCATCATCAGGCACATCTGACGCTGCTCTTCACGGGCCTCCTTGCTGGCCTCTTCGAGCAGATGGTCGAAACCCTTGCGATTGAGCAGCCCGGTGAGGGCATCGATCATCAGTTCCTCGTGAACCCATTCCAGTTCATTGCGCAGGCTGACCAATTCCTCCGCCATATTGGTCAGCCTGCCATGAAGTTGGGCATTGGTCTGCACCATGGCCGAGGTCTCCGTGCTCAGAGCATCGATGATACGCAGGACCTTTTCGCTGTCCAAGTCCGTGGCCAGGCGCTGGGCATGGCCTTCCAGGCGGGATTGGTAGCGGCAGGCCTCGTCGGTCGCTCCAGAGATCTCGCGGGATGATTCGTTGACCAGCCGTTGCAGTTCCGAGCGCAGGCTCTCGATTTCCTTTTCCTTGTCGCTGGCCAGATAGGTGTTGTAAAGCTCGGCGTTGATTTCGTCGCTGAAGCCACTGCCCTCGGCGATGATCTTGTCGATGGCCTGATGCAGGGCCGGTTGACCGTCTGCCACATATTCGTACCAGATGGCATAGTTACGGGGGGTGGGGGGGACTCCGTATTGCATCAGCAGGGGTAGCGCCAACCTGAGCAGTTCAGCGGCGGGTTTGCGGGCGCTGAAGGCATTCATGGTATGTGATCGTCCATAGGATTGGCAGATAATTATCTTTTTTCTCAGCGAGTTATATTATCGCAAATTAAACCTGGTTGCCCGATATATGTTTCACAACTGAATAGATCGACATATCCTCGGAAAACATTAGCCGATTCAAGTGGCTAGTACTCCTTGAAGGAGTACTAGCCACTACGCCGCAGCAGGATCAGCGTCAAGTCATCGGGCTTGGAGGGATGAGTGCTATCCGTGGTGTTCATTCTTTTCTGGCAGCTGCGGATCAGCTGTTCCATGGCCTGGCGCAGCGCGCCCTTGCGGATCATGGCCACGATTTCTTCGATATGGAGATTGTCGAACAGACCGTCGCTGGCCAGCAGGACGGTATCGCGGCGGGCAAGTTTCAGGGGCGGGCCGATTTCGATGCGCATCTCATTGCTGCCCAGCATGTTGAGCAGCAGGTGGCGCTCTTCATGGTGCATGGCCTCGGCTTCGTTCAGGAATCCGGCCTCCACGGCATAGCCCACGGGAGAATGAGGGGTTGTCTGGAGTTTTATTCTGCCTCGCTGACCGGTGACCAGTATCGCCGCATCGCCGATGTGATAACTGCGCAGTACATTGTCATTGATTTCCACTGCGGCCAATGTGGAGCCTGCGCCCAGGCGGATGATGCGGCGGTTGGCATTGTCGATACCGTCGAGCAGTGCTTCGCGGAAATTTTCCGCCGCTGTGCTTTGGATCAGGGTATCTTCCAGGGCTTCGATCACGATGGCCGAGGCCCGGTCTGCATTGGACAGGCCACCCATGCCGTCGGCGACCACGAAGACACCGCTGTTGCCGTTCATGCAGAACAGCGCCGCAGAATCCCCGTTGTTGTCACTGTGATCAGGGGAACGGGAACTGAAGAACGCCACTTCATAGGAACAGCAGTTATAGATCTCCCCATAACCTTCCATATGACAGTTGGTTAATATTTTTTTGTGGACCATGAATATTAAGATACAAGGTGCAAGGCAAAAGATACAAGATAATCGGTCAAGGTTAAAAGAAGGTGATGAGTAATGGGTGATGAGTGATGAGTGATGAGTAATGAGTAATGAGTAATGAGTGATGGGTGGTGAAGGCACAGTAGTTTCACCTCACGCATCACTCATTACTCATCACCCCCTCACTGCCACTGCATAGTCTCCAGATAGCCGCGAAGCTGGCCGGCGGAGCGGAATTTTTTCAGGATCGAGGTTTTTTTAAGGCCGCAGATGATGGCCTTGATCTCCGGCGGGTGTTTGGCGTAATGCTTGCGTCCGCCAATGGCATCATAGAAGATGCGGATCAGGTCGCAGACATCCTGATGGATGTTGGCCTTGCGCGGGGCCCCCCAGTGGAACATGTCCAGCAGTTTGACATTGAACCCCAGGCCGTAGCGCTTGATGATGATGTTGTCGGTATGAAGATCTCCATGGTATTCCCGCATGCGGTGGATATATTCGATGCCGCTGGCCAGGGCGTGGAGCAGGTGCAAGCCCTGGAAGGGTGTCAGGCGTTTACCCGGCTGGCGGGCCAGGAACTCGCTGAGCAGTTCTCCCTCCACATATTCAGAAACCAGGAAGGTGATGGATAGGCCCCGATAGGTGATGGTTTCTTGGGTGATGTATTGGATCAGGATCGGGCAGTGGCCAAGGCGATGCAGCTTTTGGGCATAGTAGGTGCAGGCCTTGTTGTTGATGTTACGCTGGGGATAGAAGAATTTGGCCGCTCGTTCGATGCCGGTGAGCCTCTCGCGCACCAGAAAGACCTCTCCTTCCCAGCCCGCTCCCAGTTTGCTCATCACCTCGTATTTGCTGGCGAGCATACGGCCGGGATAGAGATTGAAACAATCGATGACGACATGTTTTGCCTTGGCCACCATGGCGATTACGCTCCCTTGGCAGCGGATGCTGCGCAAATTCTATTCTAGGGCCTGTTAACACGAATGCAATAGGCCCTGCTGGGCCTCTTGCTCCTACTCCAGTTCTTCGTCCAGGTCTGTGACGGTTTCCGGGGGGCTGTCGATATCCAGCAGTTCTTCATCGAGGTCTAGGGGGGCGGGCGCCTTAGCCAGTGGCGCGGGGGTGTGTGCCGGAATCTGGAGGGCTGGGCGAGGCTGGAAATCATCACGTGCCTTGCTGAAGGCGGCTTTGAGTTCTTCGCAGATGCGCTGTTCCCCGCTGCTGAAGTCACGCAGCTTGGCCGCCACGATGTCACGCCGGTATTCGACGAAGGCATTGCGCGCCAAGTTGAAAAGCCAGACCGTTTCCGGCCTGCCGGTGTCCAGGCCGGGATCGAGCGCAACAGGGCTGCTTTTAGCACCTGCTTCCAGATAGGCAAATAGTACCGGCTTGTCAGCCATGCGTTCTTGAAGCCTCCAGGAAATCGATTTTCAGATCGAATGCGTTTCCTTTGGGAGCAAGAGGATATGTGCCGACAGACCACAATAGGGCAGGCCGGCCACAGCCCTGCATGGAATAGGATTATTTCCAGTTT
>CAYRLE010000068.1:0-8467 GCA_964425105.1 uncultured Gammaproteobacteria bacterium | reverse complement strand
CCACAATAGGGCAGGCCGGCCACAGCCCTGCATGGAATAGGATTATTTCCAGTTTGCGGAAAAAATCAAGGGTTGTCTGCAGGGTGGGCGGCGGTCATTGTTCACCAAGAAACGGTGCCAGTTATTTTTTGTGAGGGGTGAGGCGTAATGGCAGGCAACCCCACGCCTCACGAATAGGCGCAAGTCCTGGTGGGCAGTGCCCATCCTGTAGTTCTGCTGTCAGCGCAGGCGCTGCAGCCGCTCCTTGTCCGCCGCACTGGCTTTGTGGGTCAGGCGCAGCAGGATGCCGGCCAGTTCCCGCTCGGCGGCGGGGGCGGCACCATCCTGGGCCAGTTCACGCAGCCGCTCGCGATCCGCGTCCGCGACCTTGTGGTTCATGTTCAACATGGCCGTGGCCAGGGCGCGTTCCCCCTTGCTGGCATGGTCGCTGTTGGCGATCTCGCGCAGTTCCTGTTTTTCATCGCTCGACGGGCGGTGGTTGAGGTGGAGCAGGATCTGCGCCATTTCACTGGTGGCCGAGTCCGCAAAGCTGACCGGCGGGGCGGCCACGAGCAGCAGGAAGAAGAATGCCGGTATGACCGGTATGATAGGTGTTGTCTTCATGGTGCACCTCCAGAGAGAGTGGGTGGGGGCATGCAACAACTCTTGTTCCATAGATACCCCAGTAGCGGGGATTTTACAAGCGTACTATTTCCACTTGAATTGTGTAGGAATTGTCCGCTCGGCGTATTGGCGGAGTGTGCTAAACTCTGCCCATCGCTAATCTCTGATGTGCAGCGGAGCCCCCATGTCCCGACCGGAAACCCCTTTGCTTGCCGCCGATATCATTATCCGCCTGCAGGGTGAGGAAGGGCGCATCGTGCTGATCGAGCGCCGCAATCCCCCGCTTGGCTGGGCCCTGCCGGGTGGTTTTGTGGATCTGGGCGAGACGGCTGAACAGGCGGCGGTGCGCGAGGCACGCGAGGAAACGTCCCTGGAGGTGAGGCTGCGCTGCCTGCTGGGTTGTTATTCTGCGCCGCAGCGCGACCCCCGCGGCCATACCGCCAGCGTGGTCTATGTAGCCGATGGCCGCGGCGAACCCCGGGCCCAGGACGACGCCCGGCAGCTGCGCCTGGTTGATCCCCGCTGTCCCGGTGTGCCCCTGGCCTTCGATCACCAGGACATAATCGCCGATTATCTGCACTATCTGGACAGTGGCCACGCACCCCAATGGGCGCTTGGCGAGTGACATGACGGCAAGGATGGGGGAAGACATGCCTGAGATCGACAACAGCCTGCCAGCGCCGGAGCTGCTCGCTCCCGCCGGTACCCTGCAGAATCTGCGTTACGCCCTGGCTTATGGCGCCGATGCGGTCTACGCCGGGATGCCGCGCTACAGCCTGCGGGTGCGCAACAACGAATTTCATCGCCTGGAAAACCTGGCCGCTGGCATGCGCGAGGTGCGCCGCCAGGGGCGGCGCTTCTATTTGGCCTGCAACGTGCTGCCCCACAACAGCAAGGTGAAGACCTTCCTGGATGATATAGAACCGGTGGTGGCCCTGGGCCCCGATGCCCTGATCATGGCCGATCCCGGCCTGATCATGATGGTCCGCGAGCGCTGGCCGGAACTGGCTGTGCATCTCTCGGTGCAGGCCAACACCATGAATTATGCCGGCGTGAAGTTCTGGCAGCAGGCCGGTATCCGGCGCGTGATCCTGTCCCGGGAGTTGTCCCTGGATCAGGTGGAGGAGATCCGCCAGCAATGTCCAGACATGGAACTGGAGGTGTTCGTCCACGGCGCCCTGTGCATCGCCTATTCGGGACGCTGCCTGCTGTCCGGTTATTTCAATCACCGCGATCCCAATCAGGGCACCTGTACCAATGCCTGCCGCTGGCAGTATGACCTGCACGAGGCCCGCAGCGACAGCAGCGGCGAGGTGGTTCCCGCAGCGCCGCGGCAACAGGTGTATCTGCTGGAGGAGCGCAGCCGCCCCGGTGAGTTGATGCCGGTGGAGGAAGACGAACACGGCACCTACATCCTCAATTCCCGGGATCTGCGCGCCGTGGAGTATGTGGAGCGTCTGGTGCGCATGGGGGTGAATTGCCTCAAGGTAGAGGGCCGCACCAAATCCCATTTCTACGTGGCCCGCACCACCCAGGTCTATCGCCGCGCCATCGACGACGCCCTGGCCGGCCGTCCCTTCGACAGTTCTTTGCTGGGCATGCTGGAGCGCCTCGCCAATCGTGGCTATACCAGCGGCTTTTTTGATCGTCATCCACCTCAGCGTTACCAGAACTATGACAGCGGACGCTCCGACACCTTCTTGCAACGCTTCGTGGGCGAAGTGCAGGGCGAGGGCGACCGGCAGGGCATGGTGGAAGTGGCGGTGAAGAACAAGTTTGCAGTGGGTGACCGGCTGGAACTGATCCTGCCCCAGGGCAACCGGCTGTTCACCCTGGAGGCCATGGAGGATATCCAGGGGCGCGCCATTCGCGAGGCGCCCGGCGGCGGTCATCGGGTGCGCATCCCCCTGGGAGAGGGGGCATACAGCATGGGACTGCTGGCGCGGCATGTGGCGGCCTGAGCTTGTGCGCCATGCCCGGGACTGAAACGGCCAAGGATTTCACCCCCGCTCCCCGCTGGGGACAGCGCTCCCCCTTCCACGATCCCCGCTTGCTGGCCTGTTTCCGGGCCCGCCCCGACGATGTGCTCATCACCACCGCCCCCAAGGCAGGCACCACCTGGATGCAGCAGATCCTGCACCAGCTGCGCAGCGGCGGCGACGATAACTTCCATTCCATCTATGAGGTGGTGCCGTGGCTGGAGCGGCCCCGCCGCGACAAGGACTGGCGGGCGCTGCTGGCCGAATACGAGGCCATGTCTGATCCACGCATCTTCAAGACTCACTGCACCTATGCGCAGACTCCCGCTGCCGATCTGGTGCGTATCGTACTCACCTCGCGCGACCCCCGGGACTGCTGTGTCAGCTTCTATCATCATCTCATGAATCTGACGCCCCAGGCCCTGGCCCGTTCGGGGATCTCCAGGCCGCTCTCCTTCGATGACTATTTCGAGCACTGGCTGAAGGCGGGCGTTTGGTTCCGCAACGTCCAGAGTTGGTGGCCCCACATCCATGACGCCAATGTCTTGTGGCTGCGTTATCAAGATCTCAAGCAGGATCTGCCTGGTGGGCTGGCGCGCATTGCTGATTTTCTGGGCTGGCCGCTGCCGCAGGCGCGGCGGAAGCAGGTGCTGGAGTACTGTTCCTTCGCGTGGATGAAGGCCCATGCCGAGCGTTTCACCCGCTTTCCCGAGGAGGAGGGTTCATTGTTTCGACGTGGTGGTTTCATCCGCCGCGGGGAGGTGGGTGGCTACGGCGAATTGCTGTCGGCGCAGCAGGAGGCAAGGATCCTGGAAAGGGCGCGCGCCCTGTTGGCTGCGGACTGCCTGGAATTTCTGGATTTATAATGGCAGCGCCGGCCGCCTTGTGGGACGGCCGGCGCCATGCCGGGCTCAGCTGCTGGCGAAGATGCCGATCAGCAGATGAGCCATGGCAAAGGCGAGCGAGCCAAAGACGATGTAGACCAGGGGATTGATTTTCAACATGGGAGATACTCCTCGGTTCAGACAGTAGCGATGGTGACCACTGGCAAGTTGACCACAGCCGTCTTAAAACTCTCTTAAAAGGCGGCAGAAGCGGCTGCCAGGCCGCTTGTACAAAGCACATTCAGGACAGGGAAAGAGGCTCCCCTTCCTTGAAGCAGGGGGCCGGCAAGGGAAAAAGGCACGGCACTGACTTCAGCCCCGCTTAAGTTTTGCCGCTTATAGTGAAGAGCAATTTCCAAGGGACGGAATCAGATTCCATGAAGACTGCCTCACAACGCAATACTTCTCAGAAACGGATCCTGGTATGGGATCTGCCCACCCGCATCTTTCACTGGCTGCTGGCGGGTGCCTTCATCATCGCCTGGCTGACCCATGAGGACAACCGCTTTCTCTATGTCCATACCTATGCAGGTTATCTCTTTCTCGGCCTGCTGACTTTTCGCCTCCTGTGGGGGGTGGTCGGCAGCCATTACGCGCGTTTCCATACCTTCGCCTATGACTGGCCCTCGGTAACTGCCTACCTGAAAGGTTTGCTGACCGGCCAGGCCACTCGTTATATCGGCCACAACCCCATCGGTGGCTGGGCCATCTTTCTGATGATCGCCCTGGGCTTTGTCGTCTCCCTGTCGGGCCTGCTGGTGCTGGGCGGTGAAGAAGGCCATGGCCTCTTGGGCGGGCTGGAGAGTTATGCAGTTGGTGCGGCGGCCCGCGAGTTGCACGAGTTTTCCGCCTGGGCCATGGTACTGTTGGTGCTGGTTCATGTCGGGGGTGTCATCGTCGAGAGTCTGGTGCATCGTGAGAACCTGATTGCCGCCATGATTACCGGCCACAAGACCGGCACTGCCGGGGTCACTTCTGCCGAGCGCAGGGAGCTGGTGGGTTTTTCCATCCTGACGCTGGTCTTCGTCTCCGCGCTGCTGTTCTTCCGCGGCTATATCACCGAGACACCGGAGCAGCCCTATCGTCCCTTCAAAGGGCCACAGCTGCCTGACAACGCGCTGTGGCGCAGCGAATGCGGGGATTGTCACCTGGCCTATCATCCCACTCTGCTGCCGGCCCGTTCCTGGGTGGCGCTCCTCGATGGGCAGGAAGATCACTTCGGCGAGGATCTGGCGCTAGATGAAGAAACCGTGGCGAAGCTGCGGCGTTTTCTTACAGAAAATGCCGCGGAAAGCCATCTCTCGGAACCGGCCTGGAAGATCAGCCAGTCGCTGCCCCCTGGCGAAACGCCACTACGCATCACGGAGACTCCCTACTGGATCATGAAGCACCGTGAGATCGACGAGCGTTACTGGCACAACGACAAGGTGGCGGGGAAGGGTGACTGTGGCGCCTGTCACCTGGATGCAGAGGCTGGCACCTTCGAGGATTCAGCCATGAGGCTGCCGGACCTGACAGGCAAGTGAGTCGATTGGTGTAGACTACATCGTAAGCGGAGGAGATTGAGATATGCGCTATCTGTTGATATCAGGACTATTGTGGCTTGTGACAGCCACCGTGCAGGCGGCGGTAGTCGATGACCTGCTCGCAGAATACCGCCAGGCGGGTGCCGGGGAATTCAGTGCCGAGCGGGGGCGAAACCTGTGGGACAAGAAATTCCCCGATCCCAAGCAGGCCGGCAAGACACGCAGCTGCAGTACCTGTCATACCGATAATCTGCGTCAGGGCGGCAAGCATGTGCGTACCGGCAAGCTCATCAAGCCCATGGCGCCCTCGGTGAACAGCAAGCGCCTGAGCGATGTCAAGAAGGTTCGCAAATGGCTCAAGCGCAATTGCAAATGGACCCTGGGCCGGGAATGCACCCCTCAGGAAAAAGGCGATGTACTGACATTCATTCGCAGTCAGTAGCAGCCGCCAGCCCATGAATTATATGGAGATGAAGCGATGAAACAGAAACTGGTTGGAATATTGCTGGTGGGTGGGGCACTGTTGCCATTGCAGTCCTTGTTGGCGGATGACGAAGGCTGGTTCAGCTTTGGCTCGCGTCGTACCGATGTGGCACCAGTGAACAACGAACTCTATGCCAAGGAATGTGGCGCCTGCCATTTCGCCTACCAGCCGGGCCTGTTGCCGGCCCGTTCCTGGAAGAAGCTGATGTCCGGTCTGGATGATCACTTCGGGGAGAATGCCGAACTGGATGCGGAGGAGTTGCGTCAGATTACCGCCTATCTGGTGGAAAATGCCGCCGACAGATCCGACTATAAGCGTTCGCGCAAGATGGCGCGTTCCATCCCTCCTGACGCGACTCCCTTGCGTATTACGGAAGTGCCCTATTTCAAGCGTGAGCACAGGGAGATCCCCCGGCGCATGGTCAGCGAAAACCCCAAGGTCGGCAGTCTTGCCAATTGCGATGCCTGTCATAGTCGTGTGAAGCTGGGATCTTTCGAGGAAGACGAGATCAACATTCCCGGTTACGGACGCTGGGAGGACTGACCTCAGCGGCTAGCGACGGTCCATGAATATTCCCCCCCAGGAAAATCCTTCGTCTTCCGGCAACAGGCAGGTCAGAGGGATCGTTATCCTGCTGCTGCTGGTGATTGCTGCCGCCGTACTGTATGCCTGGTGGCAACCACGGGAGCATGCGCCCCGCCCTTTGACCATTCCGCCGCAGCGGCAGACTGCAGCCGAAGTGCAGCCATCGCCGCCGCCCACCCCGGCGGCACCTGAAACACCAGAGGCGCCGCCCCCGGTGGTGCTGCCCGGTGAGCCACCCCTGCCATCCCTGGACGACAGCGATCCTCAGCTGATGAGTGATCTCGGCCACTTGTTCGCTGGCGCCGATATCAACAAGTTGTTGTTGCCGGGTCAGTTGCTGAGGAAGATCGTTATCGTCGTCGACAATCTGCCAGACCGCAGATTGCCAGTGAAGTATCTGCCTGTCAGGCCGCCACCCGGCCGCTTCCAGGTCGAGGAACGTGACGGGCGGGTCTTTCTCGATCCCGCCAACTATGCGCGCTACAACAGCTATGTCCGCTTGCTGGAGGCGCTGGACGTGAGGGACTTCACGGCCTTTCTGAGACGCTACCGGCCCCTGTTCCAGGCGGCTTATGAGGAACTGGGTTATCCCGAGGCCTCTTTTGAGGGGCGTCTGCTGGCCGTCATCGACGACCTGCTGCTGGCGCCTGAAATCGAAGGGCCTATCGAGTTGGTTCAGCCCTCGGTCTATTACAAATATGCAGATCCCGCGCTGGAATCCCTGTCTTCGGGGCAGAAAGTGCTGTTGCGCATGGGGCCGGCCAATGCGCGTATCGTGAAGGACAAACTGCGCCGCCTGCGCAGCGCCTTGCGGCAGCGCTAGGCCATGAAAGGGGCAGGGGAGGAGGAGGCGGACGGCCGAGTCCTCATCGCTGTCAGCCGCTGTCTGTTGGGTGACGCCGTGCGCTATGACGGCGGTCATAAATATTGCTCCGCTCTCGAGAAGGTGCCGCAGCGGCGCTTTCGATTCATTGCCATCTGTCCCGAGGTGGAAAGCGGCCTGGGCGTGCCGCGCCCCCCGCTGCAGCTGGTGCGCAGCCGCAGTGGCATCCGCCTACGTGAGGTGGACAACCCCGGTCATGATGTCACCGCGTTGCTGGAGCGCCAAGCCCATCGGCGCAGCGCGGCACTGGGTGCGATCAGCGGTTTTATCCTGAAAAGCCGTTCACCCAGCTGCGGTATCAGGGAGGTGCCACTCTTTGACGAGGCTGGCAAGCAAGTGGCGCAGGGCAGCGGCCTGTTTGTCCAACACTTGCTGAACGCCCACCCGGCACTGCCGCTGGCGGAAGAGCTGCAGCTGCTGGATGCAGTGTGGCGTGACGATTTTCTGCAGCGGGTTCTGGCCTATGCGCATCACCAGTGCCGGGATGGCTGAACATTTGCCTCCCATGGCAGACGCTGGCTGTGCACTGACGTGCAGGCAAGGGCGGTTTGCCAAAGCACTGTCAGGTCCCTAATATAGAAGCTGATCGTCCAGCGGCAGGCGCCGTTCCGGGCGCAGCCGCAGCGAGCAGGAGATTCCACAGCGATGAGAAAATATTCCGAGGGAGAGGTCATGTTGGAAGTGAACCCAGAAATCGTCTGTTTCATTATTGCCAAGGCCCATGAGTTTCATGCCAAGGAGCAGGTGGTAATACCTGAGGAGCCGGTCAACCCTTCTGACGACTGGGCCCTGCAGGTGTTGGCGGATCACGAGGATGATCCCACCTATCTGGAGTTGAAGACCACCATCGACGATCTCGAACCCGATCAGCAGGAAGCGCTGGTGGCCCTGATGTGGCTGGGACGCGGTGACTATGAAGTGGATGAATGGGAGGCGGCGCAGCAGGCGGCTCATGAGAATCACAATGAGCGCACTGCCGAGTATCTGATTGCCACGCCACTGGTGGCCGATTATCTGGCGGAGGGGCTGTCGCTGTTGGGCTATTCCTGTGAGGAATAGGCGTTTGCCGTCTTAAGCCGCCGGCTGTTTGTATGGTACTGGAATTCCTGGTCAGCCTGCTGCTGGTCGCCCTCACGGTATTGATCCATTACGAGGCGCTGCGTCTGGCCTCCTCTTCGCTGGTCCGTGCCGGCATCCCGCCCCGCGCCCGCATTCTGGTGGTGATCTTCTATGCCTTCATCGCCCACCTCATCGAGGTGGCATTGTTTGCCGCGACCTTCTTCGCGCTCATCGAGCAATGGGGGCTGGGGGAACTGGCCGGCAACCTCCAGCGCGGCTTTTACGACTACCTCTATTTTTCCCTCTCCAACTATACCTCACTGGGCCTGGGCGACCTCTATTTGCAGGATGCACTGCGTTTCCTGAGCGGCGTGGAGGCACTCATCGGCCTGATGATGATCACCTGGACGGCCTCCTTCACCTATCTCGCCATGGAAAAGTTCTGGGACATCAATGGAACGGAC
>CAYRLE010000067.1:0-14421 GCA_964425105.1 uncultured Gammaproteobacteria bacterium | reverse complement strand
ATGAGTGATGGAGAACTACGCATCATCCATCACTCATTACCCATTACTCATCACCCACGCACGGGGCATACAAATCAAGAGGCAGAGCTAAAGGGAAAGGCCAGTTCGCCCGTTTCCTGCTTGCGCCTGATCTGCACATAGAGGGCATGATGGGCAGGGGTGACCCGCAGCGCCTTGCGGAAAACGCCGGTGTCGCCATCCTGAATGGCCTGGTGCCAGGGGTCTGCGGGGGACAGGCGCAGGGAGACGATGAGGTCTTCCCGCGGCCTGATACCCCGTTTGGAAACGATCACCAGAAACTCGTTCATCCCCCTCTGCACGGGGGCAGGGCGGGTTTCCACCACGACTTCCAGGTCCTGCCAGCGCTGTGGCGGCAGGGAGGTCTGTTCATCACGGCTGCACGCCGTGAGCCCCAGCAACAGGATGAGCATGAAACAGAACTGTTTCATCATGAGTCGGCGGCGTGCTGTTGCAGGTAATCGAGAATCTCACCCAGCACGGCGGCAGGAATAGCACCCTGTCCCTTGGAGATCCGGCGCTGCTGCATGCGGCTCACCACGGGGGGCCATTCCGCGGCGAGGTGCGCTGCGGGATTGGGTGGGGCATGACAGCCGGTACAGTACTGCCGATAGGCCTGGGGGGCATCTGCAGCAACCACGGCGGCAGGCGGCTGGGTTGGCTGCGGCTGGCCTTCCTGCTGTCCGCAGCCGCTCGCCAGCATCAGCAGGGCGCCTAGACTAGCGCTTGCCTGGATCTGTCGGCGCATCCTGGTCTTCCTCTTCTTGCTTTTCTCCATGTTCCGCGCTGTCCTTGTCTGAATCCAGGCGCCCGCCCGCATGGGAGCCATAGAGGTTCACCATGAAATAGACAAAGGTGCCGGCCCCGATGAGATAGGCGATGGCGGCCACGAAACCCCAGTTGAACCAGCTGCGCTCGAAACCCGGACGGTCGCCCCAGAAAGGGAAACTGAGACCGATGGCCACCAGCAGCACCACGACCACTACGGCAATGAACCACACCGGCACCCCGCGCTGGGATTCCGGGATCTTGTCCACCAGTTCCCAGTCTTCCATCCCCCGCTTGGCGAGGCGCTCCTCATCGGAGGCATAACCGAAGTGATCATCCGGGCGCCTCCCCCATTGGCTCTTGATGGGTTTCAGTGTCTGCTCGTCCATTTCCTTGTCCTCGCTTCTGTCTTCGCTCATATCCGGCTTCCTGAAACATAGTGCTGCACACGGAAACTTTCCCGGCGACCGTCAGCAGCGACCACGCTCACCACAAAGGGATGCAGGCCGGCGCTGAGCACCCCATCGATATGCAAATTGATATCCTGCCGGCCTGCGGTGCTGAAACTCACGGCACTGCGGCTCAGTTCATAGACATCGTCCGGCAATCCCGCGATCTCCACCCGCAGGGTGCTGGGACGGTAGATCTTGTTGGCGACGCTGATGCGGTAATCCACGATATTCTCGCCCTGCAGGGTCTCAGCCCGGTAGACCGAAAGATGGAAGGCATCATAGCTCCAGATGCCCCAGGAAAAGAGCGTCAGGCCAAACAGGGCCAGGGCGGTGGCCCAGGGGGCGCGGGAAAAAATGGAGCCGACGTTGCTGCGTCCGCCCGCCTTTGCGCCCTGACGCGCCCCAAGCTCGAAGCGCAGCAGGCTGGTACCGGTCTTTCTGCTGGCGCGGATACTGGCGCAGGCATTGATGCATTCGCCGCAGTTGATACAGGCATCGAAGGTGTCGGTCTGGCGGGGATCGATACCGATGAAACAGGAAGTCACGCAGAAGCTGCAGCGCTCGCATTCCTCGGCACGGGATTTATCATGGGCAATGTGCAGTGTCTCGCGGGTCTTGAAGGTATGCTGCCAGACGCGGTAGACGCACATGAAGCGACACCAGAAATGGCGGATGAAGGCGATATCCACGGCAATCATCAGCACGAAGATGGTATAGATCCAATGCAGCGAGCCAGCCAGCCGGGCATCGTCCTGGAAGGTGACAAAGGACCAGATCAGGTCGGGGGAATAGAAGTAGAACAACGGTATCAGGGCCATCAACATGGAAACCGCCACGAACATCGCCCCCAGCAGCAGCCAGTTGCCCCACTTGTTCTTGCCCTGGGAGACCTGCACGGGGCTGCCGTCGAGGCTGACCTCGGCGCGCTTGCCCAGCCACTTCTGGGTCATGCGGTTGGCCCACTCGGAAAGGGTGTTCTGGGGACAGACCCAGCCGCAGAATGCCGTCCCTACCAGGGAATAGGTAATGACCAGCAGACAAGAGATGGCCAGCCACAAGCCCACCACCAGATAGAAATCGGAAAACCACACTTGCCGGTCCAGCACCACAAACGCCCCCTCCATGGGATCGATGCGAAACAGGCCGCTGACGGGAATGAGAATGGCCAGGGCGATGGAACCCAGCTGCAGGGCGCGGCGCCACAAGTGGATGCGGCGCCCCTTCCCGGCATCGGCGGTGACGATGGGAATATCCTGTAACGCCTTGTTCATACTTATGAAATTTTCAACGGCTACAATAGGCTGGAAGGGCAAAGCCGGCTAAAAGAACCAGCTTCAGATCCTGCTACAGTTTAGCCTATTCACCTTCTTGCCGCACCTTAATTTTCAGGGCTGCCAGAGACTTGCGGTGGGTAAATCCTGCCTGCTCACTGTAGAGAGCGGGCGAGGATCCTTGTGGGGTGGGCACCGGCCGCCAATAACCGTTTTGTGAGGGGTGAGGGGTGAGGGGTGAGGGGTGAGGGGCGAGAATGGGCCGCGATTACGCCTCACCCCTTACTCCTCGCACCTCACAAATAAGCGGAAGTCCTGGTGGGGGGTGCCCACCCTGCGACACCGCGATTCTCAGTCCTCAGACCTCAGTCCTCTGACCTCCCGGTCCAGGGGGCTGAGGGCGCGCAGCCGGGTGAGGTAAGCAGCGGCGGCCTGCCGGTCGCCGTCTTTCTGCGCCAGTTGCCAGGCACGGCGCAGGGCTTCCACGTGATCGGGACGAATCTCCAGTATGGCTGCCAGGGCCTGGCGCTGATTCATGCCTCGCCGGCGGGCCTGGGGGAGGGAGGCCATCATGGCATCTGCCAAGGCGAAACCGGCCCAGCGGTCGCGGGGGTTGGCCTCGTAGGCAAAACGGATCAGGCGGTAGGTCTCATCGTTGCGGCCATTGAGCCGCGCCAGCCAGCTGCGCGCAGCCAGTTCAGTGGCCACGAAGCCGCGTTCGAAGGCGGCAAACTGCTGCGCTGGGATGCCCAGGCGCTGTGCCGCCTCTTGCAGGGGGAGTCGCCGGTCCACCAACCATGTCAGCAGGCCCTGCAGCTGTCCGCCGCCCTGAAAGCGGACGTGGGGAAGGGAAAACTCGATATGAGGACGCCATTCATCCTGCACCGGCCCCGGACCTGGCTGGGGCGCTCCCCAGTAGCGCCCCAGCCAGGTCCAGATGCCTTCACCGCCGCTGATTGCCTCGCGGACCGCGGACGGCAGCGCCTGGTAGCGGGCCACGATATCGGACACCGCAGGGAGTTCATGGCGGGGGCCCACCAATGCCAGCCGGAAACCATCCATGAACAAGACGCCGCGGGGAAACACCTCATAGAAGCTGCGCAGCACCGTCTCCAATGCATCCTGATCGAACTGATTGAGTGCCAGCCATTGCAGGAACAGGCCATCCTCGCTGAGGCGGGCCCTGGCGCGCCGGAACTGCTGGACGGACAACAGGGCGCTCCTGCCCACCAGATCAGGATGGAAGACATCGCCGATGATGAGGTCATAGTGCCCGGCGGTGGTGCGCAGAAAACGCCGCGCATCGTCCTGGACCACCTCGATATGCTCCATGACGCCGCCGTTGACCGCGCCGAACCAGCGGGCCGCGGCATCGATGCTGCCGCGTGACAATTCCACTGCGCTGATCTCCAACGCCGGCATGGGCAGGGCGCCGGAGGCCGAGATTCCCGTGCCCAAGCCCAGAAAGAGTGCCGAGGCAGCATCGGGTTTCAGCAGCAGAGCGAGGCGGGCCTGATTTTTCTGCAGGGCCACGGAGGTCGGGTCGCTGGCGGCATCCATGCGTTGCAGGTCACTGAGCAGCACCCGCTGGCCATCCTTGCGCTCCACCACATGGGTGATGGACATGGCATCCTCGTAGAGATAGAGATCCTGGCTCCCGCCATGGGCCTGGGGCAACAGGCGCGACACCGGAGGGAAGTCCCTCACCGGCCAGGCCAGCAGCAGTGGCAGGAGGAGCGCAGCCCAATAGGCGCGCCGCTGCGCCCAGATCATCCCGCCCGCGAATAGCAGCAGGGCGGCGACGATGATGGTGGCGGTAGTGCCCAGCCAGGGAATCATCACGAAACCGGCCAACAGCCCGCCAGCGGCAGCCCCCAGGGAATTGACGCCATAGAGCAGTGCGCCATGACTGCCATCACCGGCGAGTCGTTCACTGAGCAGGGGCAACCAGGCACCCAGAATCAGAGTCACCGGCAGGGTAAGCACGACCACGGCCAGCCCCTGCCACCAGAGCGCAGAGGCCAGCGAGGGGAAAGTTGCAGCCTCCACCCAGCGGGACAAGCCCGGCAAGGCCCACAGGGTGGCCACGGCCGCCAGCGCCGCCACCAGGGGAAACAGGCTGAGCCAGCGTGGATGTCGCAGCCGATGAGCGATGAGGCTGCCCAGCCCGATGCCCAGCAGATAGACTGCCAGGATGATTGCCAGGACATATTCGGTGCGCAGCAGGATCATGCCGAACATGCGGGTCCAGCCGATCTCCAGCACGATGGCGGCGGCCCCAACAATGCCATAGGCGATAAGGGCAAGCCGGGGCACCGGGGCAAGCGGTGCCCCCTCAGTGTCTGGCGTCAGCGGCGCGCTGACGGCTGACAGCCAGGCCGCCCCCACACTGACCAGGAAACCGACGGCGGCAACCACTTGCACGGCATGGGTCCAGCCAAAGGCCGGCAGCAGATAGAGAGGCAGCAGGGCTCCCAGGGCAGCGCCGGCGGCATTGAAGCCGTAGATCCGCCCCAGGGTCAGTGATGTGCCGCGGATTGCACGTAGCAAGAGAGGGAAGCCGATGCCCATGGCAGTGGCGGGCAGCAGCATGAAGCACATCAGGGCCCCGCCCTGCAACACATACCAGAGGTCGAGGCTGACCCCGGCGGCTGTCGCGGCCAGAAATGCATCCAGCCCTTGGAAGCCCCAGGGCAGAAGCAAGGCATAGCCGGCCACGGCGGCCTCCAGCACGGCAAACCAGCGTAGCGGCCGCGCTACCCGGCGCTGGATGCGCAAGCCAATGAGGCTTCCCAGTCCCAGGCCGGCCATGAAAGCAGCCACAGTGATGACCACACCGAAAATGCTAACGCCGAACTGCAGGGACAGCATCCGGGCCCAGAGCACCTCGAAGGCCAGGCTGGTCATACCGGAGAGGGTGTAGAGTGCCGCCAGGGCAATGGCCCAGAAGCGGCCATAGCTGACCGGGAGAGGTGATGCCGGCAACTCAGTCATGGATGACATCCTGCCGGCCATTCAGCGCAGGGGGCCAAAGACACGAGCATGCACGGCGCCCCACCGGCCCTGCTCTGCCTTCAAAATGGGAAGAACCAGACGATGGCAACCACGGAATGGGCAATGGCCAGGGTCACGCTGAGGCCGGCAAAGATCATATGGGCCACGAATACCTGTTTGCCGTGGACGACCATGGCGATGCCCAGCGTGGCCGTGGTCAGCAGCAGGATCAGCAGGCTGATTCCCATGGTGAACAAGACGATGCGCTTTTTCTGGTCGCTGATCTGTATCGCTTCACCTTCGTAGATCTCATGGCTGGTGAAGGAACCCATGACAGCGGCGTCGCTATGCTCCTGCTGAGCACCATCTTCGGCGGCCAATAGCGGTGTAGCGAACATGAAGATCAGTCCACAAAGCATTCCATACCACATGCGCATTCTCCCGACGACTCCTGTTTACTGCGCTTTCAGAGGCTCATTGATTCTCACGGGGCTCCTCATCCTGCTCTTTGCGTGAAGCAAAACGCCAGTAGAGGATGGCCATGATGATGAAAGGTGAAAGCACGATGGGCAAGAGAAAGAGGAAGATCAACCACGGGGTCTCGATGGTGACATGAAGATAGCGATAGCTGTCCACGGCCAGCGCCGAACTGCTGAACAGCAGCCCCAGACTTCCCAGCAACAATCGGATAGGTGACTTCATAAATAAGCTACTCTTCGGAGTTTTTTTCAATGTCAGTCGCACAGCGAAAACCAAAGAAATCTGAGCCATAGTGCGGCCAAGTAAAATTGCGGTGATAGGTGGTGGTGGAGAAGGGATCACTCTTCCAGGAGCCACCGCGCAGGACTTTGTAGTGTGCATCCACCGGCACCAGATCCACCACCTTGTAGGCCCGGTCCTGGGGCGTGCTGGCCACGGCTACCTTGCCCTGAAAGACGCTGGCAGAGGCAGCGCTCCCCTCATAGGGCAGAAAATCGTCCGCGGTCCATTCACTGACATTGCCCGCCATGTCCATGACACCATAGACGCTGCTCCCCTCGGGATAGCGGGTCACCTCGGTGGTGGAGCCTACGCCGTAGTAGGTATTGAGACGACTGGAATCCATCCGATTACCCCAGGGCCAGCGCCGGCCATCGTCGCCGCGGGCCGCCTTCTCCCACTCCGCCTCGCTGGGCAGGCGCTTGCCCGCCCACTTGGCATAGCGCACAGCATCATACCAGGAGACCATGGTGACTGGATGCATCTCCATCCCAGGAGGGATTTTGCCATCGGTCCAGTGCAGGGGCGGCCGATGCCCGGTGGCGGCTACAAAACGGGCATACTGGGCGTTGGTAACAGGGTATTTGTCGATCCCATAGGCAGGCAGCCTCACTTTATGCTTGGGCCGGTCATAGTCGTCGCTGCGTTGCCGATCAGTACCCATGATAAATTCGCCGGCGGGCACCACGATGACGGTATCCAGTTCCTGCCATTGCTCGGGGCGCAACAAGGCCTCGGCCTCGGCGACCGTATAGGATGAGGTAGATGCCTTGGTCAGACCGGCTTCATGGCGGCGATGACGGGTGATTTCCTCGCCCGCTGCGCGAATCCGGTTCTTCATCTCGCTGACATCATAGGATGCCCGGTTGCGCATATCCTCCATGCGGTTGGCGCCCAGCTTCACCACATGCAACGCCCCCCCCACCATGGCCAATGCCGCACAGGTCACCAGTGTGGCACTGAGGAATCGCTTGCGCCGCTGCCGTTCTTTTTCAGTGAGGGGCGGCCGGGATTTTACTGCCAGACTCATTACTTTTCTGATTCCGGGGGATTGCCATTACTTTTATCCTGGTAAACCAAGTGCCTCGGCAGACGACCGTAGGTACGCTTGATAATAATCTCACCGAAGACGCCGCCAAAGACAGCTGCCTCTACCACCAGAATAACGATGAGTGTCCACAAGGGAAGGGTCAGCAATTGCGCCCCTTCTGGGAGTGGTGCATAGTAAATGTAATTCAGGTAAGTCAGGCAACGGACAATGATGGGCGGGAAATAGCACAGCCACTTGCCACCCAGGCCAAAGATCACCGCCACCGCGACACCGGAGATCAGCGGCAGCAGGAAAATATCCGCCATCCAGACATAACTGAAGGTACTGAGCCCCCACCACAACTCAGGTTGCACGCCAAGCAGGTGATCACCGCCATAGATGATCAGGCTTCCCACCAGCAGCGCCACTGCACCGGTGAATTTACGCCGTGTCGACAGTTTCAACATTCACCCCCGGTGAGCTTGCGGCATTCCGCTTTCCTCGTTTCATCGAGATACCAGTCCTTCACCTTGAGGCTGGCCAGATAGGCTGCCAGCTGCCGTCGCTCCTGCTCCGGGATGTTACTAAACGAAGGCATCTGATATTCCTTCTTGAGGCGGGATGACAATATCTGCTGGGGATCTTCACTGGACAGATAGTCATACAGCCATTGCTCGTCACGCAGCGAACCGATGCCATCCAGGGCCGGTGCGGGGACTGTCTGCATGATGTCCTTTACCGTCCAT
Organism: uncultured Gammaproteobacteria bacterium; assembly: GCA_964425105.1. GTDB lineage: Bacteria > Pseudomonadota > Gammaproteobacteria > SZUA-140 > SZUA-140 > S012-109. The sequence continues at coordinate 6,383 of CAYRLE010000067.1, read as the reverse complement.
AGTGAATGGCACTTCTTGCACTGATACTTTCGGTAGACCTCTGAGCCTGCGGTTCTGAGTTCAGGCGGTGCGTCACTGTAAAATGGTATTTCTGTGTCCTGTTCGCCTCTGCCACCCAGATTCCAGGCATTCCAGCCCATCATGAGCACTATCACGAACGCGATAAAAATCAGGACGCCTTTCTCACCCCTTCGCATGTCGTGCTGCTTTTTCCTCTGCCTGTTGCTTGAGAACTTCCTCGCGCCGCTTGATCTGTTTCTTGATCACTTGCTGGGCCTTGGCAAACTCCTCTGGGGCCATTTTGTCCTTGTCATCCTCGTCAAAAACCAGGTACTTGATGTCCTCGTCGAACTGTTCATTGCGATGGGCCCAGCGTATGCCGAAAATGGCGGCAATGATGATCAGGCCGCCGGCCACCATCCAAACATAGATGGTCCACCCATCTGGTAAAGACTGAAAAAAATTCATTTTAGACCTCCTAGAGAAGATGCCCCTCGAGCAATTGTAAAGCACCCAATATCACTGCGGCAATGGTGCCCACTATGATCCAGGTAAACATGACCTTTTCACCCCTTTTAAGCCTGCCCTCCTGATGGCTGCCGTGCATGAACTTGACAATCACGGCAATGAATACCACCACGCCAATCAGCATAAAGACAAAAATACCGTAGCTGTATTCCTGGCCCTTCATACCCTCGATGGTCAGGTAATCAGGGGGGGCATCCTGTTCCAGACTGACATACTGTGCCTGGAGGGGTGATTCAAACGTTGACTGTATATCTCTCATAATGGCTGACCTGCATGTCTGGCAGTGATACTCCTTTGCCCTGCTCTTTGCAAATACCCCAAGGAATGTCTGACCAATTGTTCAATGGCGGTGCATCCGGCATCCAGCGCCTTGGGTTTCCGGGCTGCTCCTGAAAGAGAGAGGGAATGAAGCAATCAGACTTTCCCTAAAACAATAATGCCGCTCGGTTGAGCGGCATTATTGTTTTTTTCGACAAACGCTCTACAACATCGTATGCCTAGATACTAACATACTCAAGTCTTGATCTGCGGTTTGTCTTTGTCGTACTTATCCACAAAAAAGCTGTAGATGAATGGCAATGTAAACACGATGATGATAGGAATCAACAATGCCAATGGTGGATTGTCTATATCGATCATAAGCAACGCTCCTCTTAAATAGTTATATCAACCTGTTTTCTGCACAGTCTCAATGATCACCATGCTTGGGCTGCCACTCGAAATTGGGCAGGCGTTTGATGGCGATCATCACAGCAATGCAGAAATAGGCCACATAGAAAACGTCGATGGTATAACCCTTGTCCCACCAAGGCTGCTTACGCGACTTGGTACCATCGGGCTTAACTGCACCCTCGAAGTTGGCCAGGATGACGCGATCGCCCAGCACGGTGTACTCCTCCAAGTCGACACCAGCATTCTGCAGTTCGATGATCTGGTCCTTGATCATCATCAGGTCATCCCATTCCAGAGGATGGCGGTCCTGCAGGGCCTCATACTTGGAACCCTGGCTCTTCACCTTGCTGACGATGAACTCCATCTTCTTGACATCATCCTCGATAGATTGCACCTCGGGTGCATCCATGAGGGCCACATATTCCTGATAGATGGCCGCTGTGGGTCGTTGCCCCCACAGTGGGGCCGTGATCAGGAAGGCCGTGACGATGGTCAGTGCCAGCAGGTATACCACAGCCTGAGGCAGACGGTTGTTGTCTTCGGTGATACCTCCAAGAGGTTCAGCTTCCCAGAGCTGTCTAGCCTTCTGATTCTGTTCTTCATCAGTCAAGCTATACAGCGGATTTTCAAATTTCCAAGCCATTTTTCTTCTCCCTCCCTTACTTCAGATTCAGCACGAAGTCGATCAGCCAGCGTGCTTCGCTATCATCAGCAGGCACAGGCACCTCCGGCGGATAGACGCGCTTGCCGCTCTTGTACTCGCTGTACTCGCTCTGCCATTTGGCCAGATCGATCTTGTTACCATCCTTGTCAACGTCACCCCAAAGGTAGTCGAACCTGGGCATGATGGAATGGGGCTGAACCAGGCGAGGATTGAAGAAATGCATGGTCATCCATTCACGGGAAGAGTTGCGTGCCCCCACGTGCAGCAGGTCAGGCGCCTTACGGTCTGAACCCAGTGCAGTGGGCGATTCACTGTTGAAGTCACCCAAGCGGGGTGGCGCACCGAAGGCCTGCCAGTCCTGGGTTTCCTCAGGCAGCAGGGTGTGACACCACCAGCAGCCTTCACGCACGAACATGATCTTGCCGGAACCGATGTATTTCTTGTCAGATTCATCGGTAACGGCGCCGATCACGGCTTCCGGGGCCCAGCCGCGTGTTGCAGTGGCATTTTCGATGTAAGTCATCTTCTTGCCATTGTAACGTCCCTCGGATACCACAAAGACCGCGCCACTGCTCTGCTTAGCCTCAGCGATCCGCCCCTTCTCCAGGCTCAGGTCCTTGACCCCTGCGCCCAGAATCCGCGGATGACGGATGGCGCTGGTGAAAGGGACACCGGCTTTGTAGACATAGGCATAGACCGGCTCGATCTCAGCACCTGTTTTCGGATCTTTCCTCAAGATCACGGTAAGCGGTTTGCCGTCACCCTGCAGAAAGGGGTCTTCCAGGCTGAAGCCGCTGACGCGGCCATACTGCAGGCCCTTCCTCAACCCCATTTCCGTAGAGGCCACACTCACGATGTCCAGGCTGGGCATGTAGAGCGTGATCATCATCGATCCACCCAATGCTAGGCCGAACATCCGCGCACCTATCTTATATTCTCTGAAAGCCACGACTGACTCCTCCCTCTATTGTTATTCGCGTTATTCGCGTTATTACCGTTCGTACGCCAATTCGTGAGGCATGCGACCTTCCGGAATCACGGTGCCTTCGCGTGCAGTCATCCACATGTTGTACAGCCAGACGCAGTTACCCGTGAACACCATCGTGCCACCAACCCAGCGGGCAATCATGTAGGGATGCTCCGCAATGACGGTATCGATGTAAGGTACCTCGTAGATCTTGGCGGCACCCTGGATCAGACCGGCGATGGTCATGGAGATCCAGTAGATGCTGAAGCCGATCAGCAGGAACCAGAAGTGGAAGTTTGCCAGCGCCAGCGAGTACAGCTTGCGGCGCATGATGGTCTGCAGGCCATAGTACACAGCGGCAGCCTCCAGGAAGGTGGAGAAGCCCAACAGTGCCAGGTGGGCATGCGCCACGATCCAGCCCGTGCCATGGATGTACCAGTTGATGGCCCGGGTTTGCTGGAAACCACCCTGCATATTGAGGGGAATGGCCATCAGCACACCGGTGATGGTGAACTTGGTTTCCACGTTGTCCACGAAATAACGCCACTTGCCGGTCATGGTGAGCAGCAGATTGGACACGAAGGCAATGGCAGGCACCAGGATCAGCACCCCTTCCACGGAAGCGAAAGACTTCAGCCACTCGGGCAGCGGAGAAGACATCAGATGGTGCGCTGCAGGCGTGGAATAGAAGATCACCACTGACCAGAAGTGCAAGTGCCCGATACGGTGTGAGTACAGCGGATTACCCGTGATCTTGGGTACCGTGTAGTAGGCAATGGCCGCCGCCACTGGTGTGATCCACAAACCCAGCACATTGTGTGCAAACCACCAGGTCAGATAAGCCTCGGTCAGGCCGGTGAGCTGGAAATACTCAGGCAGGTTGCCCACCAGCAGCACGATCCACACCATGAACACGGCGGATGCAAAGAACCAGTTGGTGGTGTAGATACCCTGGGTGCGACGATGGATGATGGTCATCCAGACATTGATGCCCAGCGGCAGACCAACAAAGGCCAGAATGTAGAGGTCGATAAACCAGGGGAAATCCGAATATTCACGGCCGGAACTCATGCCTGCCCAGAGCAGCGTCAGGGCGAGGGAGAGACCGATATTCCAGAGCATGCAGTTCCAGACACCGAGTTTCTCCGACCACAGTCGCGTATTGCCCAGGGCCGGCGTGATGTACATCATGGCCATGGCAAAGGCCATGGAGATCCAACCGAAAATCACCGCCATCACGTGCACCTGGCGCATATGCCCGAAGGAGAACAACTCAGTTCCCGTGACGAAATCAGGAAATGCAAGCTTGGCGGCGTTGAAGGAACCCAAACCGGTTCCGATGACAAACCAGATAATTGAAGATACGCCGAAAAATACTGCCGCAGTACCTGGCGGAATATCCTCGTTCTTTGCAAATAGGTATTTATACATGGCCTAAGACCTCCCCCTAATGTCCTATATTCCTAACGTTGCTACTCTTTCCAACCAAAAACACAAAGTCAATGCTTGCCCGGCATCAGGAGATACCATGCAAACCACATACTGGAAAAGGCCAACAAGATACAAAAGACCGTTGCGATCGCAGCCATTTTCTCCCTCCTAAGAATATTGATTGTTTGCTAAAACTAAACTCGCGCCTGTCCAGCAGATGGATCAAGCCTCGGCCGCTTCGATCTCGCCATGGCGATTCAGGGCGACCATCATGATGATCATGAAGGCGGCGCCGAAGACGATCATGCACCAGTTCACGAAGCCATCGAAGGTGCTGGGATTATATGCCAGGCTGCCCCAGCCCCCCCAGTCACTGAAGCGGCCACGGCCCAAGGCACACATCAGTGCGGCGCCAAACACGCTGCCGTTGCCCATGCCCGTCAGAAAACCAGCGATCAAGCAGGACCAGAAGGTCTTCCCATAGCTCAGTTTATTTTCCATGTCACCCTCCACTCGAGTGTTTTTTATAATCAGGACAGAATAGTGATTGTTTTTTTTGCACTGGCCCCGTTGTTCAGCGCTTATCTGTAACAGCAGGCTCAGGTGTAATTCTTCTTACTTTTCAACCTTACTTCTGATAGGGATGAGAATGGAGATGTTTGCACACAGGTCCCACCCCGTCAAGGGTTTTTTCCGCGCCCGATTCAGCGCCCCACTTCATTCATCAAACTGTTATGATTGACGAAGAATAGCAAGCTATTTTACGGCCTGCAAGTACGATTGACATTCAGCTGGATTAGACACATAAATACTATTTTTTAGCGCCAAATACCTTATGAAAGAAGTCATATTTTATCTGCTCATCGCCATTGCCTCGCTGTTCGTCTTGGGCTACTCGGTACATATGTTCGTAGGCGGCCTGGTCAGCGAAAATACGGAATGGTGGCTTATTTTCGGCGCCTGCCTCATCGGTGTTGTGGTGATGGCGATTATGGCTTGGGATGTGCTCAGGAGAAGGAGAGGAGTGAGGAGTGAGGAGTGAGGAGTGAGGACTTCAGGATTGTGTGGCGTGGAGGAATGCGCAGGCACTCAGAAAATACTGAAAATACTGAGTCGGTTTCTTGACGCTGACCAGCGTTGCTACTTGTAGACGCTCAGGAGTGAACGCAGGTCCTCGAATTGGGAGGGGGCAGCAAACTGTCCGCGGTGGAAGACGAACTGGCGACGCTTACCGGACACGTCCATGCCACTGAGGCCGAATGATTTTCCAGCGTAGTCTGGATAATAGCGCACATCCTTGACCAGGGTGATCCTTTCCCCGCTGTGCAGTTCAATGCTCACCTGTTGCTGACTGACATCCAGGGCCACGGGAGCCGATGGCAACAGCATCAGACGGCTGGAAAGTATCCGGTTGGCCCCAATGAGGAAAAAGAAGCTGGCCATGAAAAACAGTACATAGGCCCAGGTCTGGTTGGGACTGAACCAGAGCTTCAGGCCAATGGAAAACAACGCGATGACGGTGGGGATATACAGCAGGGCATCCCACAGCATTCCCTTCTTGTCCTGAATCAGTCGGTAACTTGCCTCCTTGGCCATGATTCAGCCTTCCCCGGCCACTACCCGGTTGAGCACCGAATCCAGTTCGCCATAGAGCATGCGCCCCGCCTGCTTGTAGCGCACCACCTGATTGCCATCGATGACAAAGGTCCAGGGATCGCCTATGACGTGAAAGGCGGTGAAGGCCTCGGGATTCTGGTACTGGTCCATATGGAGAAAGAGCACCTGCGATTCATATTTCTCCATCAGCCCCTTGATCATCTGCAGCTGCTTGTCACAGACCGTGCAGTGGCCAGGGGTGGCAAACTCCAGAACGATGGGTTTGCCGGTGGCCAGGGCGTCGTCCAGGGAGTACTGGTACATGCGCTCATCGGGATAGCGATAGGTGGTGATGCGGCTGAGATCTCCTCCCACATCGGCCAAGGTCTTGGTCTTGACACTGGGCGCCTTGCTGCCCACCGTCACTGCCTTGCCCCCCCCACAGCCGGCAAGCAGCACGAGCAGCAATCCAATCATGAGCAAGCGGCCGTTCATCGGTCTTTGCCCCAACCCACGGCGGTACGA
>CAYRLE010000066.1:0-14499 GCA_964425105.1 uncultured Gammaproteobacteria bacterium | reverse complement strand
ACCATATAGAGCTTTTCCTCGGCGGCGGCGCTGGCGGCTTCCGCGGCCTGGAGGCGGGTGCCCTGCTCGGCCAAGCGCTGCTCCAGGAGTTGGCGCTGGCGGTGGGCTTCGACGGCGCTGGCGCTGAGCTCCTTGATTTCCTTGAGTTCCCGCTGCAGGGTCTGATTTTCCCGGCGCAGGGTGGCCAGGTCCTTGTCCTGCTGTTGTTTGGCGCTGCGGATCTTGTTGAGCTCCTGTTCCAGGGCGGCGGTTTTACTCTGCAGGACGGCGACGCTCTCCAGGGCCGCGTCCAGTTGTTCGCGGGCGATGGGCTGGTCGCTGAGGAAGCGGGCCAGCACCCAGCCTTCCTTGCCGGCGTGCTTGCCGGAAAGCAGGCGCACCCGGTAGACGCCCTGGGCCTTGTTGCGCGCCAGGACTTCCATGCGCACGCCACTGGGGATGACGGCCAGGGTGGGGTCCTGCTGCCCGGGGCCGGCGCGCAGGTTGATGTAGATCATGTCCTTCACGTAGCGGATGTCTCCAGCTGGCGCTGCGGGGGATGCCTTCTCTTCGGCCAGGGCCAGGGGCATCAGCAGGGGCAGCAGCAGCGCCAGGGCGGCGGGCAGCCAGCGCCGCGTCAGGGTGGGGATAGGTCGTGCGATGATGTTTCTGTTCCTCAGCATGTTTTCGGTCCGTTCATTTGCAACGCAAATAGTGGGTCAATTGATCCAAAAACTCAACGTGCGGCGCCATTTTTGTTAGAATATGCGCCCTGCCGCCGGGATTTGCGGCGGCTCCCGTTTCAGACAAGGCAGTGAATCAAAGATCATGGAATCCAGCAGTATAACCGTCCCCCTGGCCTTCTTCGCCGGCACCCTCTCCTTCATTTCACCCTGCGTGCTGCCCTTGGTGCCGGTCTACCTGGGCTATCTGTCCGGCAGCACTGTGACCGACGAGGAGCAGGCGAATCGCTGGCATATCTTCAGCCATGCCCTGTTCTTCGTGGGTGGCTTCACTCTGATCTTCACCCTGCTGTTCGGTCTGCCGGCCACCCTCATCGGTGGGGCGCTGAGCCAGTACAACGAGGTGATCGCCAAGGTGGGCGGCGTGCTAGTGATCCTGTTCGGGCTGCACACGATTGGCATCGTGCAGATCCCCTTTCTCAACATGACCAAGCGGGTGGATATCGAACACGGCAGCACCCCCGGCTATGTCCGCTCCAGCCTCATCGGCATGGCCTTCGCCGCCGGCTGGACGCCCTGCATCGGCCCCCTGCTGGGAGCGGTGATGACCATGGCCCTGTCCGATCCGTCCCAGGGGGTGTTCTTCACCCTGGTCTATGCTGCGGGGCTGGCCCTGCCCTTCCTGATCACCGCCCTCCTGCTCACCCAGGCCACGGATTTCCTGCGCCGCATGAACCGCCACGCCCATGTGGTGCAGTGGGTCAGCGGCCTGTTCCTGGTGGCCGTGGGACTGCTGCTGGTGAGCGGCCAGTTTGCGGCCATGAATGCCTTTTTCATCAGGTTCACGCCGGATTGGCTGGTGGATCATATCTAAAGAACTGTAGGGTACTCTTTATCAGAGACACAACGCCTCACTCCTCACTCCTCACCCCTTACCCGCTAATTACCCGCTAATCGATCCCCGCACGGCGCTGCTGCTGGCGCACGTAGGCGATGATGTGCCCCGTGTCCTCGGCGCTGACGTCCTTGCGCGGCGGCATGTTGCCGAAGTTCCAATGGTGGGCACGGGCGCCGCGGCTGACAGCCATGTAGAAGGACATGTCGCTGTGATGGCTGGGCTTGTAGATGCGGTGCACCAGGGGCGGGCCGTAGTCTGTGCCGCGGCCGCCGATGCCATGGCACTCGGCGCAGTTCTGGTTGAAGAGGCGCTCGCCCTTGGCGACGTCGGCGACGAAGCCCGGCGGCGGCAGGAACAGGCCGCCGCTGGCGCTGGCGGGGTCCTTGTCACAGGCGGAGACCAGCAGCAGCAGACCGGCCAGACCGAGACGGGCGATGGGGTATTGCATGTATTTTCTCCTCTTTTGCTCAATAAACAATCAACAACTTGCGCCTGACCGCCTCATTGGCTATATGACGGCGGCAGGGGCGAATCCTGTTCCATGGGATGGAATGGGTGTACGACGGCATACGCGCTCAGTGGCATTGGCCACCAGGCGGGCGGACTTCCATGCTGGCCAGCTGTTCCTCTTCGATGAAATGGACGAAGCTGCGGTGGATGCGCTCAGCCCAGCCGGCACCCAGTTCGGCGCCGGTGCGCGCGATGACCTCTTCGATCTGCTGTGCCGTGGCCTGCAGCAGGTCATAGCGGACCTCCAGGACCTCATCGCTGATATGCACCGCCTCCATGCCCATCATGGCCTGCAGCGCCTCCTGGAGGCGCGTCTTCAGATGGGGCGGCAGGGGCGCTTCGAGATGGATGCGGCGTTTCTTGAGCACCACGCGCTGTTCCTGCTTGGGGGCCTTGACGCCCGGTGCCCCCACGTAGAGCCCCGGGTTGGCGAGAAAACGCTCGCGGCATTGCTGGGAGCAGAAGGCGAAATGCATCTGCTGGTATTCCACCTGGCGCTCTTCGGGATCCACCAACATGCCGCATACCGGGTCCCGCACCTGATGCTCGTTTTTTGTCATGACAGTCCTCCTTCTCTCCTGCCTCCTCTCATGAGTCGGCCTGGGCCAGATCGTTCAGGGTCCAGTCGTGCTCGAAATAGCGGATTTCCACGCGGTGGCCGCGCAGCCAGGCCTGATCCTCCGGCGGCAGATAGGGCAGCACGAAGCCCAGCACGCCGCCCGGCTGGCTCTCGAACAGTTCGGCGTCCTTCTTCAGGATCCACGACAGGGTGAGGATGCCCCGCTCACGGTCGAGGCGGGCGCCCTTGCCGCTGTTGGCGAAGAAGCCGCGGATCATGGCCTCCAGCTGGGCCTCCAGGCGCGGGCCGCTGAAGGCCTCGGGAATGCGGTCCGGGCAACTCACCGCGGCGCAACTCACGGCGAAGACGATGCGCGGGTCGTGGTGGCGGCGCAGCAACCTGTCCTTCTCGATCTCGGCCAGGGAATATTTTCTGCCGCCCACGGTCACCGCCTTCTTGGACCAGGGGTGCTTGAGGAGGCTGATCTTGAGGCTGCGGATGGAGTCCACCGGGTAGTTGTCCACCACCAGGCGGATGGCCCCGAAGTTGTAGACATTGAGCCAGAAGGCCTTGTCGTCGTCTGCCGCCAGGCCCCCCGGGTCGCTGTGCGCCAGGGCGGCGAGGGTGCGCCGGTAGAGGGAATCGGGCGCGGCGGCGTCGCGGCTGAGAAGTGCGTAGTCCAGCACCGTGGTGGGGATGCCGTGGATCACCACCTGCGGCCGCCAGTAGTTGCGTAGCAGTTGGTCGTAGAGTTGCTGGAAGGCTTCGGGCCTGGCGGCCTGGGCCTGCGGCACGGCCGCCAACAATGTTAGCAGCAGAAGGCAGACGGTTCTCATGTCGGTTGTCCCTGGGAATGATGGCAGCGGCACCAGACGCAACCGCAGGCCACGTGGTTGCAACTGGCGTCCTTGCGGTGGCTCTCGTAGCGGCGCCGTGCCCAGGGCTTGAGCAGGCGCTTGAAGGCGGAAGGGTGATAGTGGCGCAGCAGAAAGCGGCGCAGATCCGGATGCGCGGTCATGCGCCCCAGAAAGCGGCGGTAACCGCGGTTGCCCAGCAGGCTGTAGAGCGCCCGGTTCACCACCGAGGTCTCTATCTGGCCCAGCAGCTGGCGGCGCCACAGGGCATCGTAGTCACTGCCCTCCAGCAGGCTGCGGGCGGCCAGCACGCCGGAGTCGATGGCCAGGCGCATGCCGAAGCCCCACAGGGTATCCTGAAAACCGGCCTGCTCCCCCACCAGGGGATGGCGGCCGCTGTAGGCGCTGTACGGGATGCGAAAGTTGCCGGCGCCGCCATGGGGCACGGGGTTTTTCATCTCGAAGCCCAGCAGGCGCCGAAAGGCCTCCACGGTGCGCGCCACATAGCGTTGCTCATCCTTGAAACCGCTGAACATGCAACTCTTGACGGTGGCCCGCCCGTCCCACACCAGCAGATAGGCATAGCCCTGGGGCGCCAGTTCGTCGTCGCAGATCACCCAGAAGCCATCGTCCATATCGGTCTCGCAGTGATAACCCACGGCGATGGCATCCGCAGCACGCGGCCCGGCCGCCAGGATGCCCTGCCCCGCGATATGTCTCAGGCGCTGCTTGAAAACGACCTCCACCCCGCAGTCCCGGGCCTGGGCCAGCAGGGCGCTGTCCAGGGTACCGGGCCCCGGGCCGCGTTCCACCAGGTAGAACAGGGGCGCACTGCTGCGCACGGCATAGGCCTTGTCCCAGGCATCGAAGGCCGTGCCCTCCCCCATGGCCTGGTGGCGGAAATCCGTGCTCAGCCCCAAATCGTGCAGCACTTCCAGTGCGTCCTTCTCAGTGGTCCAGTTCTCCAGCCCCTGGAAATCGCCCTGAAAGCGATGACCCACTTCTTCATGGGCCTCATAGACCGTCACCCGGCGCCCGGCGCGGGCCAGGGTGATGGCGGCGGCCAGGCCGGCGGGACCGGCGCCGGCGATCTTGATGTGTTCCGCGCCCGTCATCTCAGAAGCCTCGCAGGGTGATGGCGTCGGAGACGCGCCGGATGGCCAGTTCGTAGGCGGCGGTACGCATGTCCACCTGGCGCGCCGCGGAGACGCGGCGCACCTCGCCATAGACCCGCAGCAGGCGCTCCTCGAGGCGATAGAACACCGTGTCCCGCTCCCAGGGGAACTCCTGCAGGTTCTGCACCCACTCGTAATAGGAGGTGAGCACGCCGCCGGCATTGGCCAGCACGTCTGGCACCACCGTGATACCGCGCTCGCGCAATATGTCGTCCGCCTGGTGGGTCACCGGCATGTTGGCCGCCTCTACGATGAGTTGCGCCTTGATGCGGTCGGCGTTGTCGCAGTCGATGGTGGATTCCAGGGCGGCGGGAATCAAGATATCGCAGGGCAGTTCCAGCAGTTCGGCATTGCTGATGGACTCGGTGCCGGACAGGCCCTCCAGCCACTGTTTCTCGCGCACATGATCGCGTGCCGCCGCAACGTCGATGCCGCGCTCGCAGATCACCCCGCCGCGGGCATCGGAAAGCGCAATGATGGTGGCACCCAACTCCGCCAGGCGCAGCGCCAGGTGGGAACCGACGTTGCCGAAGCCCTGGATCACGATGCGCGCCTCGTCCAGCTTGAGACTGCGGTCCGCCGCCGCCTGGCGGGTGATGGAGGCCACCCCATAGCCGGTGGCCTCCAGGCGCCCTTCGGAGCCACCCAACTCCAGGGGCTTGCCGGTGACGATGCCGGGGGTGTAGCCGTGGGCCTTGCTGTACTCCTCCAGGATCCAGGCCATCACCTGGGGATTGGTGCCCATGTCGGGGGCGACGATGTCCTGGTGCACCCCCAGCAGCGGACCCATCTTCTGGGTGAAGCGCTTGGTGAGCACCTCCAGTTCGTCGCGATGCAATTCGGCGGGGTCTACGGTGATGCCGCCCTTGGCGCCGCCGTAGGGAATATTCACCAGGGCCGTTTTCCAGGTCATGAGTTGGGCCAGGGCGCGGATCTCCGCCAGATTGGAGGACGGATGGAAGCGCAACCCGCCCTTGAAGGGGCCGCGGGCATGGTTGTGCTGGACGCGGAAGCCGGTGAAGGTGCGCAGCAACTTGATGCCATTGCGCCGCACCTTGAGAGGGATGCTGATGAGGGTCTCGCGGAAGGGCGCGAGCAGCAGATCGCGCTGGGCGTCGTCCAGCTCGAGGCGCCCGAAGGCGCGGTTCAGGAAATGGCGCTGGGTGTCCTCACAGCTGCATTTTTTGTCTTTCTTGGTCATTTGTGTGTCCTGTCATGTCTTCTGTACCTGAAAGAATGGTGGATGATGCTCGCTCATCCATGCTGCCCTCTTCTGCGCTGTGGTTTGATCTACCCATCCTCTGAGCGCTGCAACTGCCGCTGGCGGCGCTCCCAGGCGCGGGCGGCAAAGACATTGTAGAGCGGCACCCAGACCAGTGCGAAGTACCAGCCATAGCCATAGCTTTCCACCAGGCCGAGCAGGAAACTGCGCCAGCTCAGCCACTGAAAGCCCGGCAACAGGCGTTGCCAGGATTCGTACATGGCCTGTCCCGGAAACAGCAGGTCGAAGGCCACACAGAGGGCAAAGCTGATCATCAGAAACAGGCTGGAGGCGTGACCCACGGCGGACAGGGAGATTCCCGGCCTCATGATGCTTCTCCTTCCTTTTTTTCCAGGTAGCGCTGCGGCTCGGCGTCGAACTTGTCCAGGCAGCTGCGGCTGCAGAAGCGGTACAGCTGCCCCTCATAGACCTTGCCATAGCCCTGCTCGGGCGCCACCTCCATGCCGCATACCGGGTCCTTGTGGCTGACTGCGTGCCCCTCCTTCTTGGAGTGGCCGTGGACCATATGGGAGCCGCAGCCCAGACGCATCATGAGATAGAAAAAACCCGCAAAGAGCAGAAATGACAGTAATCCTTCCATCGTGTACCTCCTGTTGGCACCCCTGCCAGGGTGGCGGATCCATGCTTCCCCCTTGGGCAAAGGGGAAGCAAGGGGGATTTACCGCAAATTCGACAACCCTTTGCAATTTTCCGGCCCTCCACAGCCCCCTCCCCTTCCCTCTACCCCTTTAGGAAAGGGGCGATTTTGGGTTCACAAACGCACATGGCGCAGGCGCAGGGCGTTCATGATCACCGACACCGAACTGAAGCTCATGGCCGCGGCGGCGATGATCGGCGACAGCAGAATGCCAAAGAAGGGATAGAGTATCCCTGCCGCCACCGGCACCCCCAGGGAGTTGTAGACGAAGGCGAAGAACAGGTTCTGGCGGATGTTGCGCATGGTGGCGCGGGACAGGCGCCGCGCCCGCACGATACCGCGCAGGTCGCCCTTCACCAGGGTCACGCCGGCGCTCTCCATGGCGACATCGGTGCCGGTGCCCATGGCAATACCCACATGGGCCTGGGCCAGGGCCGGAGCATCGTTGATACCATCTCCCGCCATGGCCACGATGCGGCCCTGGTCCTGGAGTTCCTTGACCACCTTGGCCTTCTGATCGGGCAGCACCTCGGCCTCTACGCGGTCGATACCAAGGTTCTGCGCCACCGCCTCGGCGGTCTTGCGGCTGTCACCGGTGAGCATCACCACCTGCAGGCCTTCCTCATGGAGGTCGCGGATCGCCTCGGGTGTGGTCTCCTTGATGGGGTCGGCCACTCCGATCAAACCCGCCGCCTTGCCGTCGATGGCCAGCAGCATGACCGTCTGGCCTTCGGCCCTCAGGGCATCGGCCTGCTGCGGCAAGTCCGCGGGATCCACCCCCAGGCTCTTCAGCAGGGCGAGGTTGCCCAGCGCCACCCGATGCCCATCCACACGCCCCGTCACGCCTTTGCCGGTTAGCGACTGAAAGTCCTCCACCTGGCGCAGTTCGATATTCCGTTCCTCAGCGCCGCTGACGATAGCTTCCGCCAAGGGATGTTCACTGGCCCGCTCCAGACTGGCCGCCAGCTGCAGCGCATCCTGTTCGTGGAAGCCATCCACCGCCACCAGGGACACCAGTCTCGGCTTGCCCTCGGTCAGGGTGCCGGTCTTGTCCACCACCAGGGTGTCGACTTTCTTCATCACTTCCAGCGCCTCGGCATCCTTGAACAACACGCCCATCATGGCGCCTTTGCCGGTGCCCACCATGATGGACATGGGCGTGGCCAACCCCAGGGCGCAGGGACAGGCGATGATCAGTACTGCCACGGCGTTGATAATGGCATGGGCGAGGCGCGGCTCCGGCCCCCACAGCCCCCAGACAATGAGCGTGATGACAGCGACCACCACCACCGCCGGCACGAAATAGCCGGAGACCACATCCACCAGTTTCTGGATGGGCGCCCGCGAACGCTGTGCCTCGGCCACCATATTGACGATCTGCGCCAGCAAGGTGTCGGCACCCACCTTTTCTGCCTTTATCAGCAGGCTGCCGGTGCCATTCACCGTGGCGCCGATCACCCGCTCCCCTGCACTCTTCTGCGCCGGGACGGGTTCGCCGGTGACCATGGATTCATCCACATTGCTGTCGCCGTCGATCACGACGCCGTCCACCGGTATCTTTTCACCCGGACGTACCCGCAGGATGTCGCCCGGTTGCACATGCTCCAGGGGAATGTCTTCCTCGGTACCGTCTTCGCGCACGATGCGGGCTGTCTTGGGGGCCAGGCCCAATAACAATTTGATGGCGGCATTGGTCTGGCTGCGGGCCCGCAGTTCCAGCACCTGGCCCAGCAAAACCAGTGCGGTAATAACCGCTGCAGCTTCGAAATAGACCGGCACGACCCCCATCTCATTGAATACAGTGCTGGGAAAAATGCCGGGCAGCAAGGCTGCCGTCATGCTGTAGACCCACGCCACCCCGACACCGAGGCCGATCAGGGTAAACATATTGAGATTACGGGTAACCACCGATTGCCAGCCACGCACGAAAAAGGGCCAGCCACCCCACAGCACCACCGGTGTCGCCAGCAGCATTTCCAGAATCTGGCGGGTCCGCGGATTGATGATCTCGGCCATCGCCTCGGGCCAGAATTCTGCGGCCATGGCACTGAAGAACACCGGGATGGCCAAGGCAGTGCTGACCCAGAAGCGCCGCGTCATATCCTTCAGTTCAGGATTTTCCTCCTCTTCGCCGCCGCTGACGGTGCGCGGCTCCAGGGCCATGCCGCAGATGGGACAGTCGCCGGGCTGGTCGCGAACGATCTCGGGGTGCATGGGGCAGACGTATTCAGTCTTCGCGGCAGCTGCCACGGGGGCCGCCAGCGGCTCCAGTGCCATGCCACACTTGGGACAGCTGCCCGGCCCCTCCTGACGCACCTCGGGATGCATGGGGCAGGTATAGATCGTGCCGGCCTGCTGTGGCTCGCCGGCCTGCGCCGCGCTGGGCTGGCCGCCGGCGCTGTAGCGCTGCGGCTCCTGCTGGAATTTCTCGAGGCAGTGGGCACTGCAGAAGCGGTAGTGCCGGCCTTCATGGTCGGCAATGAACTGCGTATCGGGCGTTACCGTCATACCGCACACCGGATCGGTTTCCTGCTCCTTTGCGCCGACATACTCCTGGGGGGCGGCATGAAATTTGTGCAGACAATGGCTACTGCAGAAATAATAGTGCCGCCCGTCATGTTCGGCGTGATGTGGAGAATCCGCCGAAACTTCCATGCCACACACCGGATCTTTGTGCTTGTGCTTGTGTTCGTGCTTGTGTGTGTGTTCGTGTTCGTGTTCGTGTTCGTGTTTGTGTTTGTTCTTGTCCTGATGATTGTGTTCCATACGGCAATTCCTTCTGATTGTCATTGACAAAAACGGCAGCGCTTCGTGCTTGCCCCGCGGTCACCAGGATCGATCAGTGCACATGCCCCTCGCCATGCTCTGCCTCTACAAGGTCGGGTACGGCATCCCCCTGTTCCTTCATTGTACTACCGCTCTGCTCCCCAGACACCTTGTCCGGCACGTGGTTATTAACCGGCCAGCAACAGAGCGCTCACGATGAACAGGCCCACGGACAGCGACGCCAGCGTGGCATTCAGTCCGCGTTGCTGCGATTTTGAATACGATACAACTCTTCCACCGGATGAATGGCGACAATGCCGTCACCGGAATGCCCAGTATGGGCGATGGCCATGATGACATTGGTGATCTTGCGCGCCATGTCCTTGCTGGTGAAGATCTCGATCTTGGCGCTGGGCGCCATCTTGCCGGCCGCATAGAATTCGGCATGGTGACCGTAGCCCTCAACCTTGGTGATGGTCATGCCGCTGACGCCGATCTCCTTGAGATTCTTCGCCACCTTAGCGACAGCCTCGCGGCGGATGATGGCTGTTATCTTTCGATATTCCATGAGTTGATTTCCTTGGTTCTGGTCCACCGTGATGCCGGCGGCGTACTTTAAAATCAATGTGGGGACACCCGGCCAAAGTACAGAAAGTACAGCAGGGGTCCCTAAATTATTCCACTTAAGCCTTAGCTAGCAATTGGCATAGCAACCATGCAAACAGCCAGTGAGAGATGCTTGCCTCTCGGAAAAAAGAGCCTGCCCGGCAGGGCATGTACAGTTGATCCCTGTCAGCTGCCCCCGTACCGCCCGACTGTGCATAGTGGGGACTTCCATACACAATCCTGGGCAACACATGAAACAACCGACCGTCACCTCCTTATGCCATACCGACCTGCCGGACAGGCACAACCCACATCGGATCTCTTTATGCGATCCTGAATTTCTTTTGTGTGATTGGCCCGGAACCGCCCGCCACGGAATACGCGGCTGCGGCCACTGCATGCACTCCACGGCAAATGCCCATGGAGTGGCGCCCTGAACAAAGGGCGGCTCAGGCAGAGGTAATGGGAGGTCGGGTGTCGGAGGACAGAAAGACTTCTGTCACAGAGGCGAGAATGGTGATGAATACCGAATTGACGGATAACAGGCGTTCGCTGGGGACGTAGTCGTCAGAGGCGACGCAGCAACCCACCGAGGAGCAACCGCCGTCGCTGCAGCGATGGCCGTCGATCTCTGTGCGTTCGGCGTACTGGGTGTCAGTACTGCCCTGCACGGCCGCCATGCCCTGAGCAAAGGACTGGCTGGCAGCGGCAGCGCCTGAGTGATGATGCGCCGCAGGTGCCGCGGACACCAGCAACGGCGCCGACAACAGGCAGAGAAAGAGGAATATTTTTATTGTCCTTGTTTTCATGCTGGTTTGTTTGAACGGAATTATTATCCTTGATGCTTGTGACAAGTCCAAGTGAAAAGGGTTCAAACCTCGGTCACCAGATGACTGAGCGCTTCACCTCTCAGCAGGATTGAGGATACGCCGAATTTGCCACAAAAGGAACCTGGCCCCACTTGACCCCATCGCCCCCCTGTTTCCATAAGGGGGAGGCCAAAGTGTGGAGGCGCTTTTCCCTGCCACCTCAGCAGCTTAGGGCAGCAGTAAAGAATCACCTTGAACTGCAGCCCAGGCAGACTCGCAATTATTTCGAAAATCATTTAAAATTAGACATCTACACACGTATTCAGAGACCACATCTGAATAACCGTCAAATTCACGACTCACCTGATAAGCAACAAGACAGCAGGTGAGAAGAAGCGATACAGGCTCCACAGGACAGCATTTCACTCTCTGCAGAGACACGGATGAATGGCGGAGAGGGCGGGATTCGAACCCGCGTGGGACGGCTAGGCCCCCAACCGATTTCGAGTCGGTGCCGGTATGACCGCTTCGGTACCTCTCCGTAGTAGATCCGACAACGGATTGTCGCCGGGTACTTTAGGACCGCGCCTATTGTACCCCAAAATAGCTCCAAGAAGGTGCAGACCTCGTCATGCATGAACGCATATATCTCAAGTCTTTCATCGCCGTTACGGTGATGCTCCTGGGGCTGTCATCGGCGCCCTTCATCAGCCGTCACGCCCAATCGCCCAGTGTGCTGGAACAGATCCTGCGCAGCGGTGAACTGGTGGTGCTCACCCGCAATAGCCCCACCACCTTCTATGAAGGTCCCAGCGGGCCGGCGGGCTTTGAATACGACCTCATGAAACTGTTTGCCGACCATCTCGGGGTCCACCTGAAAATCGTCACCCCGGCGAGCTTCAATGCCATTCTGCCGCTGGTAGCCCAACGCAACGTCCACCTGGCAGCAGCTGGGCTGACCGTCACCGAGGAACGCAAGCGCTGGGTACGCTTCGGGCCGCCCTATCAGCAGATCACTCAGCAGCTGGTCTACCGCAGCGGCAGCAAGGCACCACGGCACAAAGAGGACCTCACGGCCGGCCTCATCGAAGTGGTGGCCGGCAGCAGCCATGCCGACCGGCTGCGCGAACTGTCGCGCCAGACGCCCATCAACTGGCGCAGCAACGATCAGGCCGGCATCGCTGAACTGCTGGCGCGGGTCTGGGAGCGGGACTTGGACTACACCGTGGCAGATTCCCATGAAGTCAGCCTCTATCAGCGCTACTACCCCGAACTGCGTATCGCCTTCGATCTCAGCGCCCCCCAGCAGCTCGCCTGGGCCTTCCCCAAGGGCGACGACGACAGCCTCTACCGGGAGGCCTGGCGCTTCTTCCGGCACATCGAGGACGATGGCACACTCGCCCAATTGAAGGAGCGCCACTACGGTCATATCAAGGATTTCGATTACGTAGGGGTGCGTAAATTCCTGCGCCATATCGAACGGCGCCTGCCCCGTTACCGGCAGCATTTCCAGGAAGCGGCCCGCAAGTACAGCGAGGACTGGCGCCTGCTGGCCGCCATCGGCTACCAGGAATCCCACTGGAACCAGCGCGCCATCTCGCCCACCGGAGTGCGCGGCATCATGATGCTCACCCGCAGCACCGCCGCGGAGATGGGCTACCGCAACCGCATCAATCCACGCAACAGCATCTTCGGCGGCGCGCGCTACTTCAACCGCCTCAAGCGGCGCCTGCCCGCCTCCATCGGCGAACCGGACCGCACCTGGTTCGCTCTGGCCGCCTATAATCTGGGGCTGGGGCACATCTACGACGTGCGCGACATCACCCGCAAGCGCGGCGGGGATCCCGACAAGTGGATAGACGTCAAGGACAACCTGCCCCTGCTCATGGAGAAACGCTGGTACCGCCAGACCCGCCACGGCTACGCCCGCGGCATCGAGGCCCAGCGCTACGTGGAAAACATCCGCAGCTACTACGACATCCTGCTGTGGCAGAGCGAACCCCGTAAAGCGCCCGCCGGCGTTACCGTGCTGGTGCAGTCCCCCTATATCAGCACCAGCGTCTCCCCCATCCTGTAAAGAGCGCGCCTCACCCGCCGCCCCCCTTCTTCCAGGGGATGAACATGGGCACTGTCTGCTGGTAGCGCCGGTATGCCTCGCCGAACTCGCACAACAGTTTGCGCTCCTCGAGATGGGCGCCGATGACCAGATAGGCACTGAGCACCGTGTTGACGACCAGGGTGGCTGTATCCAGGTCGCGGGCCCAGATGAGCAACAGGCCGCCACTGTACCAGGGATGGCGGCACCAACCGAGGATACCGGCCGTGGTCAGGCCGCCGCCTGCGTCGAGTCCGGCCTGGCCTGCGCCCTCACGCAGCTGGCGTAGGCCGAGAAATTGGCCCATGTCGTAGTAGCGCAGGGGGGCAATGAAGAGCAGCAGTCCGGCACCAATCAGCAGTCCCTGCAGCAGGCGCAGGGTGCCATCCCAGACAAAGAGGGTTGTGCCGTGAAAGTGGGAGGAGTAGACCAGCACCGGCACCAGGGTCAGTAGGGCTGCGCCATTGTAGAACAGGCGGTAATAGCGATAGAGTTTTCCCAACCGTGTCCGCAGCCAGTGATGCACCGGCAGCGAGGCCAGAAAGCTGTGCAATACGCACCAGCCGCTCCAGAGAGCGGCCAGCAACATATACTGAGTTGTCATGAGGCCAGGCTGCGCAGCGTCTCCAGCGAGGGGGCAAAGAAATAGGCGCCGCTGCGCGGCTCGGTGTAATCCATCAGGTGATCATAGAGCCCGCCGTTCTCGACCCCATACATGCGCCCCAGCATGCGGTCGAAGATGGCGCGCTCGCGGCTGTAGGCCAGGAAGAACAGCCCTGCCTCGCCCGCCACCTCGCCATAGGGCATGCTGTGGCGTACGATCTCCAGTTCCTCGCCATCCTCCTCGATCACCACTCGGCTGATATGGGCGGTGGGCGGCTTCTCCGCCTCCGGTAACTCCACGCTATCGGGCTTGCTGCGGCCGATGATCTTTTCCTGCTCCGCCACCGCCAGCTGCTGCCATGCCTGGAGGCGATGCACATAGCGCTGGGTCAGCACATAACTGCCGCCCGCGAATTCAGGGTCCTCATCGCCGATCAAGGCCACGGCAGCACGCGCCTCCCCCTTGGGATTCTCGGTACCGTCGATGAACCCCGTCAGGTCGCGGGAATCCAGATATTGAAAACCATGAACCTCCTCCAACACCCGGGCATGGGCCGCCAGAGGCTGATAGAAACGGCGCAGCACTTCGTAGTTGAGATCATGGCGGTTGGAATGAACATGGACGAAGACATCACCGCCGCTGGCAGGCGCTGACTTCACACCACGGATTTCCTGGAAAGGGGCCAGCCTGGAGGGCGCACCGGCAGGATGCAGTAGCTGCCAGTAGGCGGCACCGAAAGCCACGCTGCCTACCAGCCCCGCGGCGGGATCATCACGACCCAGTTCATTCAACAACGCCGGCAGTGCGGCGGCAGCCTGGCCCACGGCCTGCCGTGCAGCATCTGCGCGCGCCATGTCGAGAATAAAGAAACTGGCGTGATTTCCCGCTTCCGGCAGGATGGCCGATTGTGGCGTACTCATGTTTGCACTCCTCGCTGGTAAACCGAATCTGTGCCGCCAATCATCACCTCTTTTGCGCAGCGGGGCAAGAGGGCGGGAACTCAGCCGGCGGGGCATCGGACACGCATTGTTCCCCTGCGGCA
>CAYRLE010000065.1:0-14627 GCA_964425105.1 uncultured Gammaproteobacteria bacterium | reverse complement strand
CGGCGGCAGATCGCGGGAGGTGGCGCCTTCCGGCAGGCCCTCTAGATCTGGCGGCAGGTTGTAAAGCACCCAGTGCACCCAGGTCATGCGCGGCGCTGCCGGATCGGGGGCGTCGGGATCGTCCACGATGAGCACCAGGCTGCGGGTGCCGTCGGGTATGCCCCGCCATTGCAGGGGCGGCGCGATGTCCTGCCCTTCGCAGGTGTAGCGTGCCGGGATGGTGGCGCCGGGCCCAAAAGCCGGTGATGTCAATTCGAGTGCCATGCTGACCTCCGCAGATAGTGTGGCCGTTACCAGCGCCGCCGCCCCATAATAGAGGGCTTGTCGCAGGCCAGGCCTCATTTTCCAGATAGGGACCATATTAGCTCCGTTGTCCGACGGATTCATATTACTCCCGGCCAGCGCTCAGGGCCATAAGCAATAACCCTTTATTATTCAATGAAATAAAGAACAAACTGAGGAGTGCCCCTTGTCTTTGCGATGGCAAGCCTCTATATTCCATGCTTGTCTGTCCAAACACGAGGAAGCAAACAGCAATGAACCCTTATCAGACCACTATCAGCAGACCGGCGGCCTCCACCCTGGCCACCAACAAGCTGATCCGCAACACCTATACCCTGCTGTCCTTGACGCTGCTGTTCAGCGCCGCCACGGCAGGTCTGTCCGTGATGCTCAATCTGCCTCACCCGGGCCTGGTGCTGACGCTGGTGGGATATTTCGGGCTGCTGTTCCTCACCCACAAGCTGCGCAACAGCGTGTGGGGCATCGCCGCGGTGTTCGCCCTCACCGGCTTCATGGGCCTGACACTGGGGCCCATCATCAGCCTCTATCTGGGCCTGCCCAACGGCGGCCAGATCGTGATGACCGCCCTGGGCGGCACGGGGGCCATCTTCCTCGGGCTGTCGGCCTATGTGCTCACCACGCGCAAGGATTTCACCTTCATGGGCGGCTTCCTGATGGTGGGCATCCTGGTGGCCTTTCTGGGCT
Organism: uncultured Gammaproteobacteria bacterium; assembly: GCA_964425105.1. GTDB lineage: Bacteria > Pseudomonadota > Gammaproteobacteria > SZUA-140 > SZUA-140 > S012-109. The sequence continues at coordinate 13,640 of CAYRLE010000065.1, read as the reverse complement.
CCCTGGGGGCACTGTTCTTCGATATCCCGGGCATGCAGCTGGCCATCTCCGCCATGTTCGTGCTCTTGATGTCGGGCTTCATTCTCTACCAGACCAGCCAGCTCATCCACGGCGGCGAGAACAACTACATCCTGGCCACCGTCAGCCTCTACGTGAGCATCTACAATCTGTTCCTCAGCCTGCTGCAGATCATCGGCGCCTTCAGCGGCGACGACTGATCCCTGCAGGCAGCAGTCCCCAAAAGGCCCCGGCTCATGCCGGGGCTTTTTTTCGCGTCAAGGATGGCCGACAATGAGGCCATGAATCATACACATCCCTTTGCACAGTACGTGCGCATCCTGGGACGGGGCAAGAAAGGCGCCCGCTCCCTGAGCTTCGACGAGGCCCGCCAGGCCATGGCCATGATCCTGGCGGATGAAGTGGAACCGGTACAGCTGGGCGCCTTCCTGATGCTGCTGCGGGTCAAGGAGGAGAGCCCCGAGGAACTGGCCGGCTTCGTGCAGGCCGCCCGCGCCTCCCTGTCCCTGCCCATGGATTTGCCGACGGTGGCGCTGGACTGGTCCAGCTATGCCGGCAAGCGCCGCCAGCTGCCCTGGTTCATTCTCGCCGCCCTGCTGCTGGCGGAACAGGGCATCACCATCCTCATGCACGGCACGCGCGGCTTCAAGGACGATCGGGTCTACACGCCCGATGCCTTGACGGCCTTGGGCATTCCCCTCTGTGGCGATTTCAAGGAGGCGGAGCGGGAAATCGCGCGCCGCAATTTCGCCTTCATCCCCCTGGAAAACTTCTGTCCGCGGCTCAAGGAGATCCTTGAACTGCGCCGCCTGTTCGGTCTGCGCTCCCCCGTCAACACCCTGCTGCGCATGCTCAACCCTTTGGGCGCCCCTTATCTGCTGCAGGGCATTTTCCATCCCGGCTACCGCGCCATCCACCAGCAGGCGGCGCTGCTGCTGGGGCAGCCCCACATGGCGGTATTCAAGGGCGAAGGGGGCGAGACCGAACGCAACCCGGACCTGCCCTGCCCGGTGTTCACCGTGCATGGAGAAGCGGCCGGCGAAGAGGAGTGGCCGGCCCTGTTCAACAAGCGCCACCTCAAGGACGAAAAACTGGATGTCTCACGCCTGGCGGCCCTGTGGCGCGGCGAACTGGAAGACGAATACGGCACGGCGGCGGTCACCGGCAGCGCCGCCATCGTGCTGCGCCTGCTGGGGCGGGCGGCGAGCATCGCGGAGGCCGAGGCGCAGGCCCAGGCCATGTGGGTGGGGCGGGATAGAACAAAGTGGGGGGACGGGGGATTAGGTGATGAGTGATGAGTGATGGGTGATGAGAGGGGAGAACCATCAGCTTCCTCCACCCAACGCATCACTCATTACCCATCACCCATCACTCTCATGGGGCCGATACCAGGCCAGGCTTTCATGCAGCCTCACCACCTCGCCCACGATCACCAGGGTGGGGGCATGGACATCGGCCTGGCGCACGATGGCCGGCAGGGTTTCCAGGGTGCCGGTGAAGACCCGCTGTTGGGGGGTGGTGCCGTGCTCCACCAGGGCTGCAGGGGTGGCGGGCGTCAGGCCGTGGGCCGCCAGTTCCCGGCACAATGTCTCCAGGCCCGTGAGCCCCATGTAGATGACGATGGTCTGGCGCGGCTGGATGATCTTGTCCCAGTCGAGATTGATGCTGCCGTCCTTGAGGTGGCCGGTGACGAAGACCACCGACTGGGCGTAGTCGCGGTGGGTCAGGGGGATGCCGGCATAGGCGGCGCAGCCGCTGGCGGCGGTGATGCCGGGCACCACCTGAAAGGGGATGCCCTGCCGGGACAGGGTTTCGATCTCCTCCCCGCCGCGTCCGAAGATGAAGGGATCACCGCCCTTGAGGCGCACCACCTTGCGCCCGGCGCGGGCGTGTTCCGCCAGCAGGCGGTTGATCTCCTCCTGGCGCACGCTGTGGTAGTCGCGTTTCTTGCCCACGTAGAAACGCTGCGCATCGCGGCGCACCATGTCCAGGATGGCGGGCGACACCAGGCGGTCGTAGAACACCACATCGGCCTGCTGCATGAGGCGCAGGGCGCGGAAGGTGAGCAAGTCGGGATCGCCGGGGCCGGCGCCGATGAGATAGACCTCGCCGCGCGCCTCGGGGGCCTCCCCCGCCTCGATCTGGCGCTCGATGGCGGCCGCAGCCTCCTGTTCGCGGCCGGCAAAGACCATCTCCACCACCGGCCCCTGCAACAGCTTCTCCCAGAAACGGCGCCGCTGGCCGCTGTCGCGGAAGCGGGCCTTCACGGCCTCCCGGAAGCCGCCCATGAGCCGCGCCAGACGGCCGTAGGCGGCGGGAATGACGGCCTCCAGATGGGCACGCAGCATGCGCGCCAGCACCGGCGAAGCGCCGCCGCTGGAGACCGCCACGATCACCGGGCTGCGGTCCACGATGGAAGGAAAGATAAAGCTGCACAGCGCCGGCTGATCCACCACGTTGACGGGAATGGCGCGGCTGCGGGCCTGCTCCGAGACCAGGCGGTTGAGCTGCGGGTCGTCGGTGGCGGCCACCACCAGCGCGGCCTGTTTCAGCAACTCGGGGGCATAGCACTGGGCACGGTGGCTGACGCGCCCTTCCCGCACCAGGCCCAAAAGCGCATCGCAGAGCATGGGCGCCACCACCTCCACGGCGCCGCCGGCCTGCAGCAGCAGGGCCGCCTTGCGCGCCGCCACCGCGCCGCCGCCCACCACCAGGCAACAGCGGCCGCGAATGTCGAGAAAGGCCGGCAGATAGTCCATGGTCTCAACCGATGCGTGTCATGCCGCCCATATAGGGCTGCAGCGCCTCGGGAATGCGGATGCGCCCGGCCTCGTCCTGGTAGTTCTCCATCACCGCCACCAGGGTGCGGCCCACCGCCAGCCCGGAGCCGTTGAGGGTGTGCAGCAGCTGGGGCTTGCCGGTGTCGGGATTGCGCCAGCGCGCCTGCATACGCCGCGCCTGGAAATCCTCGAAATTGCTGCAGGAGGAGATCTCGCGGTATTTCTGCTGCCCCGGCAGCCACACCTCCAGGTCATAGGTCTTGGCGGCGGAGAAACCCATGTCGCCGGCGCACAGCGCCATCACCCGGTACGCCAACCCGAGACGCTGCAGTACCGTCTCGGCATGGCGCGTCAATGCCTCCAGGGCCTCATAGGAATGTTCAGGGCGCACCGCCTGCACCATTTCCACCTTTTCGAACTGGTGCTGGCGGATCATGCCGCGGGTGTCCTTGCCATAGGAGCCCGCCTCGCTGCGGAAACAGGGGGTATGGCAGACATAGCGCCGCGGCAGCTGCTCGGCGTCGAGGATCTCGTCGCGCAGCAGGTTGGTCACCGGCACCTCGGCGGTGGGAATCAGGAAAAACTCGTCGCAACGCCCGTCGCGCTGCACGGCGAACAGCTCCTCTGCGAACTTGGGCAGCTGCCCGGTGCCCTGCAGGCTGTCGGCATTGACGATGTAGGGCACATAGACTTCCTGGTAATCGTGCTCACGACCATGCAGGTCCAGCATGAACTGGGTCAGGGCGCGGTGCAGGCGCGCCAGGGGACCGCCCATGGTGACAAAACGCGAACCGGTGATCTTGGCGGCGGCGTCGAAATCCAGCAGCCCCAGTCCTTCACCCAGGTCCACGTGATCCTTGGGCTGAAAAGTGAAATTGGCCGGCTCCCCCCAACGGCGGATCTCCACATTGTCCGCCTCATCCTGGCCGTCCGGCACGCTGTCGTGGGGCAGATTGGGAATGCCCAGGGTGATCTCCCGCAGGGCCTGCTGGACCGCCTCCAGGCGCGCCTCCGCCGCCCTGAGACGCTCGCCCAGCTCAGCCACTGCAGCCTTCAGAGGCTCGATGTCCTCTCCTGCCGCCTTGGCCTTGCCGATGGCCTTGGAACGGCTGTTGCGCTCGTGCTGCAGCGCCTGGGTCTGCACCTGGATTTCCTTGCGCTCCGCCTCCAGGGCGCGGAAACGCGCCACGTCCAGTTGAAAGCCGCGCCGCGCCAGTTTCGCCGCCGTGGCCTCCAGATCGTTCCTGAGCAAATAGGGATCTATCATGTCGTGCCTTCTTTCAGTGCCGGGAGAAAGCGCTAATGGTAGGGCCTTGCATACGAAAGAAGCAACTGCGGCAGAAAAAGAAAAACCCGAACTGCCGGGGGAGGAGCACAAGCAGTTCGGGTCGAGGGCAATGGAGCGACGCTCTTGGAGGAGGAGGAGGAGGAGGAAGGAGATGCGTCGCTCCCGTCTCCCTGTGGAAACAATTATCCACACCCGTCCTCCAGGAAACCGTGAATCAGTTCACAGTTATCACACCTCGCGGGCCAGGGTCTCGGCATAGCCGGTGTAGTCCGCCGGCGCCAGGCTGAGCAGCTGCTGCTTGGCGCTCTCGGGTATCTCCAAGGCCTGGATGAAACTGCGCAGGGTGTCGCGGTCCACGGCATGACCGCGGGTCAGCTCCTTCAGTTTTTCGTAGGGATTGGCGATGCCGTAGCGGCGCATCACGGTCTGGATGGGCTCGGCCAGCAGCTCCCAGGCCTGGTCCAGGTCGGCGCGGATGCGCGCCTCGTTGCACTCCAGCTTGGCGATGCCCTTGAGGCAGGAACGGTAGGCGATCATGCCATGGGCCAGCCCCACCCCCAGGTTGCGCAGCACCGTGGAGTCGGTGAGGTCGCGCTGCCAGCGGGAGACCGGCAGCTTGGCGCTGAGATGGGCCATCAGGGCATTGGCCAGTCCCAGGTTGCCCTCGGCGTTTTCGAAGTCGATGGGGTTGACCTTGTGAGGCATGGTGGAGGAACCCACCTCCCCGGCCACGGTGCGCTGGGCGAAATAACCCAGTGAGATATAGCCCCAGACGTCGCGGCAGAAATCCAGCAATACGGTATTGAAACGCCCCAGGGTCTGGAAGAACTCGGCCAGATAGTCGTGGGGCTCGATCTGGGTGGTGTAGGGATTCCACTCCAGGCCCAGGCCGGTGACGAAGTTGCGTGCGAATGCCGGCCAGTCCACTTCCGGATAGGCCACGGCATGGGCGTTGTAGTTGCCGGTGGCCCCGTTGATCTTGCCCAGCAGGGGAACGGCGATCAGCTGTTCGCGCTGACGACGCAGGCGCGCCACTACATTGGCCATCTCCTTGCCGAGGGTGGTGGGGGATGCCGGCTGGCCGTGGGTGCGCGCCATCATGGGCAGGGCGGCGTAGCGCTGAGCCAGGTCGCGGATGGACGCGATGATCTCGTCGCACAGCGGCAGCAGCAGATTGCGCGCCTCGCGCAGCATCAGGGCATAGGCCAGGTTGTTGATGTCCTCGGAGGTGCAGGCGAAATGGATGAACTCGGACACCGCCTCCAACTCCTGATTGCCGGCGATTTTCTCCTTGAGGAAATATTCCACCGCCTTGACGTCGTGATTGGTGGTGCGCTCGATGTTCTTGACGCGCTGGGCATCGCCCTCGGAAAAGCCATCCAGGATGCCCTGGAGAATGCGGCGGGCATGCTCGCTCAGCGGCGCCACCTCGGGAATGGCATCGCAGGCCGCCAGGGCCTCCAGCCAGCGGACCTCCACCAAAACCCGGTGGCGGATGAGCCCGAACTCGCTGCAGATGGGTCGCAGTTCACCGACCTTGTCCTGATAACGGCCGTCGATGGGGGAAATGGCGGTCAGGGGGGAATAATCCATGTTCGTTATGCCTTCTCTTGTCGGTTGTTTATGTGTCCGTAAGGTGTGAGGCGTGAGGGGTGAGGTGAGATCACTCAACCTGCATCATTTTGTTCTCCTCACTCCTCACGCCTCACTCCTCACTACTTCCGTTGTCTATACGGTCAATAACTGTTTGGCGCTCTGGTAAACCTGGCGGCGACGGAAGATGAGTTGCCAGCGGCTGCCGCCGCACTGGCGCCACAGCACTGCGGCGCGCATCGCCGCCAGCAGCAGGACCCGCACCTTGTTGGCATTGGCGGGCGCTGACAGATAGCCATGCTCGCCCTGCACCATGATGCGCGGCGTCAGGGTACTGATGGTGTTGACGTAAAGATCCGCCAGTGCGGCGATGACATTCTCATGGGTGGGGGAGAAATGGGCCGCCTGGCCGCGCACCCGCTCTATGCCCTCGGCCAGCGCCGTGAGCAGTTCGCGCCGCTTGGCCAGCTTGCGCTCCAGGTGCATGATGGAAATGACGTACTTGGTGATGTCGAAATGGGCCTTCTTGTCACCGTCCCCGAACTGCTCGCAGAGGATGCGCAGACCGCCGGCCAGTTTGAAACGGCCGCCGAACACCGCCTCCGTGCTCTCGGGGTTCACCTCGAAGATGCTGTGGACACAGGTCTCGAAAGCATCTTCATCGGCCCGCCCCTCACAGGCCACCTGCTTGACGAGCGCGGCGGCCTGAAAGACCCCCGCCAGGGCCAGGGTGCGGTCAGCCATGGAGCGCGGCATCGACGCCCTCCCCGTGCAAGGCATTCTCCACCGCGGCAATGATGCCGCCGCCCAGGCACTCCTCGCCGCGATAGAAGACGACGGACTGGCCCGGCGTCAGCGCCCGCTGGGGATGGAGAAACTCCACCCGGCAGCGCCCCCCGCCCAGATCGCTGAGCACACAGGGCTGGTCCGGCTGGCGATAGCGGACCTTGGCCATGAGCCGTGCCGGCATTGCCGGTGCGCTGCCCGCTACCCAGTGCAGCTGCTCCGCCACCAGTGCCGGGCTGAACAGCAGGGGGTGCTGCGCCCCCTGGGCCACCAGCAGTACGTTGGCCGCCAGGTCCTTGCCCACCACGTACCAGGGCTCGCCGTTGTCGGCGCGGCGGCCGCCGATGCCCATGCCCTTGCGCTGGCCGATGGTGTAGAACATCAGCCCGTCGTGGCGCCCCAGCACCTCACCTTCGGGTGTGCAGATCTCGCCGGGCGAGGCCGGCAGGTAGTTCTCCAGGAAGGCCTTGAAGTCGCGTTCGCCAATGAAGCAGATGCCGGTACTGTCCTTCTTGTCGTGATTGGGAAAACCGGCGCGGTGGGCCAGCGCCCGCACCTCTGCCTTGTGCAGGCCGCCCAAAGGAAACAGGCTGCGCGCCAGCTGCGCCTGCCCCAGGGTATAGAGAAAATAGCTCTGGTCCTTGCCGGGATCGCGCCCCTTGAACAGCCGGTAGCGGCCATCCCGCCTCAGCACCTGGGCATAATGGCCGGTGGCGATGCGCTCGGCACCCTGGGCCAGGGCATGATCGAGAAAGGCGCGGAACTTGATCTCCTTGTTGCACAGCACATCAGGATTAGGGGTGCGGCCGCTGCGGTACTCCTCCAGGAAATAGCGGAATACCCGATCCCAGTACTCGCGGGCGAAGCTCACCGCATCCAGTTCGATATCGAGGTGCTCGCACACCGCCAGGGCATCGCGGGCATCGATCTCCGCCTGACAGGGACCTTGAGGGTCGGATTCCTCCCAGTTTCTCATGAACAGGCCGCCGACTTGCCAGCCCTGCTCCTGCAGGAGCAGGGCTGCCACCGAAGAATCGACGCCGCCGGACATGCCGACGACCACGCGGGCCGGATTTTTGGGAACTGAATTCATGCGCATGCTACTGGAAAGAAAGGGGGCTATTGTAGCAAATCTGGCGGGATGGGGGGATGAGGACAGAGGGACTGCTGAATTGGCCACCGGTTTTTTCCGGATGAAACCTTGCCGGAGTCGGCGGGTCGTACTCGGCGTATTGGGTGATGGCTGATGGGTGATGAGTAATGAGTGATGCGTAATGAAGAGGGAGGCTTCGTCGGCCCCCATCCCATCACTCATCACTCATCCCTCTTCACTCATTACGCTTCATCCCAAATGGTTGATCACTTCCAGGGGATAGCGCCGGCCGGCCAGGTAGTCATCGACGCACTGCAGCACCATGGGGCTGCGCAGGTTCTCATGGCGGCGCTGCAATTCGTCACGGGTCAGCCACAGGACGTGGAAGATGCCGTCATCGAGCTCCCTGTTGACTTCCTGCTCCAGACATTCCGCCGCGAAGCAGAAGCGCACATAGGTCTTGTTGTGGGGGCTGCGCCATTGATAGGCGCCGGTGAAGGCAGTGGGCCTGATGCGGCAGGCGGTCTCCTCCAGGGTCTCCCGCACCACGGCATCCAGCAGGCTCTCGCCCTCCTCCAGATGACCAGCCGGCTGATTGATCACCACGCGGCCGCTGCAGGTCTCTTCAACGAGAAGAAAACGGCCGTCGCGTTCCACGATGCTGGCCACAGTGAGATGCGGTTCCCATGTCATAGTTGAGATTTCCCTAATTGCTGAATGACTGACTCCGTATCGGCCACCGCTCTGAAATCTGAACAGTCGCCTGTTCGCCCACCAAGGCGAGAACTGCTAGAATGGCGCCATTTGGTGCGGCCTGCAACAGTCCGCGCGCGGCACATGCCACGGTGCTTGCGGGCCGTGGCAATGTTTCATTCACAACGAGCATCAGGTGTATTCATGACATATCAGCATATTGAGATTCCCAACGATGGCGAGACCATCACAACCAACAGCGACCTGTCGCTGAACGTACCCGAGCGCCCCATCGTGCCCTTCATCGAGGGTGACGGCATCGGCGTGGATATCACGCCCACCATGCGCAGGGTCGTGGATGCGGCCGTCGCCAAGGCCTATGGCGGGCGCCGTTCCATTGTCTGGTGCGAGATCTATGCCGGCGAGAAGGCCACCCGGGTCTATGGAAAAGACGCCTGGCTGCCGGAGGAAACCCTGGAGGCCATCCGCCACTTCCTGGTGGCCATCAAGGGCCCCCTCACCACACCGGTGGGCGGCGGCATCCGCTCCCTCAACGTGGCACTGCGCCAGGAACTGGATCTCTATGTCTGTCTGCGTCCGGTGCGTTATTTCCAAGGCACCCCCAGCCCGCTGCGGGAGCCGGAAAAGACCAATATGGTGATCTTCCGGGAAAACTCCGAAGACATCTATGCCGGCATCGAATGGGAGGCCGGCACAGCGGAGGTCAAGAAGCTTGTCGATTTTCTGATCAAGGAAATGGGTGTCACCAAGATCCGTTTTCCGGAAAGCTCCGGCATCGGCATCAAGCCGGTCTCCCGGGACGGCACCCGGCGCCTGGTGCGCAAGGCCATCCAGTACACCATCGACAACGACCGCTCCTCCCTGACTCTGGTGCACAAGGGCAACATCATGAAATTCACCGAGGGTGCCTTCAAGGAATGGGGCTATGAACTGGCGCGCGAGGAATTCGGCGCCCAGGAGATCGACGGCGGTCCCTGGTGCAAATTCACCAACCCGGTCAGCGGCAAGGAGATCGTGATCAAGGACGTGATCGCCGATGCCTTTCTGCAGCAGATCCTGCTGCGCCCCGAGGAATACAGCGTGATCGCCACCCTCAATCTCAACGGCGACTATATCTCCGATGCCCTGGCGGCCCAAGTGGGCGGCATCGGCATCGCGCCGGGCGCCAATCTCTCGGACACCGTGGCCCTATTCGAGGCCACCCATGGCACGGCGCCCAAGTATGCCGGCCAGGACCGCGTCAATCCCAGCTCCCTGATCCTGTCGGCAGAAATGATGCTGCGCCATCTGGGCTGGAATGAGGCGGCGGATCTGATCATCAAAGGCCTGTCGGGGGCCATCGCCGCCAAGACCGTCACCTACGACCTGGAGCGCCTCATGAGCGGCGCCACCCTGCTCAGCTGCTCCGGCTTCGGCGATGCCATCGTGGACCAGATGTAAGTTACTGAGACAATCGATAACATTGATACCGCGGGGCAGGCGCAGAGAACCTGTCCCGCGGCAAAGGGAAAATCACCTTTCCCCCCAGCAGGGAGCGTGTATTCAAGGCAGGCACAGATGCGCCGGGATCAGGAGTCCTGTGCCGGACGGATGTTCGCCGCAAACAGCCCCTTGGGACCTTCGGAAATCTCGAACTCCACTTTCTGCCCCTGTTTCAGGCTCTTGTAACCTTCCATTGTTATTGCAGAGAAATGGGCGAAAACATCGTCCCCCCCCTCATCCGGAGACACGAAGCCAAAGCCTTTAGCATTATTGAACCATTTAACAACACCGGTGGCCATATTTCCTTACACCTCTATTATTTTTCTGAAACAGAACAGTCTCAAACGACTTGTTTCGCAAGAAGGTGGACCCAGACTACCGTCTCCATTCAAGAAGACACCGGTCGCAATCAAGCAGCTGACATGACCTCCTCGCCATCAACTTTGAGCAATGTCTTGCGGATAGTCAAGCCCTGGCAAAACATTACAGCCCTTGAATATCAGCCAGAAACGCACCATATCCTTGGCAAGTATTTTGCAAAGGTTGCAAAGGGAAGTTAAAGCGCAGCGGAGCGTCTGGTGATTTATCTTGCACACAAGGCAGTGCTTTCAGGATACAGTTTCAGTGTGTTATTTTCTCATAATAACCATGACTTAGCTGTCACAGGAAACTGTTCACCACCGGCATTTTCATGCCGGATCAGATATAATCAACGCCATGAAAGGAAAGAATCAACGTCAGAATCATGACGACGGGTTGGCGCTTCAGGAAGCAAAGCCCAAGGTCAAACGTCCGCCGATGTATAAAGTTCTGCTGCTGAACGACGACTATACTCCCATGGACTTCGTGGTCCACGTGCTGGAGAACATTTTTGGCATGGACCATGAGAAGGCCACCCAGATCATGCTCCATGTCCATACCCGGGGCGTCGGGGTCTGCGGTGTCTTCACCCGCGATATCGCGGAAACGAAAGTTGCGCTGGTGAATCAGTTCGCCCGCAAAAATCAGCATCCGTTGCTGTGCACCATGGAAAAGGCAGCGGAATGAATACCGCAGTAGCGGCACGGTAAACCAGCGAAACCAACGCGAACATGACATGAAGGGTACAAGCCTATGCTAAGCAAGGATGTAGAACACACACTGAACATCGCCTTTCAGGAAGCGCGGGACAAGAAGCATGAATTCATCACCGTCGAGCACCTGCTGCTCGCCCTGATCGACAATTCCGCCGCTGCCGCCATTCTCCATGCCTGCGGCGCCGATCTCGAGACCCTCAAGCAGGAGTTGACACGCTTCCTGGATGAGACCACGCCGCTGCTCAGCGATGAAGAACGCGAGACCCAGCCCACCCTGGGCTTCCAGCGGGTGCTGCAGCGCGCCGTGTTCCACGTCCAGTCCTCCGGCAAGCGCGAAGTGGCCGCACCCAACATCCTGGTGGCCATCTTCGGCGAGCAGGACTCCCAGGCGGTGTACTTCCTCAACGAACAGAACATCACCCGCCTGGACGTGGTCAACTACATCTCCCACGGCATTTCCAAATATGCCGGCGACGAAGGTGACGGCATGTCCATCTCGCCGGAAATGGATGGCGAGAGCGAGGAGGAAAACGCCAAGAGCCCCCTGGAGCAGTACGCCACCAACCTCAACCTCAAGGCCAAGGCGGGCCGCATCGATCCCCTCATCGGCCGCGATGCGGAACTGCAGCGCCTGATCCAGGTGCTGTGCCGGCGGCGCAAGAACAATCCCCTGCTGGTGGGCGAGGCCGGCGTGGGCAAGACCGCCATCGCCGAAGGGCTGGCCAAGAAGATCGTGGACAACGAGGTGCCCGAAGTACTGGAGGAAAGCACGGTGTACTGCCTGGACATGGGCGCCCTGCTGGCCGGCACCAAATACCGCGGTGATTTCGAGAAACGTCTCAAGGGCATCCTCGCGCAACTGCGCAAGGAGCCTCACGCCATCCTTTTCATCGACGAGATCCATACCATCATCGGCGCCGGTTCCACCTCCGGCGGAGTGATGGACGCCTCCAATCTCATCAAGCCCATGCTCTCCTCCGGAGAACTGCGCTGCATCGGCTCCACCACTTACCAGGAATACCGCGGCATCTTCGAGAAGGATCGCGCCCTGGCGCGGCGCTTCCAGAAGATCGACATCAACGAACCCAGCGTCGACGAGACCGTCCAGATCCTCAGGGGCCTGAAGACACGCTTCGAGGAACACCACAAGGTGCGCTACAGCAAGGAATCGCTGCGCACGGCGGCGGAACTGGCGGCGCGCTACATCAATGACCGCCATCTGCCGGACAAGGCCATCGACGTCATCGATGAGGCCGGCGCCTTCCAGCGCCTGCAGCCCCAGAGCCGGCGCAAGAAGACCATCGGCGTGCGCGACGTGGAGAGCATCATCGCCAAAATCGCGCGCATCCCGGCCAAGAGCATCTCCCATTCCGACAAGGAGAAGCTGCGCACCCTGGACCGCGACCTGAAGATGGTGGTCTACGGCCAGGACGAGGCTATCGACACCCTGGTGACTGCCATCAAGATGTCGCGCTCCGGCATCGGCCACAGCAACCGGCCCATCGGTTCCTTCCTGTTCGCCGGCCCCACCGGCGTGGGCAAGACCGAACTCACCCGCCAGCTGGCCCAGATCATGGGCATCGAACTGGTCCGCTTCGACATGTCCGAATACATGGAGCGCCATACGGTGTCGCGCCTCATCGGCGCCCCGCCCGGCTACGTGGGCTACGACCAGGGCGGCCTGCTCACCGAGGCCATCACCAAGAACCCCCATGCGGTGCTGTTGCTGGATGAAATCGAGAAGGCCCACCCCGACGTCTTCAACCTGCTGCTGCAGGTCATGGACCACGGCACGCTCACCGACAACAACGGCCGCAAGGCAGATTTCCGCAATGTGATCATCATCATGACCACCAATGCCGGCGCCGAGCAGATGAGCCGTCCCTCCATCGGCTTCACCACCCAGGACCACAGCAGCGACGGCATTGAAGTCATCAAACGCGCCTTCACGCCGGAATTCCGCAACCGCCTGGATGCCATCATCCAGTTCGCGCCGCTATCGGCGGAGACCATCGTCAATGTGGTGGACAAGTTCATCATCGAACTGGAGACCCAGCTGGAAGAACGGAAGGTGACACTCAAGGTGGAAGAGACGGCGCGCGAGTGGCTGGCGCTGCACGGCTACGACCCCAAGATGGGGGCGCGGCCCATGGCGCGCACCATCCAGGACCACATCAAGAAACCCCTGGCCGAGGAACTGCTGTTCGGAAAGCTGGCCAAGGGCGGCCACATCCGCATCGGGGTGAAGAACGACAGCCTCACCTTCGAGGTCAGGGAGGCCCGGGAGACGGTCAAGGGGTGATGTGTGATGAGTAATGCGTGATGAGTGATGAGTGATGAGTCATTTGGATAAGGTGGTTGCCTAAGACGCACGCATCACGCATCACGATTTCCGATAAAACCACCCCCCATCCCACCAGCAGTCGGCGCTGAGTACGGGCGATGAATCCGAGTTCTACTAGCGGGAGCGAAAGACGATGCGCCCCTTGGAGAGATCATAGGGCGTCAACTGCACCGTGACCTTGTCGCCTGTCAGGATGCGGATGTAATGCTTGCGCATCTTGCCCGAGATATGGGCCGTCACCACATGGCCGTTTTCCAGTTCCACCCTGAACATGGTGTTGGGCAGAGTCTCGATCACGGTGCCTTCCATTTCGATATGTTCTTCTTTTGCCATGTGCGCCTTCTTTTGCTGCTGGTGAATCTTGTCCCCTGAGATGGGGGCCTATTTAACAGAATTCCACTCGCCTGGTCAACAATGGCGCCCAATTTCTTCAGGCGCCCCCCTTTATCCTTCCGCGCTCAACGCC